>NZ_FOOQ01000001.1:1112076-1482769 GCF_900113245.1 Halopelagius inordinatus
CCGACCCGGGAAAGCGGGCCGACGCCATAAGCGTCGTCGAGAGTTACGAGGTCGCGGAGGGGTCGAACCGGGCGACGTGGGAGGTCAGCCTCCCGATTCCGTTCTTGAACTCCACCGCGTCGGTCGAAACCGAAGACGTCGAGTTTGACCCGCCGCGGCACGTCAAGTTCGTCGGCAAATCGAAGGTGATGCGGGTCACCGGCGAACACACCGTAGAGGAGATAGACGGCGGCACGAGACTACTGAACGAGTTCGTCGTCGACGGCCGGGTTCCCGGCGTCGAGCGATTCTTCAAGCGCAACCTCGACCAAGAACTCGACAACCTCGAAGCCGCACTCCGCCGAGAGACCGAACGCCCGGCGTAAATCGGACGGTTTCGGCGGGCTTAGTGATACGTTATGTCCGTGGTCTGTCGCGAAACGCCCGGAGGGTTTATTGGTACCCGTCGTTTAAGCTGAATTGCCGACGCCCGACGCTTTTCTCGTCGAGAGTCGGCACAACCCGCCGCACCACGCCGTAGTGCACGGGGTCCACTACGGCACGCGACGACGCCACGGCGTCACCCGCCGTCTCCGACCCGGCGGAGGCGGTTTCCACCTCCCTTCGCCTCTCGCCCGGCAGGGCTACGCCAGCCTACTGCCGACTCGCGCGCCGCCCCCATCCGGTGGCGGCGCGCGACCCTTTCACACGTCCTTCCTTCGAGCGACGACCGCCAACGTCGGCTTAGTCACTCGATTCTCGTACCGCGCCCCCTTCCTCGATTGACGCGGTAACACGAGAGTATTCGGCCGCGAAAAACGAGCGGCGAGCAGTTAGAACGGGCTATCGCTGGCCGAAATTTCGTAGTGGTCAACCTCGCTTGCATCGCCGGGATACATCGCGTCGAACTTCCACTTCCCGCCGCCTTTCAGGTCTTGGGTATTGTCGAGACCGTCTTCGAGTTTCACGTCGTCGGCGTCGTAGAACGCTACCTCGACTGCGACGTAGCTAATCGTCTCGTCCGTCGTGTTTTCGACGATTCCGGTTACGCCAGCGCTGAAATCCTCCTCGTAGAATTCGTCCTCGTTGATTTTCAGTGCAGACTCGGGTTCAGGCGTCGCCGTCTCCGTCGGGGTCGGTTCCGTCGTCGGTTCGGATGTCGATCCCTCGGTAGGTTCGGGCGTCGATTCGTCGGCGTCGCCCGAACTCGAATCGTCCGGTTCGCTCGAACCGGAACAGCCAGCAAGACCTGTTACCGACGCAGCACCTACGCATGCAATGAATTTCCGTCTATCCACACAGCGACTGTGTACTCATTGATATATACTCTCTGAGGTAATTTCAGTCGTTGCGGAGTCGTGAGGGAATCTGCGTCGAATAAGGAGACGTAGAGAGAAAATAAGGACGCCAACTCGCGGCGTCTTCGGAGGTGTTAGTTCGTTTCTGCTCTCCGTCCGAACGGCACGGCGGCGACCGGTTCAGTCGTCCTGCGTCTTGATGTCCGCAGAGAGACCCTGCGCCATCTGGATGTCCTTCGAGTTGTTGAGCGTCCACGCGGTTCGCTCTGTGACCGCTTCGATGACCTCGCGGGCCGAGGGGTAGCCGTTTCCGGACTTCTTGACGCCGCCGAACGGGAGGTGGACCTCCGCGCCGATGCACGGGAGGTTCCCGTAGGCGAGTCCGACCTCCGCGTGGTCGCGGAAGTAGTTTATCTGCCGGTAGTCCTCGGAGATGATGGCTCCGGCGAGTCCGTAGTCGGTGTCGTTGTGAATCTCGACTGCGTCCTCGATGTCGCCGGAGTACTTCAAGAGGGCGACGTGCGGACCGAACACTTCCTCGTGGGTGCACCGCAGGTCCTCGTGGGGGTCGGCCTCGTAGACGAACGGACCGACCCAGTGGCCGTCTTCGTGCCCCGCCGGAATCTCGTCGTCGTCGAGTTCCGTCCGGTCGACGAGGACGTTCACGTCCTCGCGTTCGGCGAGTTCGTTGTACTCCGTGACCTTCTCTTTGTGGCCGTCCTCGATGAGGGGCCCCATGAACGTATCAGAGTCGAGAGGGTCGCCGACGGAGACGTTCCGCGCCGTCTCGACGAACCGCTGTTTGAACTCGTCGTAGACGTCCTCGTGGACGACGAGTCGTTCCGAGGAGACGCAGCGTTGTCCGGTGGTCTTGAACGACGACATGACGGCCGAGTGGACGGCGACGTCTAAGTCCGCCTTCTCGGTGACGACGATGTTGTTCTTCCCGCCCATCTCGCAGGCGGCGAGTTTGCCCGGTTCGCCGCCGACTTTCGAGGCGATTTCGTGGCCGACTTCCGCCGACCCGGTGAAAAGAACCGTGTCGACGCGGGAGTCCTCGACGACGGCGGACCCGGCGTCGCCGAAGCCCTGCACCATGTTGAACACGCCGTCGGGAATGCCCGACTCCTCGAACATCTCCGCGATGATCTGACCGCACCACGGCGTCTGTTCTGCGGGTTTCCAGACGACGACGTTCCCCTCGACGAGGGCGACGGCCATGTGCCAAAACGGGATGGCGACGGGGAAGTTCCACGGGGTGATGCAGCCGACGACGCCGCGCGGTTTCCGGCGCATGTACGCGTCCTTCGCCGGGATTTCGGAGGGGACCACGTCGCCTTTCGGGTGGCGGGCGTCGCCCGCGGCCCACTCGACCATGTGCCACGCCTCGGTGACGTCGGCTTTGCCTTCGCTTATCTCCTTGCCGCACTCTTTGGTGACGACTTCGCCGAGTTCCTCGTGGCGTTCTTTCAGTTCGTGGTAGATATCCCAGAGATACTCCGCGCGGTCGATGTGCGAGAGGTCGCGCCACTCCTCGAAGGCGTCTTCCGCGGCCGCGAGAGCCTCGTCCACGTCGGATTCTGTGCCGCGGCGGAACTCGCCGAGCGATTCGCCCGTCGCGGGGTTCTCGCTCTCGAACGTCTCGTCTCCGGACCCGTCCGTCCACTCGCCGTCTATGTAGTGGTTGTAGACTTCGTCACTCACCATGATGACTGTGTCTAGGAGACGCCGTAATAACCCACATCCCGTCCATGGACGGGAGGGCCGGTCCGACGTCTTGCTGATAGTCAACCATATACGTGATAGAGGTCTACGGAAGGGTAATGAGTGCCCGAACGGCCACCGCGACAGGGACTCGGCTGACGCTCGATCTGTGGCATCCGAACTGCTGGGCTATCGAGGCGACGGACCGCCTCCCGGGCGGCATCCTCGCGCACGCCATCTACACCGCGCCGGAGACGCTCGGAGAGGGCGAGACGGTGAACGGACTGTTCACGGCCTACGGGGAGTCTGCCGAGGAAGTCGAACGGCTGTTAGACGCCATCGAGGAATCCGACCGCGCCGGCGAGGTCCGAGAACTGCAAGAGCGGTTCGGTCGAAGCGCCGCCCGCGTCGCTCCCGGCCGAGTCGCCCGCGAGTTCTTCTTGGAGTACGACCCCGGCGACATGATCTGTCCGGTGTTGCTCAGACACGGATTCGTCCACAGTGCGCCCTCGCGCATCGAGGGGGGACGAGAGTACTGGAAGGTGTGTTTCGCCGGCGAACGCGGCGAGATAGAGGCCAACCTCGAGGCGGTCCGAGACGAGAGCGGCGCGGAGATATCCGTCGCGCGCATCGCCTCCTCGGAGACGGTCGAACCCGAACGCGAACGGCGACTCGGGACGCTGACGTCGACGCAGAAAGAGGTGTTCGAACTCGCCCGCGACCGAGGCTACTACCAGTGGCCCCGCGGCATCTCCACGCGCGACTTGGCCGAGGAGTTCGACATCTCGAAGACGACGCTTTTGGAACATCTCCGAAAGGCGGAGGCGAAACTGCTCGACCCCGAGTCGAACTGAGCGCGGTCGTCAGGAGAGCACCGCACGGAGCGCGAACAGCGCGTTCTCCTTCCGTTCGCGAACCCGCCGGGAGAAGTACGACATCCACTTGTCGCCGTACGGGATGTACTGGTAGACCGGTATCTTCCCGACGAGTTCGTCTTGGACGTCCTCGCGGACGCCCATCAGCATCTGCACCTCGAACGGGGTCCGATGCTCGCGGTAGAGGTCCGCGGCGTGGTTCACCATCGCCAGGTCGTGACTTCCGACGGCGACGCCGTCGTCGAACTCGCGGAACATGAACGCCAGATGCTCGCGGTACTTCTCGTCTACGACCGACTTGTCTTTGTAGGCGATGGATTTCGGTTCGTCGTACGCGCCCTTGACGAGTCTGACCTTCCCCGGGACGTCGGCGAGGCGTTCCAAATCGTCGCCCGTCCGCTTGAGGTTCGCCTGCACGCAGAGGCCGACGTTGCCGTCGGACCGGCGGGCGTTCTCCTCGAACGCGTCGAGTGTCGCGTCGGTGGTGTCCGCGTCCTCCATGTCGACCCAGACGAACACGTCTCGGTCCGTCGCGTGGTCGACGATGCGCTCTAAGTTCTCCTCGAACGCGCGTTCGCCGACGCCGAGTCCGATCTGAGACGGCTTCACCGAGACGGTACAGTCGAGGTTTCGGTCGTCGATTCGGTCGACGAGTTCGACGTACTGTCGGGCGTCCTCGTCTGCGGGTTCTCGCGCGTCGTAGTGCTCGCCGAGGAGGTTCACTATCCCCCGAATCCCGCGTTCGTTCGTCTCCGAGACGTACGAGAGCGCGGTCTCGGCGTCCTCGCCCGCCACAAAGTTGTTCGCCACCGGTGGTATCATCTTTCGCCACTGTCCGCCCTATCGGCTTAGTGTGAGACCCTACCATACAATTCTTGGTGATTCGAGACGAAATTAACTTAATATCGGACGGTTGAAGTCGTTCTACCCCCGGATTCGACTCCCGAACCCGACCATGGTCGGATGTACCCTTATTCATCAATACCTGTGAGACTACCCTGTCATGGAATCTAATGGCACGGACGGGAAACTCGACCGTCGTACGCTGTTGAAGCTCTCTGGGGCCGGTTTGGTGGGGGCCACGGCCGGATGTCTCGAAGACTCCGAAGGGTCCGGAACCGAAGGTGAAGGGACCGACTCCGGCGGGGAGAACACCGACGAGAACACCGACTCCAGCGGCGGCGGCCAAGAGTCGTACACCATCGGGATGGTGGACGCGCTCACGGGTTCGCTCGCGCCGTACGGCAAGCGGAACCAACGGGGCAAGGACCTCGCACTCGCGGCGATAAACGACGTGGGAATCGGCTCCGACGGGGCTTCGCTCGAAATCGCCGTCGAGGACTCCGAGTCGTCGAACCAGTCCGGCGTCTCCGCCGCGCAGAAACTCGTCGAACAGAACGGCGTCCCGCTTTTCATCGGCGCCGTCGGCTCCGGCGTCTCCATCGCCATGTACGACTCCGTCACGAAGGGTGCCGGCGTCGTCCAGATTTCACAGAACTCCACCAGCCCCGAACTCACCAACGTTCCGGGACTGCTCCGAACGAGTCCCTCCGGGTCGGCCAAAGGTGAGGCTCTCGCGAAGTTCATCGCCGAGGACCACGACAAAGTCGCCGTCACGTGGGTCAACAACGACTACGGGACCGGCCTGTCGAACGTCTTCGCGGATACGTTCGAGGGGGACGTCGTCTACAACGAACCGCACGACCAAGGGCAGTCGTCGTACAGCGGAACGCTCACCGAGATGGCAAACACCGACGCGTCGGCGTGGTTGTTCCTCACCTACGCCAACGAGATGACCGTGATGGCCAACGAGTCGTTCGACCAAGGCTACAACACGCAGGTCGACTACTACGGCGCGGAATCGACCGTCGCCGACGAGATTCTGGAGAACACGCCGGAGGGGAGCTTAGACGGCATGCAGGGCATCACGGAGTCCGCCCCCGGCGACCAGGAGAACTTCAAGAACTTCGCTTCGACGTTCAAGTCCGAGTACGACGCCGAACCGACCGTCTGGGCGGCGTTCACCTACGACGCGGTCCACATCGCGGCGCTGGCCATCGAGGCGGCCGACGAGTTCACGGGCGAGGCCCTGAACGAAGTCGTCCGCGACGTGACCCGCCCGGAGGGCCAAGAGGCGTTCACCTTCGAGGAGGCGGCCGGGATGCTCCGCGACGGCGGGTCGCCGAGCGACGTGGACTATCAGGGCGTCAGCGGCCTCGTCGACTTAGACGAGAACGGCGACCCGCCGGGCACCTATCAGGTGTACAGCGTCCAAGAGCACGCCTACGAGTACGGCGAGTACATCACGAGCTAAGATGAACGAGTCGGGTGGACAGACGGGGTCCGGACCCCCGGGGAGAGTCGGATGATTCTCCTCCAGGGTCTGAACCCGTTTCAGTTCGTCGTCAACGGAATCGTGTTCAGCAGCATCATCGTGCTCGCGTCTATCGGCCTGTCTCTGGTCTACAGCATCGCCGACTTCGCGAACTTCGCCCACGGGGACACCCTGACGGTCGGCGCGTTCGGCGCGTTAGCGGTCGTTCCAGTCGTCGCGCCCGCGATGGAGGGCATCCTCCTCTTCGGACTGCCCGTCTGGCTGTTCGTCGTGCTTCTCGTCGGGATGGCGGTGGCCGCCGTCGTCGTCGTCCTGACGGAGTTCGTAGTCTACAGACCGCTCGATGCGGGCTCTATCGAACTGCTCATCACGAGCATCGGGGTGGCGCTCTCGTACCGGGCCGTCGTCTTCCTCGCGTTCGGAACGAGTCCGCAACGGTACGGCGTCCCGCGGGCGGGGCCCATCCCCGAGATTCGCGAGACGTTCAACCTCGCGGTGACGCCCCGACAGGTCGCCGTCGTCCTCTCTGCGGTGGTTCTCGTGGGCATCCTCCACTTCGTCCTCCAGTACACCACGCTGGGGCGGAAGATGCGCGCCACCGCCGACGACCCGAACCTCGCGCGGGTCAGCGGGATTCGCACCCGCGAGGTCATCGTCGCCATGTGGGTCATCGGCGGCGTCCTGGCGGCGGCGGGCGGCGTCTTCCTCGGACTGGAGACGCTCGTCCGCCCGCGGATGGGGTTCGACATCCTGCTCATCGTCTTCGCCGCGGTCATCTTGGGCGGTATCGGCTCCGTCTACGGCGCGATGCTCGGCGGACTCGTCATCGGGATGCTGTACGAACTGACGCCGATGTTCTCTATGGTCGGCATCCCCATCGGCTCGGAGTACGCCGAGGCAGTCGCGTTCGTCATCATGGTCGCGATACTGCTCGTTCGACCGAGCGGAATCATGGGTGAGACGACGTGAGCGACGCAGGCGGTCTCTCGGGAATCGCAAACTCCGTCGCCCGGACCGACGGCGAGCGAACCGTGCTCGTCGGCGTGGCGGGGATAGTTCTGGCCCTGCTGGTGGCGACGGCGCTCGGGGTCGTGAAGCTCCCGTTCCTCCTGTCGCTGCTCTCTTTGGCCGGGATGTACGTCCTCTTGACGTTGGGACTGAACGTCCAGTGGGGCTACACCGGCCTCATCAACTTCTCCGTCGCGGCGTTCTGGGGCATCGGGGCCTACTGCGCGGCGCTTTTGAGCGCGCCGAGTTCGCCGTTGGAACTCGGGTTGAGCCCGATTGTCGGGTTCCTCGCGGCCGTCGTCGTCAGCGCCGTCGTCGCCGTCTTCATCGCCATTCCGACGCTCCGCCTGCGCGAGGACTACCTCGCCATCGCGTCGCTCGGACTGGCCGAGGTCATCCGCCGACTCATCCTCAACGAGGAGCAGTGGACGGCCGGATCCAGCGGTATCTCCGGCATCCCGCGACTACTGCCGGACCTGCCGCTGACGCAGAACGCGACGAACTTCGCCGTCGTGGTGGTTCTCATCGCCCTCGTCTACGGCTTCCTGTGGCGGGTTCACCGCTCGCCGTGGGGCCGCGTCCTCCGGACGATTCGCTCCGACGAGGACTTAGCGAAGGCGCTGGGGAAGAACACCTACGCGTTCAAGATGCAGTCGTTCGTTCTCGGGTCGGTCATCATGGCCATCGCGGGGGCGTTCTACGTCCACGTGAACCTCTACATCGACCCGACGGACCTCATCCCGCTGACGACGTTTTACATCTGGATCGCGGTCATCCTCGGCGGGACGGGGAGCAACCGCGGCGCGGTTCTCGGGGCGGCGACGATAATCGCCATCCGCGAGGGGACGCGCTTTCTCAACGACGTCGCGGCGTTCACCAGTCTCGGCATCGACCTCGCGCCGATTCGACTGCTGTTGGTCGGACTGCTCATCATCCTCGTCGTGCGGGTTCGCCCGGAGGGACTGCTCCCGCCGCGCGACGAACTCGTCTGGCCCGCCTCGCGCGGGCGGGAGGAGGACGCATGAGCCGACAGAACGGGACTGAGATGACCTACGAGGGAGCCAACCTCGACAAGCCGAACCAGATTCTCCGGACGGACGACCTCCGGAAGGCGTTCGGCGGACTCGTCGCGACCGACGGCGCGTCCATCGCCGTCGAGGAAGGCACCATCACCGGAATGATAGGGCCGAACGGCGCGGGCAAGTCCACGCTGTTCAACCTCATCTCGGGGTTCTACGACCCCGACGACGGCCGGGTCTGGGTCAACGACACCGACGTGACCGACAAGAAGCCGCACGAGACGGCGCGGGCCGGACTCGTGCGCACCTTCCAGACGCCGCGGCGACTGGAGGACATGACCGTCCGCGAGGCGATGCTCGTCGGCGCGCGCCCCCAGACGGGCGAGTCGATACTGCCGCTTTGGCTGAGTCCCTCGACCGTGACCAGAGAAGAGAGAGCCAACATCGAACGCGCCGAGGAACTCCTCGAACGCTTCGAGATAGCGCACCTCATCGACGAACCGTCGGCGGAACTCTCCGGCGGGCAGTTGAAACTCGTCGAACTCGCGCGCGCCATCACGACGAGTCCGGACATCCTCCTCTTGGACGAACCGGTGGCGGGCGTCAACCCGACGCTCGCGAACGACATAAAGCGGTTCGTGCGCGAACTCAACGACGAGGGCCAGACGTTCCTGATCATCGAACACGACATGCCCTTCATCATGGACCTCGCGGACCCGGTCATCGTCTTAGACCAGGGGAAGGTGCTGATGGAGGGGACGCCGGAGGAAGTCCGGTCGGACCGACGCGTCATCGACGCCTACCTCGGAGGTGCCTGAGATGAGTACCGACACACCACGACAGACGGAGAGCGCCGACGACGTCGCACTCGCAGTCGAGGGGGTGGACTCGGGGTACGGCGAGGCGCAGGTCCTCGACGACCTGAGTCTCCACCTCGACAGAGACGAAATCGTCTGCATCATCGGTCCGAACGGCGCGGGCAAATCCACCGTACTGAAGACGGTGTTCGGCCTGTTGAAGCCGTGGAACGGGACCGTCAGACTCGGCGGCGAGGATATCACGGGGACCGAACCCGAAGATTTGGTCCGCAAAGGCGTCGGCTACGTCCCGCAGGTGGACAACGTCTTTTCGTCTCTGACCATCGAGGAGAACCTCCGGATGGGCGGCGTCGCCCGCAAATCCGGACTCGACGAGGTAATCGGGCGGTTGTACGACCGCTTCCCCCTCTTAGACGAGAAAAGAGAGGCGAAAGCGCGGACGCTGTCGGGCGGGCAACGGCAGGTGCTGGCGTTCTCC
The DNA here is from genome assembly GCF_900113245.1 of Halopelagius inordinatus. Classification (NCBI taxonomy): domain Archaea; kingdom Methanobacteriati; phylum Methanobacteriota; class Halobacteria; order Halobacteriales; family Haloferacaceae; genus Halopelagius; species Halopelagius inordinatus. The sequence goes on from NZ_FOOQ01000001.1 coordinate 1,121,591, forward strand.
AGAGCGCTGGTGATGGAGCCCGACGTGTTGCTCATCGACGAACCGTCGGCCGGACTCGCGCCGAGCATCGTCGAAGACGTGTTCGCGAACGTCCGGACGGTCAACGAACTGGGGACGGCCATCCTGATGGTCGAACAGAACGCCCGCGAGGGACTCGCCATCTCGGACCGCGGGTACGTCCTCGACCAGGGAACCGTCGCCTACGAGGACGACGCGGACGGACTCCTCGACAACCCCGAGGTATCGCAGTTGTACCTCGGCGGCGCGGACTACGAGTGAGTCCGTCCCGCGTCTAACTGGCGCATTTCTCTATCTCGCCTTTCAGTCCCGTGGCGTCGAAGTCGTGGTCGGGGCGGATGTTGACGAAGTCGAGGAATTCGAGCGCCGAGAGCAGTTCGTCGGTGTCGTACGAGGTTCTCGCGGCGGCGACCGTCTCTTTCGCGCCGATGAGCGGTTCGAAGGCCGCCAACGCGCACGCGAGGTCGTACGACCGGGCGTCGTCCGCCGCGCCTTCGCTGACGCTCGTCGCGTCGATGAAGAACACCTCGCCGTCGACGATGAGGACGTTCTCCGCGCGGAGGTCACCGTGGGCGAGTCCGTCGTCGTGCATCCGTCGGAGAGACTCGAAGACGTCGGGCGCGATATCGACCTCTCGCCTCCGGTCCAACTCGTCGAGGGGGCGGAAGTTCGGAAGATACTCCAACACGAGGACGCCGAGTTCGCCCACTTCGAACGCCTCGACGGGTTCGGGTGCGTTGACGCCTATCTCGCGCATCCGACGGGTCGCCTCCAGTTCGTGTTCGGCCATCTGGTAGGGCGTGCCGAAATGCTCGAAAAAGCCCTCGCGCCCCGAGGAGAACGCGCCGAGGTTGCGAGTCGTCGTGAAGACGGCGTGGACGAGCGAGTTCTGCCGGGAGACGACCTTCACGAACCACTCGTCGTCGACGACCATCGGCGTCGAGAGCCAGTTGTCCGCCTCCAGAAAGCGGATGTGTAGTTCCTCCCGGTCGTAGCGCGTCTGTAACTCGCGAGCGACTGCTTCGAGTCGCGGCCAGTCCACGCGCCCCCGAACGAGGCGGCGGAGTTCCATACGGGGTGTAAGGATGGGGGTGCGTATAACTCTCCGGGCGGGGCCGTCCCGCGTCTCGATTCAGTCGTCGCCTCGAACCGCCAACACGGGAGTGTCGCCGCGTCTGAGGACTCGTTCGGTGACGCTTCCGAGGAGATATCGTTCGACGCTGGTCCGGCCGTGCGTCCCCATCACGACGAGGTCACAGTCCTCCTCGTCGGCGTACGACCGTATCTCGTCGGACGGCGAACCGTTTCTGACGGCGGTGACCACGTCCACGTCCTCGACCGCCGCACGGTCGCGCACTCGGGCCGTCGCCGTCTCCGATCGCTCTTCGATCGCTGCTTGTACCTCCTCGGGGGTGACCGCGGGGGCTCCGACCCCGACGTGTCGGGCGTCCACGACGGAGAGCGCGTGCAGTTCCGCGCCGTGTTGCCGCGCCAGGTCGATAGCGTGGTCGACGGCGTTATTGGCGGGGTCGCTTCCGTCCGTCGGAACGAGTATCCTGTCGTACATAGATGCAGATTCGCGCCCCGGAAAGAAGGAACCGCGTGAAGAATCCCACTTTTTTGGAAACCCCCTCCCGCCGCGAGTTCGTTCGGGACGGTGGAGTTCCGAGCGCGGACCGGGACGGCCGCGGCACCTCTCCGAGCGACCCACGCCGACCGTTCAGTGCTCGGCTCTCACGGTCATGACGCTGATGGAACACTCGCGGAGGCACCGTCCGACGACGCCCCCGACGCGGTACGATTCGTCGCAGAACCCCCCGCGGTCCGGGAGCAACACCAAGTCCTCGGACTCGTCGGCGTACTCCCGTATCGTCTCGACCGGCGGCCCGCACCGGACGGCGCTGACGACGTTCACGCCGCCCGCGACCGCGCGCTCCCCGACTCGGTTCGATATCTCGGGACGTTTCTCGCGGGCGTCTCGCGCGCCGTCCGGGTCCGTCTCGGGCGTCTCTACGCTCGCCCGTTCGGGGTCCGAGACGCGGAGGACGTGGAGTTCGGCGTCGTACCGTTGCGCCACGTCGAGGGCGCAGTTGATCGTCCGTTCGGCGTCGTCGCCGACGCCGGTGGGGACGAGAACCCGGTCGTACATCGACGTCCAGTAGCCGCGCCGAACGCAAATGCCTATTGTCCGTCGGAGCCGACAGTTGCGGCGGAACCGGAGGTCTGTCACGGACGTTCGATTGGTTTAATGCGTTCACGTCGGAACGTCACGTCATGGACTTCGAGTTACCCTCCGAACACCGGATGATGCGAGACACCGTCCGAGAGTTCTGCGAGGCGGAGATTTCACCCATCGCACAGGAGATAGAGACGGACCACCGCTTCCCCGAGGAGGTGTTCGACCAACTCGCCGACCTCGACATGCTCGGCGTCCCCGTCTCCGAGGAGTACGGCGGACTCGGCGGCGACCAACTGATGTACGCCCTCGTGACGGAGGAACTCGGCCGCGTCTCCGGCGGCGTCGGACTCTCTTACGCCGCCCACGTCAGCCTCGCCTCGAAACCCATCGAGATGTTCGGCACCGACGAGCAGAAAGAACGGTGGCTCCGCCCCCTCGCGGAGGGCGAGTATCTCGGCGGATGGGCCCTCACCGAACCCGGGTCGGGGTCCGACGCCAGCGACATGGACACCACCGCCGAGAGAGACGGCGACGGGTACGTCCTCGACGGGACGAAGCAGTTCATCACGAACGCAAACGTCGCCGGGTCGATAGTCGTGAAAGCCGTCACCGACCCCGGTGCGGGCTACGACGGCATCTCGACGTTCATCGTGGACCCGCGGAACGACGACGGGTTCGAGGTGACGACGGTGTGGGACAAGATGGGGTTAAACTCCTCGCCGACCTGCGAGATTCGGTTCGACGACCTGTACCTCCCCGAGGACCGCCTGCTGGGCGAAGAAGGCGAGGGGTGGACGCAGACCAAAAAGACGCTGGACGGCGGCCGCATCTCCATCGCAGCGCTCTCTACGGGCCTCGCGCAGGGCGCGTTCGAGGCTGCGAAGTCCTACGCTCTCGAACGCGAACAGTTCGGCAAGTCCATCTCGGAGTTCGACGCCATCCGCGACAAACTCGTCGATATGCACCGCAAGACCGAACGGGCGCGCCTCCTCACCCACCGCGCGGCGACGACGTACGACGCGGGCGACCCGGTGACCAGAGAGTCCGCACTCGCGAAACTCGACGCCAGCGAGGCGGCCCGCGAAGTCGCCGAAGACGCGGTGCAGGTTCTCGGCGGGTACGGTTACACCGAGGACTTCGCGCCGCAGCGATTCTACCGCGACGCCAAACTGATGGAGATAGGCGAGGGGACGAGCGAGATACAACACCTCGTCATCGGTCGCGAACTCGGTCTGTGACGGCGAACTCGGTGTCCGAGAGGAGCACGTTCACCACTTTCTGCGGACGTTCCGAGGGCGCGACGCGGCGCGCGTACCACCTGAGGGCGTCGGCGAACACCGCCCCGATATCGTCGCCCGCGACCACCGTCTCGTCTTCGGCCACGTCGGTCCGAGCGCCGAGTTCGAGGTAGTAGCGGTCCGAATCGGACGATTCGTCGTCGGTCGACGCCCTCTCTTCGACCGCCCGTCGCCCGGGTTCGGCCGCCGCCTCGGGACGGCCGCCGTCTCCGTCGACTGCGACGACGTACCGGTCGTCTCCCAACTCGCGGACGCTGTCGTCTTCGGTGAAATCCAGTTCGTCGGGCGTGACGTACGTCCGGTCGGTCATACCAGACGAGAGACGGCAGTCGGACTTGGTTATGGGTTCGGTGACGGCCCGTTCGGCGGACTAAACCGCCGAGTAATCCGCGTTCGCTCCGTCCGTAGGCGTTTCCTACCGACGCGAGCGACGGCCGAATCGGCCAGTAGAACTATCATCTTTGATACCAGGAACAAACTGTTTAAGTAACAGGTTACCTTTCGTGTGGGTAACACGGACCGACGCGACATCGGGTTCGGGACAGAGAGGTTGAGACGGTGACCGAGATGATATGAGGCACCCAACCAGATGGTACTGACGACGCGGCTCGCGGTACTTCCACTCTTAGCGGGCACGTTGTGCGGCATCGTTACGGTCGTCGTTCTCGTTCAGTTTCGGCTCTACTCTCGGCGCGTCCGTATCCCGTTCTCGCTTCTGATGCTCGCCGCGGGTATCTGGGCGACCGGCTACGGGCTTCAACTCGCCTCGGGGTCGCTGGCGGCGAAAGCGGTGTGGAACCAGATCGGCTGGGTCGGCGCCATCTCCGTCCCCACGTTGTGGTTCGCATTCTCGCTCGCGTACGCCGGTGAGAACCGCGTTTTGACTCGCCGAGGCGTCGCCGCACTCGCGGTCGAACCCGCGCTCGTGGCGGTTCTTCTCTTCGCGGGAAGCGGCGGTCCCTTGGTCAGTGACTACACGCTCTTGTCGATTCCGACGGGCGCGGTCCTCGGTTCGTCGTACGGGCCGTTGTTCGACGCCCACATACTCTACTCGGCGGCTCTCTGTCTCGTCGGCGCGTTCGTGTTCGGTCGGCTCTTGGTCCGCGACGACGGCGCGTACAGTCACGGAGTGCTCGTCATGCTCCTCGGCGCGAGCGCCCCCTTCCTCTCGTTCAGTGTCCGCCTTCTCGGCCTCTGGCCGCACTGGTTCGAGTGGACGCCGACGTCGTTCGGCGTCTCCGCCGCCGTGGCTCTCGTCGCCCTCCGAAGCGACGAACTGTTCGACGTGACGCCCGTCGCCCGGAACGCCGTCTTCTCGCGGATGCGAGACGGTATCGTCGTCCTCGACGACAGGAACCGCGTCGTCGAGGCGAACCCCGCGGCCGGAGCGGTGCTGAGCGTCGAACGGAGCGAGGCCATCGGGTCGTTCGTCGCGGACGTCTGTTACAACCCGCTCGGGATGCAGGCGCTTCTCGCCGACGAACGGAACGTGCTCGAACTGACCGTCGACACGACCGACGGCAGACGGCACTACGAGGCGACGGCGACCAGACTCGGCGGCGACAACGGTCACGAACGCGGGCGGACGCTTCTCTTTCGCGACGTGACCGACTACCGACAGACCGAAGAGCAGTTCCGCGCGCTCATCGAGAACTCCCGCGACCTCATCGCTATCGTCGACTGCGACGGGACGCTCGAGTACGTCAGCCCGTCCGCGTCGCACGTCATCGGCGTCGAGGCCGACGAACTACGCCGCGGAAACGCCTTCGACAGACTCCATCCCGACGACGAGACCGAGGCGCGACGGGTCTTAGAGGAGGTCATCGACACGGAGGAAGTGATACGGACGCAGTTGCGGACGCGCCACGCGGACGGCACGTGGCGGACTCTCGACATCGTCTGCATGAATCTGATCGAAGACCCGGCCGTCGGCGGTATCGTCGTCAACGCGCGCGACGTCACAGACCGCACGAACTACCAACAGCGTCTCCGCGTCCTCAATCGCGTGCTCAGACACGACCTGCGCAACGACATGAACGTCATCCTCGGGCACGCCGACCTGCTCTTAGACGAGTCCGGCGAGGAGTCGTCTCGCCGCCACGCCCGGACGATTCGCCGAAAGGGAGAGTCGCTCGTCGAACTCGGCGAACGCGCCCGCCAGATAGACCAGACGATAGACGTCACGACGCAGGAGCGAACCCCCGTCGAACTGATAGACCCCATCGAAGCCGAGTTGGACGCTCTCGCCGAGAACCACCCCGGCGTCGTCGTCGACCGCTACCTCCCCGAGGAGGCGTGGGTGATGGCGACGACGGACGTGACGATGGCCCTCTCGAACGTCGTCGAGAACGCCGTCGAACACAACGACCGGGCGCTTCCCCGCGTCGGCGTCGCCGTCTCTCGGCCGCGGGCGGACGTCGTCGAGGTTCGCGTCGTGGACAACGGCCCGGGCATCCCGGAGTCAGAACTCGACGCCTTAGAATCCGGTCGGGAGACGCAACTTCGGCACGTCAGCGGACTCGGACTGTGGCTGGTCAAGTGGGTTCTCTCGGGGGCGGACGCGGACATCTCGTTCGAGAACCACGACCCCCGCGGAACCGCCGCAGTGATGCGGTTCGTCGCCGCGGACCCGCCGCAGAGCGAACCGGACCTGACGAACGCCGCCGGTTCCGTGCGAACCGAGAGCGCCACCACGGAACGCGGGTCGGCGAACGGGCGACCCGCGCCCGAAGACGCTGTCGCGGCCGAGGACGACGACTGAGTCAGGGGCGCACCAAAACGAGCGGAAGCCGACCGTCGTCGGGAACCGAGTCGGGGCCGAGCGTCGCCGCCAGTTGGTTCTCGTGGAGCGCTCTGAGAGCGTCGAAGTCCGTCTCCGACAGCGAGAGCGCGTCGCCGTACTCGCCCCAGATGGTCGCGTCGACGGCGAGATAGTAGGCCTCGGTTCGGCGTTCGAGGAGCGGGTTCTTCGGGAGCGCTCGCCGCCACTCGTAGACGATGTCATCGACGCCGGGGAGTTCTCGAACCATCTGTTGGTGACTCTGTGCGACGTCTCTGAGGCGCTCCGCATCGACGCTCGTCTGGTCGACGGTCCGTGAAACGACGTCCTCGTCGAAAGCGACCAACTGGTCTCGCCCGTCGTGCGACATCATAGCACGGCAAATGCGCTCCGGCGGCTTGAACGCAGGGGGTTCCGGACGGCGGGCGCGTCGCCCGCGTCACAACCACGCCTTTCACGCCCGCGGACGAACGCTCCCCATGGTCGGAGACGCGCGAACGGGGTTCGTCACGCAACTCGGAATGGACCGTCGGGAAGCCGTCTCGTTCGGGGGCGAGGCGGGCTTCGACTTCGTGGAACTGATGATGGACGGAGAGAGCCACAGAGACCGACTCCGCGGACGGGCCTCGGACCTGCGGGCGGCGGCCGACGACGCCGGTCTCTCGCTTCTCGTCCATCTCCCGTTCGGCGGCATCGACATCGGTAGCCCGCACGAACACGTCCGAGAGGGTGCGCGCAGGGAGATGGCCGCCGCCCTCGACGCCGCGGCGGAGTTCGGCGCGGAGAAGGCCGTCCTCCACGCGAGTACGGACGCGTGGGGGCCCGCGTGGGACGAGGCGACGCTTCACGGGCATCTGTTGGAGTCGGTCCGCGAACTCGACGACCGCGCCCGAGAGCGAGGCGTCGAACTCTGCGTCGAGAACATCCCCCGCGGCGCGTTCGACACGAACGACTTCCCGACGCTGTTCGATGAGACGGAGGCGTCGATGACGCTCGATACGGGCCACGCGCGCATGGACGGACGCGACGACGGGGGTATCGCGGCGCTCTGTCGCGACTACGGTCACCGCATCTCGCACGTCCACCTCAACGACACGCGCGTCGCGAGCGACGAACACCTCCCGTTCGGCGCGGGGACGATCGGTTTCGAGACGATGTTCGACGCTCTCGGCGACGAGTGGGCGGGGACGCTCTCGCTCGAAGTGTTCACCGACGACTACCGCTACCTGCGGACGAGCAAGGACCGACTCGACGAGTTACTGTGACCCGGCCGTCCGGTGACCTCCCGACTCGGGGGGTCACGTGGTTTCAACTACTCCGTATCCGTACGGAGTTTCATGACCGACGAACCCCGGACCGAACCGGACGGCGGGTCCCCGCGCGTCGTCGTCGCGGGCGAGACGCTCATCGACTTCCTCCCGGACCGAGAGGGACCGCTCTCGGGCGTCGAATCGTTCTCTCGCCGCGCGGGCGGCGCGCCCGCCAACGTCGCCGTCGCCCTCGCGCATCTCGACGAGACGCCGCGCTTTTGGACCCGAGTCGGCGACGACCCGTTCGGCGACTTCCTCGAAGACACCCTTCGAAAGCGAGGGGTGCCGACGGAGTACGTGGAGAGAGACCCGGTGGCCAAGACGTCTCTGGCCTTCGTCGCCCACGGCGAAAAAGCCGAACGGGGGTTCTCCTTCTACCGCGACGAAACCGCGGACACGCGGATGGAACCCGGCGGCCTCCCCGACTCCGCACTCGAGGGAGTAGAGTGGGTCCACGTCGGCGGCGTCGCACTCGCGGACGAACCGTCGCGCGAGGCGACGTTCGACCTGATGCGCCGCGCGCGCGAGGCGGGCGCGACGGTGTCGTTCGACCCGAACGCGCGACCGGAACTGTGGGAGGCGTTCGACTACGTCGGGTCGATGCGCGAGGCGTTCGGACTCGCCGACGTGGTGAAGGCGACGCCCGAAGACATGGCCGCCTTCGACGTGCGCGGTGACCCCTCCGAACTCGCGCACGCGATTCTCGACGAGGGGCCGCACACGGCGCTTCTCACACTCGGCGGCGAGGGGTCGGTGGCGGTCACCTCCGACGGGTCGCCGTGGACGGCAGACCTCTCGGTCGTCGCCCACGACGGGTACGAGGTGACACCCGTCGATACGACGGGTGCGGGCGACGCCTTCACCGCGGGCGTCATCGCCGCACTCGTCGGGAACGAACCGCTCTCTGAGGTACTCGCCTTTGCGAACGCCGTCGCCGCGGTGACGACCACCGGGGCCGGCGCGATGACGACGCTTCCGGACCGCGAGGCGGTCCGCGCGTTCAGAGACGAACGGGCCTGATTACTCGGTCAGCCGTTCGGCGATTCGCCGCGCGCCCTCGGCGGGCGCGATGTCGGGCTGGTCGGCGGCGACGCACTCCACGTCGCGGTTGAGTTCTTCGCTCAGTCGCTCTTCGAACTCCGCTACGATGCCCGGGATACAGGCCATCCCGCCCGTCAGGACGATGGGCTTGCTCAAGGCGAGTTGGTACGGTTTCATGTGGTCGTTCGCCAGTTGCGAGAGGAAGTTGTTCGCCACCTCGTCGACGGCGTCGTCGAGGTAGTCGTCGAGTGGTTCCATCACCGACCGTTCGATGGTGAACTCGTGGGACCCGCCGCCGGGTTGCTGGATGACGTCCGTGAACGGTTCGAAGCCGTCGAAGTCGGCGTGCGTCTCCTTGTACTCTCGGGCCGTCGTCAGGTCGATGTTGACGCGCCCCTGCGTCTCCTCCTCGACTGCGTTTGCGATGCGGCGGTCCACCTCGTTGCCGGTGACGGCCCCCGAGACGAACGGCGACAGTTGCTCGCCGTGGCGGTACGCCGAGGCTTCGAGGTTGGTCGACCCCATGTTGACCGCGGCGAAGACGCTCTCTATCGCTTCGAGTTCGTCGCCCAGCGCCGGAATCGACCCGGTGAGCGACTCGGGGAAACTGCGGACGAGTGCGCCGCCGACGGGGCTGTCCTCTATCACCTCGTTGAGACTCGCCAACCCGGGTTCGTTGTCTATCGTCGGAATCGCGTATACGATGGCGCTGTCGTCGTCGAGTCCGTGCGCCGAGACGAGTTCCGCGAAGAACTTCTTGGCCAGTTCCGTCCCCTCGCCGCCCTCGGGGAGTCCCGACCGGAGCATGTACTCCACTCTGTCGGGGTACTCCTGTGCGGCCTGTTCGCCGAAGAGGACCCGTTCCTCGCCGGTCAACGGGTCGTCGTACGTCGCGAGGCAAGTCAGCGTTCGGACCGTCTCTACCTCCCCCTCCCCGTCGCGGAACTGCAGTACGGTGCGCGTACTCCCCAGTTTCACTCCGACTGCGGTCGGTCCCGCGGTGCGTTCGTCGTTCGTCGATTCGTCTTCGCTGCGTCCATCCTCCGCCATACTCGGACCGATACGTAACTAGTAGAAAATCCTGTTGGTAATAGATTTTACATAAATCCGTCAGAGAGTCCGCATCTATAACACCGTCTGAAGCGGCTCTATTGCGCGTTTTCGAGGTGAGGGGCCGCCGAGAACGAAGTTCTGCGACCGTTTACGTCATCGAGGTGAGGCGAGCGACGTAGAGGAGACTGAGGTGGTGGTCGTCGACGTCGAACTCCGTCGTGTCGGCGACGTTGCCGGAGAATCCGATGAGGTAGTCGTGCAGTTCCGTCTCGACGTCCTCTGTGATCCAATCGACGGTGAGGTAGTAGCGGAGTGCGTCCATCGTCCGCTTGAACCCGCCTTTCAGCACGAGGAACTCCAGCCAATCGAAGACGACGCGTTCGGCGGCGTACTCGTTCGGCAGGGTCCGGAGATAGGGTTTTTCGAGCGAGTCGCCCGCGGCGGCGGTTTCGTGAACCAGTAGCTGTTCGAGTTGGTTCTGTCGGAGAGTCTCTCCCGCCCGGCCGCGGGGGCGTTCGTGGACCTCCTTGTCGAACCGGAATCGCCCCACGTCCTCCGGGTGGTCGTCGCTCCGCCGGTCGTACCCGGCGTCGCGTCCGGACCTCCCGTCGCCCCCCCGGCCCTCGTCGTACGCCGAGTAGCCGAGTTCGTCGTAGTCGTCGTACCCGGAGTCGTCGTGTCGCCGTCCGTCGCGGGCGTCAGCCTCTCGGCGGTTTTCGGACCGGTCTCGGCCGTTCTTGCTCCGACTTCGGCCGTTCTCGGACCGGACGCGTCCATCGCGTCCGCCGCGCGCACCGTCGCCGAACGGGCGGCCGAGTCCGAGTTCGCTCGCGAGTCGGTCCGCTCTCACGACTTCGTCTTGGGCCTCGCCGTGGTCGGAGTACCCCTCGCGGGGACGACTGAGTCTCTCGGACCGTCCGTCTCGGCGACGGGCCTCGTCGCGGTTCCGGCGTCGGTCGTCGTCCCCCCCGGGGCCGTCTCGACGGCCGTTGCCCTGCCGGTGTCGGTCCCGGCCGTCGCGGGTCCGGCGGGCGTCGTTCCGACCGCTTCGGTTCGGCGGGCCTTCGCGGCGCGGGCGACGCCCGCCGCTCTCGCGTTCGGCCTCTTCGGACGTCTCGTCGGACTCGGACGGTCGTCCGCGTCGGTCTGCCCGTCGTTCGTCGGCGATACGGCGGAGTTCTCGGAGGTCGTAGTTTTCGGGATCTATCTTCATCGGCCTCACCTCGCTCACGACGGTTCGGCGGTCGAACGCGTCGCGGCCCGGGCGCCGCCCGTCGAGTCGGGAGACGCCGTCGTGTTGTGAGTTCCAACCCGCGGGACCGGGATAAACCTGCCCCCGTGAATATCAGAAAAGATAACGAGTCTGCGGACCGAGTCGGAGGCCAGTCAGTCGTCGCCGGTCGGACGGCCGCCGTCCGCCGTCGGGCGCGGCGTCTCTCGGCCGCCCTCGGAGTCGATGTCGTCGGGTGCGGGGCCGTCGGACGCCGGTTCGGGTTCCGCCTCCGCGTTCGCTCTGTCGGCGTCCGAATCGGTCGTCGCGTCCCGCTCTCCCGTCTTCTCGTCTTCCACCTCGAAGCGGTCGAGCATCGTCACGAGGCGGTCGGTGTCCGCAGAGAGCGACTGCATCCGCTCGTTGACGTCGTCCACCGTCTCCGTCTGGGCCTCCGCTGCCTCGGAGACGGCACCGGCCTCGGCGGTCATCTCCGCTGCGATACTCGCGATGTCGTCGGCCATCGACAGCACCTCTTGGGACGAGGAGGCCTGTCCGCCCGTCGCGTCGGTTATCTCCAGTACGCTGTCGTTGGTCTCTTCGACCCGAACGACGATGTCGTCGAGCGAATCTAACGCGCCTTCGACGTCTTCGGCCCCCGTCTGGACGCCCTCGCGCATCCGTTCGACGCGGTCGACGACGCGCCGTCGCTGGTCTTCGATATCCTCGACGAGGGTGGATATCTCCGCGGCCGACTCCTGTGTCTCCTCTGCGAGGGATTTCACCTCGTGAGAGACGACGGCGAACCCCTCGCCCGCCTCGCCCGCCCGCGCCGCCTCTATCTCGGCGTTCAACGCGAGGATGTTCGTCTGCTCTGCGATGTCGGAGATGACCTCGACGATGGCCTCTATCTCGCCGAGGCGGCCGTCGAGTTCCTCTATCTCTTCGACCGTCCGTTCGGTCTCCGTCCGGATGTCGTCCATCCCGTCGAGGGCGTCCGCGGCGGCGTCGGCCCCGCCGTGTGCGCGTTCGGCCGTCTCTTCGGAGAGCGTCGCCAGTTCGTCCGCGGCGGAGGCTATCTGCTGGATGGACGCCGAGAGGTCGTCCATCTCTTCGGATACCTGTTCGATGCCCGAGGACTGCTCTGCGGCCCCCGCGGATATCTGCTCTATGGACTCGCTCACCTCGCGACTGCGCTCGCTGACCTCGTCCGTGCTCGTCGCGACTTCCTGCCCGAGTTTCGCGACGTCTTCGCCGAACTGCGAGACCCTGCGCACCGTCTCGGACAGTTCGTCCATCATGCCGTTGAACGCCTCCGCGATGGTCGCCATCTCCCGGGAGCGACTCTCTTCGTCCATCCGCGCGGTCAGGTCGCCGTCGGCGGTACGCTCCATCACCGCGCGGTACGATTCCGCGTCCGCCCGTTGGTCCCGCAGGTCGTCGCGCATCTGTGCGACCCCCGCGAACACGTCGCCGAACTCGTCTTCGCGGTCCGACGCCACGTCCGCGTCGAGTTCTCCCGCGCGCAGTCGGTCGACCGTCGAGTCGAGTCGCTTCAGCGGTAGCGCCGTATTCCGACGGAGGACGGCCCCGACGCCGGCCAGAGAGACGACGGCGAGTCCCACGATGAGAAAGACGTGCGTGCCGACGGTGTGTTGGAGGCCGTACGCCGCCCGCGTCGGCGCGTACACGAGGACGACCGACCCCTCGCCCGACGGCGCGTACGCCAAGAGGTGTTTCTCGCCCATCGACTCGTCTCCGGACCGTTCGACCACGCCGCTCTGTCCGCTCTCGGCGCGGTCGAAGAGTTCGCCCTCGGAGACGGCGGCGGCCGAGTCCGAACCGCTTCCGTCGAACATCAGGTCGCCGTCCGTCGAGACGACGCGGACGAACGAGCCTTCGACGGAGGTGTCGAGTCTGTTCTCTAACGCCGATACGTCGGCGGTGACTACGACGGCGCGGGCTGGTTGCGTCTGGATGCGGGAGGCGAACGCGATGACGCGGTCGCCCGACCGAGCGGTGTACGGCGCCGACCGAACGACGTTGTCTGCGAACGACGACCCCGTAGCGGAGACGAGGTCCGAGCCCTCCCACGGCTTCGTTCCGACGGCCGACTCGGCGGAGCTGGCGACGACCACCCCGGAGTTCGTGTCCACGTAGTGGATGCCCCGATAGCCGAGCGGAAGCTTCCCGATTTCGCGGCTCAGCCGTTCGCTGACGAGCGACTCGTGTTGGTCGTAGATGCCGTACGCAGAGAGCATCCGGGTCGTCTCGCGTCTCTGTCCCATCCACTCTCCGAGTTGCGTCGCCTGCAGTTCGGCGGTCTGTTCGAGTTCTTCTTGCTCGTTCGTTTGGACTTCCTGGGCGACGGCTTGGTACTCGATAGCCGCAAAGCCGGCGAACAAGACGACGACGACGAGAAATATCGCAGCCAACTTCCGAGCGTAGCTCTGCCGGACCCGTTCGGGCGCGAGAGACCCGACTCGGTCGGCGACCTCTCCGAGTCGGCGGCCGACGCCGCCGACTGCCACACGCAGATTGTTCATGAGAGAGGTGTCTCGTTAGTCGGGGTATAAATCCGCTGACGGGGATATCAGATTCGATAATTCGCGGCGGCGGCGGCCGATTTCGCGTTCTCAGAGGACGCTTTCGCCGGCGTTCGCGCTTCGGATTCGGAGCTCGAACGTACGGACGGAGAACCGAAGCGAGCGTCCGTGGTCACCGCCGACGTCCTCTGCGACGAGCGGTATGTCGAGCGTGTCGAGCACTTCGCGCACCGCGAGGACGTTCCTGTCGCCGATACTCCCGTCGGCGGAGGTGAACTCGAACATCGTCGCGCCGCCCGCGAGTTTCGCTCGGAGGTTGTCCGAGTCGGCACCCGCCCGTTTCATCTCTTCGACGAGTTCCGGGACGACGGTGTCGACGTACTTCGCCTCGTCGTCGTCGCCGTCCGCGTACGGTAACATCGCGTGTGCGAGTCCGCCGACGGACCGCTCGGAGTCGAACACCGCGATGCCGACGCAGGAGCCGAGTCCACTCGTCACGAGCGTCGTCTCGTCGGCTCCGACGGCGAAGTCCGCGATGCCGACTTTGATTCGCTCCTGCGGTTGGTGCGTGGGTTCCCGCTCGCTCGTGTAGACTTTCATGGTGGTCTGTCGAACGTCACGGCTCGATTTCCCGACGGTGAGCCGGTGGTCCGCCCCTGTCGCGCATTACGCTTCGGCCGCGAGGCGATTGAGCGCCTCGCGGAGTTCCGCTTCGTTCGGGAGCGCGTAGATGTCGCAGGTGAACTCGTCGTCGTCGGTGACGATGGTCGAGTCGATGAGGAACGCGTGTTCCTGCGACTGCGCCAACTCGGTCGCGAGCGGATCGATTATCGCCGACCCGAGGTCTTCGACGTACGTCGGCGGCGATATCTCGATGGTCGTCTCGAGCGCGTTCGCCCACCCGTCGATGAACCCCGACGTGGTGATGTTGCCTATCTCTTGAATCGCGCTCTGTCGCATCGCCGCGTCCGCCTCCATCCCCGGCATGAGTACATCGGCGAGGTTGTCCGCCGACGCTTCGTCGAACAGAATCGCGATGTAGCCCGAGGGGAGCCCTTCGAACTCCAAGACGACGCCGAGACGCGTGGCTTCGGTGAGTTCCATCGGGACGGCTTCGATGGGGACGAAACTGAGGCGACTGACTTCGACCTCCGTCTCGGTTCCGGTCATCGCCGTCAGGTCCTCGGACGCCTGCTCTGCGCCGTCGGTTATCATCTCCGAAAAGGAGGTGAACGACTCGACGGGAACCGTCTCCCCGTCGGAGCCCGCGACCGTGGATATCGTCTCGATGGAATCGTGGGTCGGAAGCATGTAGATGTAGAAGTTGACCTCCTCGTCGGTCGTCTTCAACTGGTTCCGGAAGGCGAGCACGTGGTCCTCGCCGGTGTCCATCTCGAACCCCGAGTCGCCGGTGATGTCGTCGAGCGCGCCCCGGTGCTCCACGTCGACGAACGTCGGGGTGGTGATCTCTATCGACGTGTCGAGGAAGTCCGCCCAGCCGTCGATGAAGCCGCCGAGCATGATGTTGCCGAGTTCTTTCAGTCCGCTCGTCGCCATCTCGCCGCCGGGTTGGTCCGCCGCGCCCGGAACGAGAACGTCGACGAGTTCGACGGCCTTGTCGCGGTCGAACGCGAGGACGGTCCGTCCGTCGATGCCGCCGTTGAACCCGATGTGGACGCTCACGAGGTCCTGTTCGACGAACTCTCGCTCCACGTCCCCGCGCGTGCTGACTTCGACTTTGGTGACGTCGACTGTCGTCTCGACGCCGGTCAGTTGCGTGAGAGACCCCGCCGCCCGCTCTGCACCCGAGTGAGCGAGTCGGCTGAACGTCCGCAACGACTGGACGTCGAGATTCATGCCTCGACGCTCACCACGTCGTCGATGGCTTGGAGGACGTTGGGCTTTTGGAACGGTTTCGTGATGTACCCGTCCGCGCCCGCTTCGACCGCCTCGCGCATCTTCTCTTCTTGCCCGACCGACGTGCACATGATGACCGACGCCGAGTCGTCCATCGATTTGATTTCGGTCGTCGCTTCGATTCCGTTTCTGATGGGCATCACGACGTCCATCGTCACGACGTCGGGCCCGAGTTCTCGGTAGAGTTCGACGGCTTCGACGCCGTTTTCGGCCTCACCAACTACCTCGTGCTCTCCGTCGAGCAACTGCTTCAGCAGATTCCGCATGAACGCCGAGTCGTCCACGACCAGTACGGTGCTTGCCATGCAGAGACTGTTCCGAGAAACGGTCTATAAACCCTTCCTCCCTATTATCATCGCTGATACGGCCCGGGCTGTGGTCGCCGACTCGGATACTGCTGTCGACCGAAGTCTCAGCGTCCCTCGGGCGGAATACGAAGTCCGTCTCCGCTCAGCGCCTCGACCAAGTCGCCGATGGAGTCGTCCGTCGTGAGACCGTGAGCGCGCAAAACCGGGCCGAGAACCTTCGTCGGAAACGCGACGTCGGTGTCGGACGCCAAAAGCAGGATTCCCAACACCTCCTCGGGGGGTGCGTCCGCGTCGACTTGGTCTGCGTACCACTGAACCACGTCGCCGAACGACGTCGCGATGTCGTCCGAAAACCGGTCGCGTTGGGCGACGCGTCCGTCGAACGAGGCGGTGACGGCGATGCCGTGTTTTGCGCCCTTGTCCGAGAGATACCGTGCCATCTGCTGTTTCGCGAAGTTCCCGCGCTCTTCGAGCGAGCGTTCCTCTTCTGCCTCTCTGTCGGGCGGGCTATCTCCGTCGACCTGCGGCTTTCCGTCCTCGTCCGTGGCGACGACGTACCGTCCGTCCCGAATCTGGGCGACGCGTTCGTCGTCCGAGTAGTCGAGTTCGTTCGGACCGACGATGCCCTCCTCCCCCCGTCGGCGGCGGCTTCTGTCCTCGGGCGGACTTCCGGGAGCCATGAGACATCCTCCCAGCGGGGGAATATTAATACCACCGACGACTGACTCGGCGACGGCGTCCGAGTGTGGTCTCCAACGCGGTAGATATCTTCGGTGACGGGTCGTCTCCGTGTCATATCGGTAACCAACACATTCACATGGACTCAAGACAGACGTACCCTCATCGATGGAGTCTGACAGGACCCTTGCAGCGTTGGGCAACGAATACAACCCGGATATCTTACGCGCCGCGGACGAACCGCACTCGGCGCAGGAGTTCAGCGAGATGCTCGACATCCCCATCGCGACGTGTTATCGTCGCATCGAAGAACTCACCGCGGCGGGTCTTCTCGAACTTCACGACAGGGTCCTGTCGGACGAACACCGTCGGACGAACGTCTACCGCCGCGAGGTGGATAAAGTGGTGATCCAGTTCGACGAGAACGACTACAACGTCGCCGTGACCGAACGCCCCGAAGTGAAGAACAAACTGGACGACGTCTGGCGACAGATCGCACACGACTGATTCTCTCCGAGGACTCGACTCCGCTTTGCGCCTGCCGAGACTCTTCGCCCGCATGCCACGCTGTGGCAGTCGTTCTCAGGGTATTTGATTCGCGCCGCACGCGCGTAGCGTCTACGGACGAACCGGCCGTACCGGAGGCCCATTATCAGCTTCGAAAAACGGGGCAGTACCGTTATGTAGGAAACCGTGATTGTCAAGGACGAAGGTCTTCGCCTCCGGCGAGGGGGTGGGGGACCGATTTGGAGATAACTAACCAATGTTCGAAGAAAACAACACCGACCGCGGTCAGGTCGGTATCGGTACTCTCATCGTGTTCATCGCGATGGTCCTCGTCGCGGCGATCGCGGCGGGCGTCCTCGTGAACACGGCCGGCTTCCTCCAGGCGACTGCGCAGGACGCTGGACAGGAAAGTGTGAATAAGGTAACTAACCGCGTCGACGTCGTGAGCCAACACGGGATCGTGAACGAGACGAGTAGCGGTGATCTGGCTGTCGACAGTCTCAATCTGACTGTCCGTCTGGCCGCCGGGTCCGGGAGTGTCTCACTCGAGGACACGACGATAAAGTACGTGAGCAGTTCGAAGGCCGAGAACCTCGTGTTCAACAACACGACGGTCGACGGGAAGACGATCACCAACGACAACGTTTCGAGGCTCGGCAGCGGCGGTAACCTCTCCGACAACGAGTTCACCGCGTACGCCCTCGACGACGACGACGACGCGTCGTACCCCGTCTTGAACAGCCAAGCCGACCGGTACGAGATGATCATCAACACGTCCCTCATCGAGGACAATGACGGCGTCTTGACGGGCGACTCCGTCAAGCTCGAAATCACGAGCCGCTCCGGTGGCTCCACGCAGGTCATCCTGACGATGCCCCAGCAGCTGGCCGGTCAGAACGACAACGATCCGGTCCCCCTCTAAGGAGTAAACGACATGAAAAACATATTCAACGAAGAAGACCGCGGTCAGGTCGGTATCGGTACGCTCATCGTGTTCATCGCGATGGTCCTCGTCGCGGCGATCGCGGCGGGCGTCCTCGTGAACACGGCCGGATTCCTCCAGGCGACTGCCGAGGACGCAGGCGAAGAGAGCGTCAACAAGGTCACGAACCGCGTCGAGGTTCTGAACACGCACGGAATGGTCGGTGGACAATCCGACATCGACAACGTCACCATGACCGTCCGCCTCGCGGCCGGATCCAGCAGCGTCGACATGGACCAGACGTCGATCAAATACCTGAGCAGCGGAAACGTCACCACGCTGACGAACGACTCCGACGCTGGTACGGACTACGGCTCGGGCGTCCAAGGTGACGAGTCGCAGTTCGCACTCAGCGAGGTGACCGACGACGACTCGTCGTTCGGCGTCCTCAACAGCGCGAACGACCGCTACGAAGTCACGATCAACACGTCCGCTATCGAAGGTGACGCAAGCTCCCTCACTGGCGGTCTCAACACGGGCGAGCAGGTCCGTCTCGAAATCACCAGCCGAACGGGCGGGACGACGCAGGTCATCCTGACGATGCCCCAGCAGCTCGCGGGCAAGCAACAGGGCGAACCGGTCGAACTCTAAGTTCGGACCACCCTTCGGTATCGCTGACGACTATCGGCTCTTTCATTTTCGCGAACTCGACCGCAGAGCGGACGCTCTCGCGGTGGCGGCGAGAGACGACCCGACCCGCCCGATGGCCTCGGTTGTATCGGGCACCGTTATGGGACCGACGCGAAAAACAGAACGCGACCGTTCCTACTCGAGTCCGTCTTCCTCGCCGAACCACGGCGGGGACTCGCCGACCATCGAGAACCCGGCGGCCTGTTCGTAGATCTGGATGCCGCCTTGGTTGATTTCGAGCGGGAACATGGAGTTTTTGATCGACTGTTTGCGCATCTTCGCGACCCAGACGTACCGGTTGCTCGTCGCGCCCGCCGGACTCTGGATGAGGTAGATGTTTCCGTCCGTCAGGAAGTTCTCCAGTCCGATCTCCGTCTCGGGGAAGATGGCCGACTGCTCTGTCGTCAGAAGCGAGGTGAGACCGCTGTCTTTCAGTATATCGATGAACTTCAGGAGATACTGTCGCTGTTCTTTCTCGTCTTCGAAGAACAGTTGGAACATCGTCAGCGAGTCGAGGACGAGTCTGTCGTAGTCCGTGTCCTGTAAGTCGCCGATGATCCGGTCGAGTGTCGCCGAGAAGTCTCCGTCGCGCAAGAGTGTCCGCTTGTCGTACACCTTGATTCGGCCGCTCTCGACGTACTCGCCCCACTCCTCGAAGCCGATAGACTCCGCCGCCTGCTTGATGTCTTCTTCGGACTCCTCGAAGGTGAGATATATTCCGCCCTGGTCGTACTTGTCGACGCCGTTGTAGAGGTACTGCAGTCCGAGGATACTCTTACCAGTACCCGGGTTCCCGCTGATGAGTACCGCGGCGTTCTTGACGATGCCGCCGTTGAGGATGGAGTCGAGTCCTTCGACCCCTGTCTTGACGAACTCTGGCATGATTGGGTGACTTCCGTGGAAGGTTATCGGTACGAGGGTCGGTTCCCCACCCGGTTAATTCTTCTTACACCCGTCCGTCGGCCGATTCGACGGCGCCGTTCGGCCACCCGGTCTCTCGAAACCGCGATATCAGCGTCGATAATTTGGAGCGAACATTCTTGTATTGCTGTAAGTACAGTAGGACTAATGCTACCTGCACCCCCGAGTCCGGAGGCCCGGTCCGGTCGGGAGTCGGCGCGTCACCGCCGCGGTGGTTCGGTGGCGTCACCGGAACGTTTCGCGGTCCGGTTACCCACCGAGCGAGTCTCGGCGACGCCGTCGAGGAGGACCCACCGCGGTTCGACCGGCCGTCGCCCGGTTCCCATCGGCCGCCACCGCAGACGGAGGCGAGGCCGATGGGGATGATGGACTGGATGGACGGATACGACGAAGAGGAGTCCCCGGACGGTACCACGAACACCGTCGCGACCGACGGACTCGGATTCGACGAGGACTTAGACGACCTCTCCGACGACTTCGACGATTTCGGCGACGGTGACGACTTCGGAGACGGCGGCGACTTCGGCGACGGCGACGACTTCGGAGACGGCGACGACTTCGGCGGCGGGGGCGGCGGTGGCTCCGTCGACGAGAGCGTGGTCGCCGAACTCGAAGACCGAATCTCCGACCTCGAAAACGAGCTCAGCGCCGTCTCGTCGGGGATGAACACCGTCCGAGAGGAAAACAAACAGATCGGTGAGACCGTCGAAGAACTCGACGACACCATCAGAAAGCTGCTCGACATCTACGAGATGGTCACTCGCGGTATCAACCCGTTCGTCGACGACGCACGGGAGATGGGCGGACTCGAGGGCGGCGGTTCGTTCGGCATCTTCGAGGGCGAAGAAGAGGAAGACGAGAATCTCGACCCGGACGTCGCAAACGCGGAGGCCGAGAGCTTCTTCGACGAAGACTTCGGCGAACTCGATGCCGAGGCGGGCGAAGCGGAGGCCGAGTTGGCCGCGGAGGACGAACTCAGCGGGGAGGAACGCGAGAGCCCCGCCGACGCGCTCGACGACGAGTCAAAAGAGGAGTCTTCGGGCGGCGGGTCCGGCGGGTCGAGCTTCGACGACCTGAAATCCGAGTACGAGGAGAAAGACGGGTGGGACGACGAACTCGACGGAGACGACGAGGACGGAGACGACGAGGACGCGGAGGCCGAAGAGTCCGACGCCGTCGACGACTCGCCCCTCGACGAGGCGGACGTCGCCACCGACGACGGCGACGTTCCGACGACGGAGGAGTTGGTCGGAGACGCGCCCTCGAACGAGGAGACGGAGACGGACGAGGGGTCCGAGACGTTCTTCGAGGACGACGCGGAGTCGGACTCCGACCCCGACACCGGGGCGGACGACCAGTCGGACGCGTTCGAGTTCGACCACGACGCCGCGACGGAGACCCCAGAGCAGAGCGACCCCGACCGGTCGCAGTCCCAGCCCCGCCCGCAGTCCGAACCGCAGACCGGACGCGGCCCGGACGCAGACGCGAGCGACGGACCGGAGTATCTCACCACGCTGCCCGCGAGTTACATCGCGGAGTCGGTGGCGCTCGAGTGGACCCGGTTTCTCGTCTCCGTCGGCGGTGCAATCGGCGCCGCGCGCGCACTCCGGCAGTACCGAGAGCAAGAGTGGATATCGAGGCACGTCGAGCGGAAGATGAACGCACACGTCCGCAACGCCGCGTCGGCGACTGCGACGGAGGAACCGCGCGACCTGCGGGTCGAACACCACAAAGAGAGCCTCACGTACATCAGCAGGCTCGCGGGCGACGTCGCGGAGTCCCGTCTGCTGGACGAGCTCTCGGCGCACGGAAGAAGAGGGGGTCGCCGTGGGCTTCGGCGTTAGTGGCTCGACTGCCATCATCTTCCTCGGCGTGCTCGTCTGCACGGGCACGCTCTACACCGCGGCGGCGGGAAGCGCAGAGCGCCTCACGGACGCCGAAGGCGAGAACCACGAGCGTCTCCTCGACAGGCGGAACACGGAGATAGCCATCGCTAACGCGACGTACGACACGAGCGACACGGGAGGACTCGTGATTCGCGCGAACAACACCGGCACGACGACGCTCTCGGTTCGGGACACGACCCTGCTTCTCGACAACGGCTACAAGAGCGTCCCTCAGAGCAACTCCTTCGTCGAGAACGACGAGACGACGGACCTCTGGATACCGGGCGAGACGCTCAGAATCGAGTTGTCGACGAACGCCTCCCGCGTGAAACTCGTCACCGAGACGGGCGTCTCCGACAGCGAACCCGTGACGGTGGTGAACTGAGATGGCGGACGTCTCCGCACCCAGCCTCATCCTCTTTATCGCCAGTCTCGTCATCGCGGCGGGCGTCGCGGGCGTCCTCATCGACACGGTCAGCGGAATCAGCAACGCGCTCGACGAACGCGGCGGCGACGTGGCAGACAACATCGAAACCGACATCGAGATCATAAGCGACGGCGAGGCTGGCGTCTACGACAACGGCAGCAACACGTTGACGCTGTTAGTGAAAAACACCGGGCTCAGGACGCTCCCGGCGACGGGCGGGACGTTCGACGTCATCGTCGACTCGGAGTACCAGACGAACGTGAGCGTCACCGTCGTCGACGGGAACGCCGACTGGCAGCCGCACGGAGTCGTCGAAGTCGAGATATCGAACGTCTCGCTCGACGGCGGGGACCACCGCGCGAAGGTGGTCATAAGCGGCGACGAAGAGATACTCAGATTTAGGACCAACCAATGAACGCGAATCACTTTCCTCTCGGACTGGCACAGCACGACCGCTTAGAGAAGGAACTCGGCGGCGGACTCCCCAGAGGAGCCATCGTCCTCATCGAAGGGGACTACGGGGCCGGAAAGAGCGTCCTCTCACAGCGGTTTACCTACGGATTCTGCCAAGAGGACGTCGTTACGACGCTCATCTCCACCGAGTTGGGCGTCCGCGGCTTCCTCGACCAGATGCACTCTCTGACCTACGACGTGGTCAAGCCCCTCCTGAACGAGGAGATACTGTTCCTCCAGGCGGAGATAGACGCCTCGGGAGCGCTGACCGGCGGGAGCGCGGAGAAAGAGAGAAAGCAACTGCTCCGACGACTGATGGACGCGGACACCGTCTGGGACGCCGATGTCATCATCATCGACACGTTCGACGCCATCCTGCGGAACGACCCGCAGTTCGAGGCGCTCGTCCGCCAAAACGAGGAGCGACAGGCGGCCCTCGAAATCATCTCGTTCTTCCGCGATCTGACGACGAAGGGCAAGACCATCGTGCTCACCGTCGACCCCTCCACCGTCGACGACGAGGCCATCGGTCCGTTCCGCTCTATCGCCGACGTGTTCCTCGAACTGGAGATGGTCGAAGTCGGAAACGACGTCCGCCGGAACATCTTCGTAAAGCGGTTCGCGGGGATGGGCGAACAGGTCGGTGACCGAGTCGGGTTCTCCGTTCGGTCCGGAATCGGAATCGTCATCGAAAGCAGGAGTGTCGCATAATGCCGACGGACCACGGCTCGTCCCAGATTTCGGACGAACTGAAACAGCACGCGATGCGGTGGTCCCATCTGCGCGAACATCTCAAGCGGTTCAAGCAGATCACCGGCGAGTTTCCGATGCTCATCGACGAACCGACCGGCGACCACGAGACGCGTCGACCGAACGTCGTCTATCACCTCGGCGGACCGATATACGCGCAGGTGTACGGGAACTTCGGCGAGACGACGAAGTACTACACCATCGAACCCGAACTCGACGAGGGCGAACACGACATCTTCGACCAGGTGAAGGACAAACTCCTCGAACGCTCCGTCTCGAAACCGGCGCCCGAGGAGGACGTCGAGTACGAAGAGCGGATCCAGGAACTCCTCGAAGAGATAGTCAGCATCGAGGGGAGCCAGGACGGCCGCCTCCAGGAGTTGGTTCAGCGACTCGACCTCGGTCCCCTCCAGGTGACAGAAGAGACGTACGAGAAGATTCAGTACCGGTTGGTGCGCGACATCGTCGGTCTCGGACCGCTCGAACCGATCATGCGCGACCCGGCCAACGAGGACATTCACGTCATCGGGCCGAGTCAGGTCGACGTCGACCACGGCGTCTACGGACTGCTCGAGACGACGGTCGAGTTCGACTCGACCGACCAGTTCGACAACTGGCTCAGAAACATGGGCGAGCGAATCGGAGACCCCGTCTCCGACGCCCACCCCATCGTCGACTCGACGCTTCCGGACGGGTCGCGTATCAACATCATCTACTCCGACGACGTGTCGCTGAAGGGGTCGAGCCTCACCATCCGTCAGGGCGACGACGTTCCGCTGTCGGCGTTCCAGATATCGAAGTGGGGGACGCTGTCGCCGGAACTCTGTGCGTATCTCTGGATAGCGTTGGAGAACGAGCGGACGGTGTTCGTGGTCGGCGAGACGGCGTCCGGGAAGACGACGACGCTGAACGCCATCACGTCGTTCATCCCGCAGGACTCGAAGATATACACCGCAGAGGACACCGCCGAGGTGCTTCCGCCGCACGACACGTGGCAGCAACTTCTCACCCGCGAGGGTCGTGGCGGCGGGTCCGAGGTTGACATGTTCGACCTCGTGGCCGCCGCTCTGCGTTCTCGCCCCGACTACATCATCGTCGGGGAGGTTCGTGGCGAGGAGGGTCGGATGGCGTTCCAGGCGGCCCAGACCGGTCACCCGGTGATGCTCACGTTCCACGCGTCCGACATCGTCTCTATGATCCAGCGGTTCACGGGTGACCCGATCAACGTCCCCGAGACGTTCATGTCGAACTGCGACATCGCGCTGTTCCAAAACCGCGTCAAGCGCGGTAACGACATCCTCAGACGGGTGACGAGCGTCCAAGAGATCGAGGGGTACTCGAAGGAGATGGGCGGCGTCGTCACCCGCGAGGCGTTCTACTGGGACCCCGTCGAAGACGAGATCGTGTTCCAGGGCCGGAACAACTCCTTCATCATGGAAGAGAAGATCGCGACCCTGCTCGGTTACTCCGACACGCGGCAGATATACGAGGACATCGAGTTCCGCGCCGAAATCGTCCGCCGCGCCCAACAGGAGAACATCGTCGGCTACCACGAGACGAACGAACTCATCGAAGACTACCAACGGGACGGCGTCGAGGGACTGCCGTTCGACATGGCGAGGGTGTGATCATGTCGGGAGCAGGTGCCGCGGGCGACGGGGGGATGACGACGCAGGCCCAACAGGCCCGAGACTTCCTCGATTCGGTGCTCGACTCGTACGAGCGGATGCCGATGGAGACGACGAAGTACGGACTCGTGGTGCTCCTCCCGGCCGTCGTCACGTTCCTCGCGTCCATCCTCGGGACGCTACTGCTTCCGCTACCGGTACTG
Source organism: Halopelagius inordinatus (assembly GCF_900113245.1). Classification (NCBI taxonomy): domain Archaea; kingdom Methanobacteriati; phylum Methanobacteriota; class Halobacteria; order Halobacteriales; family Haloferacaceae; genus Halopelagius; species Halopelagius inordinatus. The sequence goes on from NZ_FOOQ01000001.1 coordinate 1,146,315, forward strand.
GTCCGTCTCCCCATCTTCCTTTTGGGTGCGCTCGTGCTGTTCGCGGCGCTTCTGTACCCGCGTCTCCTCGTCGAACAACAGCGCCGAGGACTGGAGAACCAACTCCACCTCGTCATCACGCACATGACCGTGCTCTCTACGACCAACATCGACCGGGTGCAGGTGTTCCGCGTGCTCGGGCGCGAAGAGGAGTACGGCGAACTCGCGGTCGAGATGCGCCGAATCACGCAGTTGGTGGACACGTGGAACCAGTCGCTCGACGACGCGTGCCGCCGTCGGGCCAGACAGGTCCCCTCGAAACCGCTGGCGGACTTCCTCGACCGCCTCGCGTACGCGCTCAACGCCGGTCAGAGCATCGACGACTTCCTCCTCGGGGAGCAGAGCGCGATGGTCCAAAAGTACATCACCGTCTACGAGAGCGCACTCGGCAACCTCGAAGTGATGAAGGACCTCTATCTGTCGATGATTCTGTCGATGACGTTCGCCATCATCAACGCCATCGTCCTTCCGATACTGACGGGGACGGACGCGACGATGACCATCGCGGCGGTCATCGTGCTTTTCGTCTTCGTCCAACTCGGGTTCTACTACGTCATCCGGACGATGTCGCCGCACGACCCGCTTTGGTATCACCAAAGCGAGTTCCGAACGAAAGCCGACCGCCAGATAGACATCACCCTCTACGGGGCCGTCGCGCTCTCGTTCGTGTTCATCGTGGCCCTCGCTGTCGGAACGGCGGGCGTGACGCCAATCGGGAAGACGATACAGGGAGTCATGCTCGATACGCCCGTTCCGTTGCTTTTGGCGACGCCGCTTACTCCGCTCGCCGTCCCGGGCATCATCGCTCGCCGACACGAGAATCGAATCAAGGAACGCGACGAGGAGTATCCGGGGTTCATCCGCGCACTCGGCGCGTCCGAGAGCGCGAAACAGAGCACGACCACGGACGTGCTGAAGACGCTGCGGAACAAGGACTTCGGCGTCCTCACGCGCGAGATAAACCGGCTTTTCACTCGGTTGAAGATGCGAATCGGCCCGACTCGGTCGTGGTTCTTCTTCACGGCGGAGTCGAGTTCGTACCTCATTCAGAAGTTCAGCGAGATGTACAACGTCGGCCGACAGATGGGGGGGACCCCGAAACAGCTCGGCGAACTCATCAGCAACAACATGAACGAGGTCCTCAAACTCCGTCGTCAGCGCGAACAGTCGACCATCACGCTCATCGGCGTGCTGTACGGCATCACCGCCTCTGCGTCCTTTGCGTTCTTCATCGGGCTGGAAGTCGTCGAGATTCTGGCGACCTTCTCCACGCAGTTGAACCTCGCGCAACTGGAGTTCGGCCAACTCATCTACGCGGGCGTCTACGACATCCCGTTCATCGAGTACCTCCTGACGCTCATCATCCTGTTTAACGCCCTGCTGTCGTCGCTCATGATCCGGATGGTCGACGGCGGGCACAAAGCCAACGCGTACCTCCACTTCGTGATTCTCGTCTGGATCGGCTGTGCGAGCGCAGTCGCGACGTCGTCGCTCGCAGGAGCGCTGATCAGCGTATGACGGAGCAAACAGAGGCTGGCGGCGAGGACCTGCTCGAAGCCTACCGGCAGAAGAAAGAGGAACCGGAATCGACCGAAGCCGAGCGCGAACGCTCCGAGCGTCGGAAGAAACGGACCGAAAGCGGCGAATCCATCGTCGTGGACTTCGTCGCGAACTTCGTCGCGGGGGGGAACGCTTCGTTCGACCCGGTGAAGGGGCGAGTCCTGATGAGCAGTCGGCGACTCATACTCGCCACCTCCCGGTCGAAGACGGTCATCCCCATCACGTCGGTGTTCGACATCGCCGTCGGACAGGTGCCGCCGGAGGTGGACGAATTCTTCGATTTCACGGTGATGGTGGGATACATCGTCGACAACCGGCGGCAAACGACGGTCATCGGCGGGGACAGAGACACCATCGAGAAGTTCTCGCTGCTCCTGTTTCGCGCCGCACTCAACGGGTCCGAGACGGTGGTGAAACACCCCGCGAAGGTCGGCGGCCGCGTCATGGACTCGCGAAAGCGAACCACCGGACTCCACCTCGACTACGAGTCCGTCACGTTCCCCGGGAACGCCGAACTCGGCGAGGCGGACGAACCGTTCACCATAGACCTCGCTTCGGTCATCTTCTTCGAGGTCATAGAGCGGACCGTAGAGGGAGAGAAACGGCTCGTGCTCTCGGTCCAACACGTCGAGAACGGACAGACGGTCACGACCGAGATATCGCTGCCGTCGCGACGGAAGATGAACGTCCTCGGTCGATATCTGCGGCTCATCTACCACTGGATAAAGAGCGACGTGCGCGACGTCGAGGTGACAGAGGAGGGTCTCGAGGTGCTCGTCGGACTGTACTCGACCGGTCCCGGCATCGACCTCGCGTCGCTCTTGGAACTCGACGAGAACGAACTGGAGGCGAAACTCGAAGACCTGTTCGAAGACGACCTCATCACCGACGACACGGCGCCGTGCGAACTCACGCCGCAGGGTCGATTCGTCGTCAACGAGGAGATAGAGGACGTCAACGTCTGAACCCAGCTTTTACGCTGCGCTCGCTTTGCTCGCTCGGTAAAAGCTGGACCAAAAGCGCTCCTCCCTCGCTTTGGGCGGCTTCGCCGCCCACCGCTCGGTCGTCGGCCCGCTCGCTCACTTCGTTCGCTCGCGGTGAATGGCTCTTCTGTACATACCGGTCGACGGATTCGCTCTCTGTCTCAGGGGAAGTACGGATAGACCAACTGGGATGCACCACGTTTCTCGAAGGTGTAGCCGTCGAGAGACACCGGCTCGCACTGCGAGGCTCGGGCTCCGCCCTCGCTCGCGGAAACTTTTTGGTCCAGCTTTTTGCAACGAGCGGTGCGCCTTCGGCGCACCCGAGTCAGCAAAAAGCTGGGTTTACATCGAGCCTTGGTCGTCTATCGCGTCCGAGGCGATGCTTCGGCCGCGCGCGTTGAGTTCGACTTCGTGGCGGACGCGCACCTCGTCTAAGACGTCGTGGTCGATGAGTCGGACGAACAACTCCTCGACTTCGTCGACGTCGATGCCGAGAAACGCCGGGATGTCGAACGGTGAGACGCCCGAGTAAAGCGCCATCAAGACCTGTTTGTCGGTCTTGCTCAGGTCCAGCGCCGTCTCGCTTTGCTCTTCGCCGATTCGGAGAAGCGACTTGAGGATGCCGACGGGTTGTTCCGGACCGGAGACGTACGTCTGAACGCTCGTCCCGTCGTCGTAGGAGTGTTCGACTTCGATGACTTCCCGGGACTCCTCGCGGACGGTCCGGCGGCCCATGTCTATGTCGCCGATGTCGTCCAATCGGACTTCGACGAACGACCCGGTGACGGTGGCGATGCTGACCGCTTCCTCTTCGACTTTCATGCGCGCGCCGACCCACTCCGTGTTCTGGACGACGCCGCCCTCGACGGCCGGATGCCGGACGAGGAACTTCGTCGAGTTCAGCAACGCGCCGTAGAGGTCGAGTTCGAACTCGTCGAAGTCTTTGGGCGCGACGAGGACGACTTCTTCGCCGTCGTCGTAGTGAAGCGCGAGGTAGTCGGAGACGGTTGCGACTCGCTGGTTGACGTCGAACCGGCCGCCGACGTGCTCTATCGAGGAGAGCGGGAAGGTGCGCTTCCCGCCCGTCCCCGCGAGGACGAGTCGCTGGTTCGAAAGCAGGATGCGGCCGTTCGCCCAGTTCGCGTCGTTCAGTTCGCGGCCGTTTCGTATCGCCTGTAGGAACCGGCCGTTCGTGTCGCTAACTTTCTGTTCTCCGGGTCTCATCCACTGACCTCACGAGTTCGATTCGCCGACGTCGTTTCGATAGATTCGGAGCCGTTTTTCGACCGGTTCGAACCGCTCGCGGCAGGAGGGCGGTATCGTCTCGGTCATGCCGATGGTGAGGAAGCCGTCGGGGACGAGGGCGGAGCCGAGCGTCTCGAAGATGGCTCGTTTGGCGTCCGAGTTGATGTAGATGAACAGGTTCCGACAGAGGACCAGGTCGAACGTCTGCGGCGGCGTCTCTTGGACCAAGTCGTGGTTCCGAAACGAGACCAACTCGCGAACCTCGTCTGTCACTTGGACCTTCTTGCCGTCCCGTTCGATGTATCGCTCGTAGTCGTCGAGCGGGGACAACTGCTCCGTCAGGTCGTTCGTCTCCGAGGACCGGTACTCGCCGTGTCGGGCCGCGCGGAGTATCTTCGGTTTGATGTCCGTTCCGAGGATTTCGACGTTCGCGGGGTCGATTCGGTCGTCGTCGTGGGCGAGCATCGCAAGCGAATACGCCTCGCGGCCGTCGGAACACGCCGCACTCCACACGCGGGTGTGGCCGGACGCGGTCAACTCCGCGAGAACGTCTCGGAGCGACTCCCACACCTTCGGGTTGCGGAAGAAGCTCGTGACGTTCACGCTCAGCGAGTCCAAAAGCGCGTTCTGTTCGTCCGTGTCGTCGCGCAACAGCGCCTCGTAGCTCTCGTAGTCGTCGATGCGACACCGCCGCATCCGAGCCGAGATGCGCCTGTCGAGGTAGGCGTTGTTGTACGAACTCGTGGCGAACGACAGCGACTCCTCGATGAGTTCCAGAAGGTCCGTGAACCCCTCGTTCGACGAGAGTTCTGAGTGCCCCATCAGTCGGCCGCCTCCTCGGCGTCGGTCGGAGCGTCGTTTTCGGTGGACGGCGGCGTCCACTCTCGCATCGCCTGCTTGCCGTCCTCGGGGAGTTCGAGCGTGCTCACGTCGAGGATGGGGATGACGTTCCCGTCGCCGATGACCGCGGTTCCGGAGAGCCCCTCGGTCCCGCTGAGCGGTCCCTGAAGCGGTGTCACGACGACTTCCTCCTGTCGAGTGACGCGGTCACAGTGGAGCGCGACCTGTCTGTCCTCGGGACGGATGCGCACTATCATGCCGCGTTCGGACTCGTCGATGTCGACGTCGAGCGCGTTCCGCAGGCGGATGAGCGGGAATATCCGGTCTTCGTGGACGACGACTTCGGCCGCGTTTATCGTCTCGACGCGCTGGCGGCGCGATATCTCGTCGATGTACTTGATGGGGACGCCGAACTCCCGGTCGCCGACGCTGACGAAGAGGACCTTGATGATGGCGACGGAGACGGGGAGCCGAATCGTGAACTTCGACCCCTCGCCTTCGGTGCTCGTGACGTCGACGGACCCGTCGAGCGATTCGACGGTCGTCTTGACGACGTCCATCCCGACGCCGCGTCCGCTCACGTCGGTAATCTCGTCGTTCGTCGAGAACCCGGGGTGGAAGACGTAGTCGTATATCTCCTCGTCGGGGAGTTCGTTCAGTTCGTCGCGCGTCGCGAGTCCCTTCGAGACGGCCTTGTCGCGCACCGCGTCGGCGTCGATGCCGCCGCCGTCGTCTTCGACGGTGACGATGACGGTGTCGTGTTGCCTGCGGGCGCTGAGTTCGATGGTCCCCGTGCGGGATTTGCCCGCCGACTCGCGTTCGTCCGGCATCTCGATGCCGTGGTCGACGGCGTTCCGGAGGACGTGCATCAGCGGGTCGGATATCTCGTCTAAGATGGTCCGGTCGAGTTCGATGTCCTCGCCTTCCACCTTGAACCGGACGCGTTTGTCCTGTTCGCGCGCGATGTCTCGGACCATGCGCGGGAACTTGTCGAACACCTTTTTCAGCGGGATGAGCCGCATGTCCATGACGGTGTTTTGGAGGTTCGTCGATATCTTGTCTAACTCGTCTAAGGTGTCGATTCCGGCGTCGCCGCCGGTTCCCTCTCCCTCCATCGCCTGCCGGAGTTTGATTCGGCTGGTGACGAGTTGCTCGACGAGTTCGTGGAGTTGGTCGAGTTGGTCGACGTCCACGCGGACCGACTTCACCGCCGAGATGGAACGACCCTTCTCCTCTTCGTCGTCCGCGTCTCCGTCGTCCGCCCCTCCATCGGATTCGTCGTCGGACCCTCCGTCGTCGCCTCCCGTCCCGTCGTCGGCGTCCGCGGACGACGACTCGGAGTCGGGGGACGCCGGGGCGTCCGCGGAGGCGTCGGCCGCCGCGTTCGCCGGTTCGTCGGCGTCAGCGGCGGGTTCGGTGTCGGCGTCGGCGCTTTCGTCCGCCTCGGAGGAGGCGACGTCGGCCGACTCGTCCGCGGCGGACCCGTCGCCCGAGTACGCGGCGGCGACGGCTTCGACCGCCGCCTCCGCTTCAGAGGGGTCCACGTCCGCCTGCGGGTCCGCGACGACGCTCTCTCCGTCGTCGTCCGCCGCAGATTTCTCGATGTCGGGCGTCGGTTCGGCGGACTCTCCGCTCGCGTCCTCGTCCGCGTCCGTCTCGGTGGCGTCGGACGCCGAGTCGGCCGCGTCGTCCGAGTTCGGGCCATCGAAGGCGTCCGACACGTCGGTACAGTCGACGGACTCGACCTTCCAGAGGTCGGACAGCGTCGCGTCGAGTTCCTCGCCCGGCACGTCTGCGACGAAAAGCGAGAACGTCTCGTCGAACTCGCCGCGTTCGATGCTGTCGACGTTCGGGTCCGCGCCGACGATATCGACAGTCTCGGGGACGTTCCCCAAGAACAGACCGGCGTCGACGCCTTTCATATCGCCGGTGTCGAGTTCCACGTCGACGTGGAACAGATGCTCGGCGTCGGCGGCGATAGAGTCGTCGAGAACCTCGCGAGTCACCGCCGCGACGTCGGGGCCGTCGTCGGCGGCGGCCGACCTGTCACCGGCCGCCGCGTCCGAGTTTCCCGCCGTCGCCTCCGCGTCGTCGCCCTCGGCGGCGGCGCGAATCTCCTCGACCAGTTCCGTGGGGTCGGTCCGAGATTCGCCGTGCTCCTCTATCTCGTGGAGGATTTCGAGAATCTCGTCCATCCCATCGAAGACGAGGTCCATCCGTCCCGGCGTGACTTCGAGGCGGCCGTGCCGCACCTCGTCTAACAGGTCCTCGACGGCGTGGGCGACGGTGGCCGCGTTGTCGAATCCCATCGCGCCGAAGTTCCCCTTCAGGGTGTGAGCCTGCCGGAAAATCTCGTCGATGGCGTCGTCGTCGTCGGGGTTCGCCTCCAGTTCGAGCAGCGAGTTGTTCAGTTGGGTGATGCTCTCTTCGCTCTCGGTGATGAATGCTTGGTAGAGTTCCTCGTCCATCGTTAGTCCTCCTGTAGCCCGCGTAAGACGCCGTCCGCGACGGCCTCAGCGGGTGCGATTTCTTCGACGCAGCCGGTTTCTATGGCTCGCTTCGGCATGCCGAAGATGGCCGACGTCTCTTCGTCCTGTGCGACCGTGTGCCCGCCCGCCTCGTGGATGCGCCCCATCCCGTCGACGCCGTCGCGCCCCATCCCGGTCAGGAGGACGCCCGTCAACGGTCCGTCGACGGATTCGACGACGGACGCCATCGTCAGGTCGATTGCGGGTTTGACTCCGTGAACCGGTTGCGTGTCCGTGAGGTCGAGGGTGAGTCGCCCGCCTCGGTCCCGGGTGACGAGGAGGTGCGACCCGCCGGGGGCGATGCGCGCCTCGCCGACGCCTATCTGTTCTCCGTCCGTCGCCTCGCTGACCTCGTACTCGGACCGGCCGTCGAGTCGGTCCGCGAAGCGTTCGGTGAACCCCTCGGGCATGTGTTGGACCACGAGAACCCGGAGGTTCGCCTCCGCCGGCAGGTCCGCGAGGACTCGTTCGACGACGTTGGGACCGCCCGTCGATGCTCCGATAACGAGCGTCGAGACGTCGGGGTACGACCCGCCTTCCGTCGATTTCGAGGGAGACGACGGTTCGCCGGAGCGCCGCCCGTCGGACGGGCGCTTCGTCTCGGTTCGGTCGTCGGTCAGTTCGTCGGACTCCCGGGTCGTCTCGATGCGCGTCTTGCGCGCGGCCGAGAGGTCCACCGCCGCGGCGGACCTGACCTTCTCGACTAACTCTCGTTTGACCCGCGGCATCGAGGAGGTGACTTCGCCGCCGGGTTTCGTGACGAAGTCGACTGCGCCCTTGTCGAGGGCCTCGAACGTCACGTCGGCCCCGTCGTCGGCGTGCGCGGACAACATCAATACCGGCGTGGGACACTCGGACATGATGGTCTCGACCGCTTCGAGGCCGTTCATCTCCGGCATCTCGATATCCATGGTGACGACGTCCGGTTCGCAGTCGGCGACGACGTCGACGGCGGCCGCGCCGTCCGCCGCCTCCGCCACGACGTCGATGCCACCGTCCTCCAACAGCGTGCGGATCAGTGTCCGCATGAAGCGCGAGTCGTCGACGACGACGGCGCGAGTCGGTGCGTCACCGTCGTCGGGTTCGGTGACTGCGCTCATGGACGCGGCCCCACTGCGTTCGCGAGAACGCCGCGGCGTGCGCGGTCCGCGCTGCCGGCCGGAACCGTTCGTACTCTGTTCTGTCCGCTCATCTATGAACGACATTCCGAATTGGGAACCTTAAACGCTCCCCGGCAAGAATCACGTCTGATAATCGAGTACGTACATTTATTGGCGACTTCACGCCAGATACGAGCAAGCCCGGCGTCGCCTCGGCGACGTCGGAGGAACACAACATGTCGCAGAACACACAGGCCGCGAGTGCCGGAGCGACCACCGGGGCGGCGGCAGACGACACAGAAGAGGAGTCCGCCCGAGAGGTACAGGTACTCGAGTTCAAACTCGGGTCGGAGACGTACTGCGTCGATATCGACTACGTCTCGGAGATCGTCGACAAAGGCTCGCTCACCGCGGTTCCGAACGCTCCCCACTACGTCGAGGGCGTGATGGACCTCCGCGGCCGGACCACCTCGATAGTCAACCCCAAGTCGCTTCTCAACGTGGATGCGAGCGAAGACGAGTCGAAGCGAATCGTCATCTTCGACCCCGGGAAGTTCGAAGACGAGGCGGCCATCGGATGGTTGGTCGACGAGGTGTACCAAGTCGTCCGCGTCGGCATGGACGACGTGGAGGAACCGCCCTTAGAGAAAGACGACGCCATAGAGGGTGTCATAAAGCGCGACGGCGAACTCGTCATCTGGATATCGCCCGTCGACGCCGTCGCGTCGAACTGAACCGGCCGTCCCGTCTCTTCTCGGTTCTCCGTCTCCGCTCAGTCCGACGCGAGAGCGTCCGTCGGTACCCCCTCGGAGGAACCGGCGACGACGAGTCCGACGGCGGCGGTGACGCAGACTGCCGCGGCGCCGAACGCCGCGCCGTAGCCGAGTCCGTCGGCCACCGCCCCGCCGAGGATGCTCCCGACGCCGCCGCCGAGACTTCCGAGTGCGGTGTACGCACCTAGCGCCTCGCCGCGGACCGAGTCCGGTGCCAGCGACGTGACCAATCCCGTCGCCGTGATGCTGATAACGGCCCACGTCACGCCGATGGCGAAAAAGAGGACGCCCGCGGCGACGACTCCCGTCGGGGGTGCGAGGACGCCGACGAACGCGACGAGAGGGAACGCGACGACGCGCGAGAGGAGCGCACCGGTCTGGAGTCGCCACGGGTCGAGTCGCGCGGCGAGACTGCCGACGCGGGTGTACGACACCGCCGAGGCGGCCGAGGACGCGACGAACAGGCCGAACACCTGGTCCGTCGAGTAACCCGCCTCGGTGAGATACGCCGGAAGCGGGCCGAAGAACACGGCGAAGCCGGTGAAAAACACCGTCGCGGCGAGGAGATACCGCGTCAGTGGCCGGGGGAACCGACTGCGAAGTTTCCCCCTGCCGCCGCGGATGTCCCGAAGCGCCCAGTAGACGCGTTGGGGCCCGAACGGGACGGCCCGAACCGACCGACCGAGCATCCCGTTGCCCGTGAACTGCTCTGCGAGTCGAACGAATCGGCGCTCGGAGATTGTCGGCTTCTCGGGGTACCACAGGTAGACGACGAACAGGCCGGCGAGTGCGGCGACGCCGCCCGCGACGAAGAAGAGCCGCTTCGCGCGGAGCGGTTCGAATCCGACCGGACCGGCGACGGCGGACCACACCGCGCCGACGACGAGTCCGCCGAGCCAGCCGTACCCCTGGTAGTGGTTGAGAAGTCCGAACCGTTCGCTCCACGCCGACGTCTCGTACCCTTCGACGACGATGATGTTGAGCACCGGCGCGGCGGCGGCGACGACGAACCAGAGGGCGGCGTTGGCGACGAGGACGGTCCACGGCGACTCGTAGAACGGCATCGTCACGAGGACGGCGGCGGTCAACGCGAGAGCGACGAGGACGAACGGGCGGCGGCGCTTCGTCGTCGCGACGAGTCGCCCCCAGAGTATCGCGCCGGGGACGCCCGCGAACGCCGCCGTCGCGGCGACGAGACTGACCAAGAGCGCTCCCGCGCCCAGGTCGATGGCGTACAACGGGACCAAAAGCGAGGCCGCGCCGACGGACGCGTAGCCGAGACCCCACCCCAAAAGCCAGGCGTCGTCGCCGCGCGCCGCCGGTTCTGTACCGAGCATATCGGGTTGACGGACCGTGCGTTCAAATCAGTTGCTTCGCTTACCAGTCTGTGTCCACCGCCGTCGGTCGCGTCGAGGTTCGACCGCGTCCGCCGGCCCAGAGCGTCGGATATATGTGGGTCGATACGAACCCGAACGACAGACATGGACGGGGATGACAGATGAGTCGCGGGGACGACTCGTCGTTCGTCGAATTCGGTATCGAAGACAAACCACCGCTCGGAACCTCGCTCTTTCTCGGCGTCCAACACTACCTCACGATGGTCGGCGCGAACATCGCCGTCCCCCTCATCCTCGCGGGCGCACTCGGTATGCCCGCGGATATCGTCCCGCGGTTCGTCGGGACGTTCTTCGTCGTCTCCGGCGTGGCGACGCTGGCACAGACGACGTTCGGGAACCGCTACCCCATCGTGCAGGGCGCGCCGTTCTCGATGCTCGCGCCCGCACTCGCCGTCGTCGGCGTCGTGACGGCGACGGACCCCGCCGGTCCGGCGTGGCAGACGGCGCTGCTCCAACTGCAGGGAGCCATCATCGCGGCCGCAGTCGTCGAGATTGCCGTGGGCTACTTCGGACTGCTCGGGAAACTCCGGTCGTATCTCTCGCCCGTCGTCATCGCGCCGACGATCGCGCTCATCGGTCTCTCGCTTTTCGACACGCCGCAGGTGACGTCCGCCGGAGGCAACGTCTGGCTCCTCGCGTTCACCCTGCTTCTCATCGTCCTGTTCTCGCAGTACTTCGACACCTCCCACCGCGTGTTCCAACTGTTTCCGGTGCTTCTCGGCATCGTCGCCGCGTACGTCCTCGCGGCCGTCCTCTCGGCCACCGGGGTCTACGCGCCCGGAACGGCGGGGTACGTGGACTTCGAGATGGTGCTTTCGGCACCGGCGTTCGTCCCCATCTACCCGTTCCAGTGGGGCTTCGCCGGGGGACCGAACACGATGACCGTGGGGCTTCCGGTCGTCGGGTCCGTCGCGTTCGGCGTCCCGCAGTTCACCGCCTCCTTTTTCGTCGGAATGCTCGCGGGCGTCGCCGCCTCCATGATAGAGTCGCTCGGCGACTACCACGCCGTCGCGCGCCTCTCGGGCGTCGGCGCGCCATCCGAGAAGCGCATCAACCACGGCATCGGCATGGAGGGACTGATGAACGTGTTCTCCGGCGTCATGGGCGGGAGCGGTTCCACGTCCTACTCCGAGAACATCGGCGCGATAGGGCTGACCGGCGTCGCCTCGCGCTACGTCGTCCAAATCGGCGCGGCGGTGATGCTCGTCGTCGGGTTCGTCGGCTACTTCGGCCAACTCGTCGCCACCATCCCGGACCCCATCGTCGGCGGCCTCTACATCGCCATGTTCGGACAGATAGTCGCCGTCGGCCTCTCGAATCTGAAGTACGTCGATCTGGACTCCTCGCGGAACGTCTTCATCGTCGGCGTCGCCCTGTTCGTCGGACTCGCCGTCCCCTCGTATATGGGCAACGTCGGGTCCGCACAGGCGTTCCAAGAGGGAATGCGCGGCGTCTGGCTGTTCGGCCCGGTCATCGGGAGTCAGGTCGTCTCTCACACCGTCTTCGTCATCGGTTCGACCGGGATGGCCGTCGGCGGCCTGTTCGCGTTCGTCCTCGACAACACCGTCGAGGGCACCCGCGAGGAACGCGGCTTAGAGGAGTGGGAGGAGTCCGCAGAGGCCGACGAGGACTTCGCTTCGGCGTACGACCGCTTCGTCCGGAGCGCGGAGGACCCGCGGAACGCGGACTGACGACCCGGCGATACTTCGGGTCAGCCCGACCCTGCTACCGCGTCCCCCGCGAGGCCGCCGGGATGGAGGGGACGGTAGTAGCGGAGTGACGCGCCCGCCGTCTCGACTCTCCCCCAGTTCTTTGACCTGCCGCGCCGTCCCGTACGACGTGACAGCCTTCGATTTACCCGACATCGGATTCGGTACCTCCGGCAACGACGACCTAGAGGAGTGCACAGAGAGCGTCGCGGCGGCGCTGAACCGCGGTTACCGCCACGTCGACACCGCCCAGATGTACGACAACGAGGCGGCCGTCGGCGAGGGCGTCCGGCGGAGCGACGTCGACCGTTCCGAGGTGGTCATCGCGACGAAAATCCACCCGGACAACCTCGCGCCCGAAGACGTCCGGCGGACGGCAGAGGAGAGTCTCGACCGTCTCGGCGTCGACTCCGTCGAGATGCTCTACGTCCACTGGCCGACCTCGGCGTACGACGCGGAGACGACGCTCCCGGCGTTCGACGAACTCGCAGACAGGGGCCTCGTCGACCACGTCTGCGTGAGCAACTTCACGCCGGAACTCCTCGCGGAGGCGCGGGAGGTTCTCGACTCGCCCGTCGCCGCACACCAAGTCGAGTGCCATCCCCTCCTCAGGCAGGACGAACTCCGCGCGGACGCCAGAGACCACGGCTACTCGCTCGTCTCGTACGCCCCCCTCGGCCGGGGGGAGTTCTTCGACGACCCGACGCTGGTCGATATCGCGGAGAAACACGACGCGACGCCCGCGCAGGTGTGTCTCGCGTGGGCGATGGCCCAAGAGTCGGTCGTCCCGATTCCGAAGGCGACGGGCGACCACATCGCGGAGAACTTCGCGGCGCGCGACGTGGAACTCGACGAGGAGGATATCGACCGCATCGCGGACATCGACCGCGAGAAACGCATCATCGACCCCGACGACGCGCCGTGGAACCGGTAGAGGCGGAGACGGGCGGCGTCTCCGACTCGCCCGGTTCGGTCGCTGCCGTCCGCCGAGAGCTATCCGAGCGGGTCGTCGGTGACGACGAGGTCACCCCTGTCCTCCGCCGCGTCGATTCCGCCGGGCGAGAGGTCGAACTCGAAGGCCCCTTTCGGAATCGCGAGCGTCGAACACGCGTTGGGGACGTCGACCACGCCGCTTTGCCGCCCCTCGATGGGGACGGTCCCGAGGATGTGAAGCGCCTGCTGGCCGGTGTAGCCGAACTTCTTCAGGTAGTCGATGGCCTGCAGACACGCCCGGCGGTACGCGACGTGCGAGTCGATGTAGTGTTGCTCGCCGTCTTCGGTGACGGAGTACCCACAGAAGGTGACGTAGTCCTCGAAGTTGGGGCCGCGGTTCCCCGGTTCGAAGATGGGGTGGCTGACGCCCAACTCGTCCATCCCGCCTTTCACGAGGTCGAACGAGAGGTCGATGTACGCGGCCATCTCGATGGCCCCGCAGAACGTCACCTCGCCGTCGCCTTGGGAGGCGTGGAAGTCGCCGACGCCGAACTTCCCGCCCTCTACGTACACCGGGAAGTACACCGTCGACCCGATAGAGAGGTCCTTGATGTCGTGGTTGCCGCCGTGTTCTCGCGGGGGGACGGTCCGAGCCGCCTCCTCGGCCGCGTTCTCCGCCTCCTCGGGGTCCATCTCGCCCATCAACGCCCCCTCGGTCGTCGGCGGGTTCGCGACGGGAGGTTCCACTTCGCCGGTCGGGTGGTTGTGAATCGATTCGGGGTCCGCTTCGTGTTTGTCGATGAGTTCCTGTTCTCTCTCGTTCCACTCTTCGAGGAGTTCTTGGCTCGGGGCGCATCCGGCGAGGCCGGGATGGATCTTCCCCTGGTAGCGAACGTCGGGAACGTGGCGGGACGACACCTCGTAGCCGTCTAAGTCCCAGATGGACTTGGCCGCGTCCGAGAAGTGGTCCGTGAGGAAGCCGCCGCCGTTCTGCTGGGAGAACGTGCCGGTGAATCCGAACTCCGAGCGTCCGTTGAGCGGTCCCATGTCGTGGAAATCGACCTTTAACAGGTCTCCGGGTTCCGCGCCGTTGACGTGGACCGGACCCGCGAGATAGTGCACCTGACTGAGGTCCACGTCGCGAACCTCGTTCGGGTTGTCGTTGTCCTGAATCTGCCCCCCCGTCCAGTCGAGCGCTTCGAGTCGAACCGTCTCGCCGGGGTCTACCTCGACGACCGCCGGAATGTCGGGGTGCCACCTGTTGAACGGATTCGGCCCGGGTTGCTCGTCCGGAGGGCTGTCTACGTCGACTTCGAATTTTACTTCGGGCATTGGTAACGTGGGGCGTGAGTCCCAGTATAGATACAGCTCTACCTGATTTAAAATTTATTTAAGAATAAACGAATGTATGTTACGGCCACGGCCAGAATCCGGCGGCCATCAGATACCCCGCGACGGCCGTCAGAACGCCGACGGCGGCGGTAAACCACCCGACTGGCCCGGTGTACTCGGCGCGTTCCAGTCCGAGGAGGACGAAGAAGGCGGCCCAAAGCACCGCCCACACCCACCAGAGGATAGCGAGTCCCAGGTCACCGGTGAGCAAGACGAGATACCCCGTCGGAATCGCGGTCAACGCGACGAACGCGCAGTACCACCCGAAGGAGCGTTGGTCTTCGACGCCGCGATACGCGTTCGCCCCTATCCAGAGGTAGGTGAACGAAAACAGCATCGTCCCCGCGGCGTTGAACGGCGTCCCCTCCGAGGCGTCCCCGCCGAACCCCCACCAAAGCACGATGAGGAAGGTGATAAGCCCGGTGAGGAAGTTGAAGACGGCCACGTCTTCGTCCGCCCCGTTTCCGAGCAACCAGAGTCCGTTGACGAACAGGACGCCGCCGACGAACAGCAGTCCCATCCCGAGTACGCTGTACAGTGGCACGTTGTCTCACCCCCGCACCTTCGAACGCCGATACGGAGTCGTGTTATACTCAATTCGGTGACATATATATCTTTTTCAGGACAAACGATACGACCGTTGTCGAAGGAATCGAGGCCGAAATCCCGCAGTCTACGGGCGGACGAAGCAGGCGAGAGTTTTTACGCCGGCCGAGCCACACCGAGTGGTATGACATCACGCATCGAACCGGTGTCCGAGGAGACGGCGACGGAAGAGTGGGTGGTGGACCTACTGGAGGAGGCGCGGGAGGGGTGGTACGGCGATTCGGCGTTCTTCGGCGCCATGGCACACCAGCCGGAACTGTGTCGGGGACTCGTCGACGTTCTGGGTCAGTTCCCGCAGAGCGAGTCGCTCTCGCCCGAACTGTTGGAACTCGTCCGTCTGAAGGTCGCAGACGCCCACCGGTGTGCGTACTGCGCGACGGTTCGGACGCGGGCTGTCGAAGACGACGTCGCGCCGAAAGAGGAGGCCGTCTTCGGCGACGTGGACACGGAACGACTCGACGAACGCGAACGGCAAGCGGTCGAACTGGCCGAACTGCTCTCTGGGGACCCCCACCGGCTCACCGACGACCGGTTCGACTCCCTGCGGGAGACGTTCGGCGAGTCCGCAGTCGTCGAACTGCTGTTGTTCGTGAGTCTCGAAGTCGCCCTGGACCGGTTCTGTATCGCGCTCACGCTCGATACGACCGACGAGAGCCCCTACCCGACGGGGCTCAGCTACCCGTTCGAGGGGGCGGAGTAACGGGCGTCGAGTCGTCGGGAGAGCGGTCGCGACTGAGAAACGGTCAAAACGGAGCGACGAGACGGTACGTGCATGAGTCAGACGGCATCGACGCGGCTTCGGACGGCGGAGATCGTTCTCCTCATCGCCATCGGCGGGTTCGCGGGTGCGAATCTCAGACAGTTTCTCGCAGTCTCCCTGCCGGGACTGGCCGGGACGTTCGCGGCGAACGTTCTCGGCTGTCTCGCCCTCGGCTTCTTCGCGTACGAAGCCGAACTCGTCGGCGTCATCGCAGAGGAGACGGGGTACGTCGCCTCGACGGGCTTTCTCTCTTCGTTTACCACGTACAGCACGTTCGCGTTGGAGACCGTACAGGCGACGCCGCTCTTGGGCGTCCTCAACGTCGTCGCGAACTACGGCGTCGGGTTCGTCGCCGTCCTCGTCGGGCGAGAAATCGCCCGCAAGGTAGCGGCGACGGGGAGCGAATCGTGACGAACCCCGCCTACCTCGTCGGCGCGGGCGCGGCCGTCGGGGCCCTCCTGCGGTACGGAACGAACCAGTACGTCGGCGACGCCGTCGGCGACCGGCAGTTTCCGTACGGGACGTTCGCGGTGAACGTCGTCGGGAGTTTCGTCCTCGGGTTCGTGACGTTTCTCGGCGCGGGAGACGCCGTCCTCTACGCCGTCGGGACCGGAGCGTGCGGGTCGTACACGACGTTCTCGTCGTTCTCCGTCGAGACGGTCGGGCTGTGGGAGAGCGGTGACCGCCTCCTCGCGGGGTGGTACGCGACTGCGAACCTTCTCGGGGCCCTCGCGGCCATCGCGTTGGCTCTCGGACTCGCGCGCCTCCTCGGGTGATTCGGCCCCGTCCGCGCGTCACGTCACGGACGGGCTACTCCCCGCCCGACTCGTCCGGCAGGTAGTCGAGATAGAGCCGAAAGACGAGTTCGTCGTCGTCCGTCGCCCCGGTCACCACGTTCGACCCGGCTTTCTCCCACTCGCGGTGCTTCTCGGTCAACCGGTCTCCGACTCGTTGGGCGGCGTCGGCGTTCGTCCCGGGCGTGGCGACGACGACGCCCCGGTGGTCGCTCCCCTCGGCGGCGGACGCCACTCGCCGAACGCCCGAGGTGACCGCCTCGTCGGCGCCGAGTTCGACCACCGCGTACGACTCGTCGTCCCGCGAGAGCGTCGGGTCGCCGTCTCCGTCGGTCGAATCCCCTCCGAGCGAGGAGCGAACGAGTCGTCGAACGGCCTCCGTCCGAAGCGACGCCGACTCCGGCATCTCCGCCGCGACGTCGTCGGGTCGGACCGCGACCCGAAATCCGTCGGGTCGGGTTTCGAGCAATCCGAACTCGACCAGTCGAGAGAGAACCGCCCGCAGGTCGGCGTCCGCCGCGACGCGCCGGTGGCCGTCGCGTTCGAGGAGCGTTCGACCCAGTTCCTCGCGACCGAACGTCCGGGTCCGAAACAGGTCCCAGACGGTCGTGTAGAGGTCGATGCACGTCCGAACGTCCGTCTCCTCGGATTCGTTCATGTCTCTCGACAACAAACGACTCGGTCGGGCTTAAAACCGAGCCGCCCTCCTCGCCGAGAGCGGACACGCCGCAGCGAGTAAATGTCAATTGAGATAGTAGATCACTACCTATATGTCATTCCGTGATGTTTGTTATCACGGACTATGCCAGAGACCGTCTTCGAGGTGGACACGGACGCCCCGGTGGAAGAACAGCCAGATCCGATAGTCAATCGGTGGCATCCGGACACGCCGCCGGCGTCGAGCGTCGAACCGGGCGAGAAGTTCCGCGTCGAGTGTCTCGACTGGACAGGCGGGCAGGTCGAAAACGACGACAGCGCAAACGACATCCGCGACATGGACCTGACCCCGAACCACCATCTGAGCGGACCCATCGAAGTCGAGGGCGCCGAACCCGGCGACATCCTCGTGGTCGATATCTTGGACATCGGCGCGTTCCCGGACCACGAGTGGGGATTCACCGGCATCTTCGACTTGGACAACGGCGGCGGCTTTCTCACGGATCACTTCTCGGACGCCCGCAAGGCGATTTGGGAACTCGACGGCGTCTACACGCACTCGCGTCACATCCCGGGCGTCGACTTCGCGGGGATGACACACCCCGGCATCCTCGGCACCGCACCGTCGCACGAACTCCTCGAAACGTGGAACGAGAGAGAACAGGCGCTCATCGACAGGGGCCCCGAGGCGGACACGGCGGTCAACCACGAGACGCACGAGGAGGAACCGCCTCTGGCACTCCCGCCGGAACCGGAGAACGTCCTGCTCGGGGACATGGACGACGAGGACGTAGAGGAGGCAAAAAAGGAGGCCGCCCGCACCATCCCGCCGCGCGAGAACGCGGGCAACTGCGACATCAAGAACCTCAGTCGCGGGTCGAGAGTCTACCTCCCGGTGTTCGTCGAGGGTGCGAACTTCATCACCGGCGACCTCCACTTCTCGCAGGGCGACGGCGAGATAACGTTCTGCGGGGCCATCGAGATGGCCGGGTGGATAGATTTCAAAGTCGACGTGATAAAGAACGGGATGGAACAGTTCGGCGTCGACCATCCCATCTTCAAACCCGGGAACGTCGAACCGAACTTCACCGACTACCTCACGTTCGAGGGCTACTCCGTCGCCGAAGACGGCACTCAGCACTACAAGAACGCGAACATCGGCATGCGCCGGGCGTGTCTCGACGCGATAGACTACCTGACCAACTTCGGGTACACGTCCGAACAGGCGTACCTCTCTCTCAGCACGATTCCCGTCGAGAGCAGAATCGCGGGCATCGTCGACCTTCCGAACACCTGCGTGACGGTGTCGGTTCCGCAGGAGGCGTTCGATTTCGATATCGACCCGGACAACCTCGGCGACGTCGAGAGCAAGTCCCGTGGGACGGCCGCGACGCCCGACTGACCGGCGACCCCGTTTCGACCCCCTTTTTCAATGCCCGATCGCCCACGGGTAGCCGTGCGGGTCGCTTCGGAGTCCGCCGCCCGCGTGACTGTGGTCGTGGTCGTGACCCTCCTCGGAACCGTGGCTGCTGGGCGATTTGTTCGTCTGGATGATCTCGTCGATACGGAGGAGGAACCCGGCGGCGTCCGTCGCGTTGGCGACGACGCGGTCTTTCAGTCGGAGCGGTTCGGACACCCCCCGCGCGGTTACGTCGTCGATGGTACCGTCATCGGCGGCGACGCCGACGCCGCCGTCGCCGCCGTCGTGCCGACGCCGGAGTTCCAACAGCGCGTCGATAGGGTCCATACCGGCGTTCTGAGCCAGCGTGAACGGTATCCGTTCGAGGGCGTCGGCGAACGCCTCGACGGCGAACTGCTCTCGCCCGGCGACCGTCGGCGCGTACGACCGCAGGTCGCGCGCGAGTGCTATCTCCGTCGCCCCGCCGCCGGGAACGAGTCGCGGACGGTCCTCGAACGTCGCGAGAAGCGAGACGGCGTCGACGACGATTCGCTCCGTCTCGTCGACGACGTGGTCGGTGCCGCCGCGGAGCAAGAGAGACACCTGCGAGGACGACGCCTCTCGGACCGTCACGAACTCCGTCCCGGCGAGTTCCGTTCGCACGACGGCGTCGGCCCTCCCGACCGACTCCGCAGAGAGGTCCTCGAGGCGCATGACCGCCGAGGCACCCGTCGCGCGTTCGAGTTTGCGAACCTCGTCCTGTCGGGTCCGCTCGAAGACGAGAATACCCTCTCTGGCGAGTCGCGCACGCAGTCGTTCGTCGACCGACTTCTGACAGAACAGGACGTCGACGCCGCGCGTGGTGAGTGCCCGTTCGTACCGCCGGTACTCGTCCGTCTCGAACTCCTGTGCCCGTCGGAGGTCCTCGGCGTCCTCGAACGTGTACCCCGACGTGGCGTCCGGTTCCCGGACGGTGAGTTGGTCGTCGACGATTGCGACGCGGGCATCCGTCACCCGACGGGGCGCGGGTTCCGGCACGTCGGACAGGGACGTCGACGACCGGTCGGTATCGACGACCAGACCGTCGAGGAGTTCCGAATCGGTCGTCGCCGCACCCGGGACGCCGTGGACGGTGACGTTGCCGAGGCGCGGACCGTCGTCGCCTCGAACCGCGAGGTACGCCCGCGCCGAGAGGTCGGCGAGGAACGTCGAACGCTCCTCATCCCAGCGTCCGGTTATCGTCGCCGCCGCCACGTCCCGGAGCACCGACCGGTCCTCGGGGTCCGCCACCGACGCCACGTCGGCGAGCGTATCGCGCGCGCGTCTCGACGCCGTCCGGTAGCCGGTGACGACCGTAGTCGGGTGGAACCCCTCTTCGAGGAGGCTCTCTGCCTCCTTCAGCAACGCCCCCGCGAGGACGATTGCGGACGTCGACCCGTCGCCGACTTCGCCGCCCTGCGACCGAGCGACGCCCGCGACGACGTTCGCCGCCGGCGATTCGACGTCTATCCGATCGACGATGCTCGCGCCGTCGTTGGTCAGAACGACCGTCCCGTCCCCGACGAGCATCTTGTCTCGTCCCTTCGGTCCGAGCGTCGTCCGCAACACCTCCGAGAGAGCGACCCCCGCGGCGATGTTTCGACTCACCGCGTCGTCGGTCTGGCGCGTGATGTCCGCGATAGAGTCCGGCCCGTGCATGATAATGACTCGTACATCCGAACAGCGGGTTCGAACATAAACGTTCGGTTCAAATACTATTCTACGTTCACACGTTCCGACGGATCTTCGGGGGTCGCGGCCCCGTTCTCGCGTCGGGAGATGCGACGTCTGACACGTCCGCGTCGAGGCGGCGGCAGGACGCCGAGACGGGGCGTTAGGCGTCCTCGGAGCGGTCGCTGTCGTCTTCGTCGGTCGTCGGGTCGCTGGCGGCGGCACCGGGTTCGTCCACCAGGCGCTCTGCGTTCTCCCCCGAGGCGTCGTCTTCGACGCCCGCGCGCCCGATAGTCAGCAAAAACAGGTAGCCGACGACTCCCGCCGCGAACAACGCGACCGGGACGACGAACGGGCCGAACGTGTTGATGACGGCGTCTATCGCTTCTGCGACGCCCGACTGCATCGGCGCGACCATACGACCGTTCGGGCCTCAGCGACGTTACCGTTTGTGGAGTCCCTCGCCGGCGGAGTCACCGTCCGCGACGACGTTCGTCTCGACGCCGTCGCCGTTCGCGGCGGAGGCGGGGACGCCGTCGCCGATATCTTCCCGCCGGACCGTCACGTCGCGCTTGGGATACGGAATCTCGATATCCGCATCGAGGAGTGCCTCGTAGAGCGCTCGGTTGAGTTCGTGTTGGGCGCGGCGGCGGCGCGTCGGGCCGTTGACCCAACAGAGCAGTTCGTACTCCAACGCGGAGTCGCCGAACCGGCGGAATCGCATGCGCGGTTTCGGCGAGTCGAGGACGACGTCCGCCGCGAGGGCGACGGAGATGCCGAGTTCCTCGAAGGCGTCCACGTTCGTCCCGTAGGCCACGCCTATCGGGACGCGAATCCGGCGCCGACGCTTCGGGGCGGACTCGTTCGTTATCTTCGCGGCGTTGAGGACGGAGTTCGGCACCGTCACCAGCAGTTCGTCGCGCGTGAGAAGCGTCGTCGAGCGGATTCCCACCTTGACGACGGTTCCGGCGGTGCCGTCGTCGAGGACGATGTAGTCGCCTATCTTGTACGTGTCGTCGAAGTAGAGCGCTATCCCCCCGAAGAAGTTCGCGACGGTGTCCTTGGCGGCGAACCCGACGGCGATACCGGCGACGCCCGCCGCGCCGAGAAGCGGCGTAATCTCGACGTTCCAAAGCCAAAGGAGCGTCGCGGCGGCACCGCCGACGACGAGAAGCGTCCAGACGTTCGAGAACACCGGCGCGAAGTCGTACCGGCCGCCCGCCTTCGAGACGGAGTCGACGATTCGATTGACGATTCGGTTCGCGGCGACTGCCCAGACGACGACGATGAGAGAAAGCGAGGGGAGGCCGAAGAAACGCTCTACGAGGGCGGGGTCGACCACCACGGCGGTTCGGACCGACGGCACCTGCGTCAGGACGAACACGCCGGCGAGTGCCGCCGTGAGGACGACCGGAACCCGGAGTTCCGCGAGGACGATGTTGTCGTACTCGGTGTCCGTGTGCGTCACGTATCGACGGGCGGCGCGGATGACGACGAACTCCAGTGCGAGGGCCGCACCGAACGAGACACAGAGGACGAGAGCGGTGGTCTCCCACGCGCCGAGGCCGTCGAGAGACCGGACCAAGGGGTCGAACATAGCCGACTCAGACGCCCGCGAGAGATAACCGTTTCCAGTACGGTCTCCGCGTCAGACCGGTCGCTTTTTCCGGCCGCCTCGCAGACGGGGGGTATGTACCAACTGGGACACTACGGCGTCTCTCTCGTGGTGTTCTCGCCCTTCGGGTTCGCCTTCCTCCGCCTCGGACGACCGGAGTTGGCGTTCGTCACGGGCGCGGCGATGCTCGGGTTGTCGATGCTACCGGACGTCGACCACCGGGTGCCGTTCGTCTCCCACCGCGGCCCGACGCACTCGCTTCTGTTCGCCGCCGCCGTCGGCGGCGCGTTCGCCGGCGCGGGTCACCTCCTCGCCGATGCGGGGTCCGACCTCGGCGTCTCCGTCGCTCCCGGGGTCTTCGGTCTCAGTCTCCCGGCGTTCGGGTTTTCGGTCGGCGCTCTCACCGTCGTCGCGCACCTCCTCGGGGACGTCATCACACCCATGGGCGTGAACTTCCTGTGGCCGTTCACGAGGTCGCGCTACTCGCTGTCGCTTTGGCCCGCGAAGAGTCGCGCGGCGAACTACGGCCTCTTCGCGTCGGGTATCTTCGTCGCGTCGAGCGCGCTGTTTCTCGCGGTCAAACTGTAACCGCGTCCGGCGAACGGAGGCTACTCGTCCGACCCGGAGACGAACCGGAGCGTGTACGTGACGTAGCTATCGTCGTACGCGAGGAATCGCCGTTCGAGGCCCGATTCGACGCCAGCGTCCTTCTCGACGTCGCCGTCGAGGTAGGCCCAGTGGCCGAGTTTCTTCAGCACCGACTCGAAGGCGGCCGAGTAGGGGTGCGACTCCCGATACCCCTCCCGTCGCCTCGCTTCGATGAGAACGTCCCGTTCCTCCGACGACAGGTCGTCGCGGGCGAGGCGGGCGTCGAGGAGTTCCGCTCGCAGTATCGTCTCCATCTCCGAGTCGGACGTCGCGACCGCATCCACGTCCGGCCGGTAGACCGTTTCGTGAAACGTCTCCCGCGCGACGTCGACTTCGTAGACGGTCCGGCGGTGTTCGACGTACGAGGGACCGGACGGAGAGAGGAGTTCGCTCTCCGACGCCGCCGCCTCGTCTCGGTAGACGTACCCGTCGCGTTCGACGAGTCCGCGCGGGACGCCCCCGGCGTTCCCCCGCGCCCGCGCCGCGAAGTGCGCGATTTGGACCGCCCGTTCGTCGACTCGCGGGAGCGACCCGAGCGAGACGGGTTCGGGGGCGTCCTCGTCTCGTTCCGCCGACTCGACTTCGTACAATCGGAGGACGGGGTGAGCGACCGTCTCCTCGCCGACGACGAGCGAATCGAGGTGGTAGTAGGTCCCGTTCCGGCGGGCGTACGTCGGGTCGTCGTCTCCCCGCGCGAGAAACGGCGTGTGATGGCGGGTGGTAAACTCCTCTCCGTCGAGTGCCGCGTCGAACGCCGCCTCGTCCCACGCCGGTTCCGTCTCGGTCAGGTCCGCGACGTAGCGTTCGCGGAGAGAGCCGTCGAGTCGAGACAGCGACAGAGCGAGTTGCCGGGAAGTGCCGCCGTCGTCGCCGTCCGTTCGGCGATTCAGCGAACACCCGGCCAGAGAGGCGACTAATCCGAGTCCGCCGGCGGCCACCACCCGCCGACGAGTGGGGTTACTGGAGGGCATACCGGCATCTGCGTGCGCGCTCTCATAGTCGTTCTCCTTCGTTGACCAGTTCGGCGGCCCCGAAACAGTAATCCTGTGACAGACCGACGGTTCGAATATGGGCGACAGCGACCCGGACCAGAACAACCCGCTCTCGCCGTACTTCCCCTCCGAGACGCCGACCGTCCCGGGAAACGGCCGCCGGTGGGTCGCGATTCTCTTGGCCGCGACGATTCTCGGCGGGGCACTCTACGGGTTCCTCTCGGCGCTTCTCCCGTTGTGACCCGGCGGGCGAATCCTTAAGGGTCGACCCGGAAGAACACGCGTATGGTCGAGTTCGAATCCGACGCGATGCGACGCTTTCCGGTCCCCGAGTACGACGAACTCCCCTCGGACCTCCGCGAACGAATCGACGAGGAGACCGAGCGTGCGGGCTTTACGCCGAACGTCTTTGCGGGGTTCGCCTACAAACCGAGTCACTTCCGGGCGTTCTTCGACTACCACGACGCCCTCGTGGAGGACACCGCCTTAGACAGAGAGGAGGTGGAGATGATTATCGTCGCCGTCTCGGGCGTCAACCACTGCTATTACTGTAACGTCGCCCACGGCGCACTCGCCCGCATCTACGCCGAGGACCCGACGCTGGCGGACCAACTCGTCGCGAACTACCGGACGGCGGACGTCTCCGACGAACGCCTCGTGATGTTGGACGTGGCGGTGAAACTCACGGAACGGCCGACCGAGGTGAGTGAAGCGGACTTCGAACACCTCCGCGAGGCGGGATACTCGGAGGAGGCCATCTGGGACATCGGCGCGGTGACGGCCTTTTTCAACCTCTCGAACCGGATGGCGATGTTCGCCGACATGCGTCCGAACGACGAGTTCCACACGCTGGGCCGAGAACCGCGCGAGTGAGCGTCAGAAGACGCCGAAGACGAACCCCAACCCCATTCCGATGAGCACGAGAGCCGAAATCGTCGGAAAGTACGGAGCGACGGCCGCCACGCGTTCTTCGTACCGGTAGTACCCCGCCACGAGGAGTAAGGTGAGGCCGACGATGCCGACGACGACGGTGAGAGCGTAGGCGGTCATCAGTTCGAGGCAGTAGTTCGACCCCGAACAGAGGAGGATGATCTCGAACTCCTCTTCGTGGGCGAACCCGAGGACGAACGCGAAGGAGGCGAGACTGGCGAGCGTCGTCTCCGAGGGGTCGTCCGGTTCCGAGTGGTCGTGGCCGTGGCCGCCGGACGGGAGGAACGCGCGGAGGCGGGTGAACAAGCCGTCGTCGTGAGTGTGGTCGTCGGAGTGGTCGTCGTGTGTGTGACCGTCGGAGTGGTCGTGCGACGCGTCGCCGTGGACGTGGCCGTGACTGTCCTCGTGGTCGTGGCCGCGTCCGCCGCCGCGGAGTTCGTTCAGACCGAGGAGAATCAAGAGGACGCCCGCTACCGTCGGAAGCCACGACGCCTCACCGAGGTCGAAGTACGACTTCGCGGCGAAGAACGCGACGACCATCGCGAGACTGCTGACGAGGTGGCCGACGCCGAGGACGATACCCGCGAGAGCGCCGTGGACCCACTTTCTCCGCTTTTCCATCGCGTACGCCGCCGCGACGGGCCATCCGTGTCCGGGTTCGACGCCGTGGACGACGCCGAGACTCACCGCACCGACGAACAGCCCCGTCAGTTCACTCGCCATGAGGAGATATCCGAGCAGGTGGCGTAAAACGGCTGTTAAGACGGGTTCGGAGGTTTCGTAATAACGCCGTTCCCGCACGTCGGCGGTGGAAGATACGTAGCGACGGAAACAGGTAAGATTCGCTTACATCGACGTTTTATCCCCCCACCGATTGATAAGAGTAATGGCCACCGACGCGGAAGTCGACCCTATCGAAATTCTGCTCGTCGAGCCGAGCCCGGGAGATACGCGACTGTTCACAGAGCAGTTCAAGGACGCGAAGATTCTGAACAGCCTGAACGCGGTGACCGACGGCGAGTCAGCCCTCGATTACGTCCACCGACGCGGCGACTACGCGGACGCGCCGCGTCCTGACCTCATCCTGTTGGAACTGCAACTGCCCGGAAAGAGCGGCGTCAAGGTCCTCTCCGAACTGGAAGACGACCCCGAGGTGAGCGACATCCCCGTCGTCGTCCTGACGAGTTCCGACCTCGGCGAGGAGATGGTCCGGTCGCACGGGCTGGAGGCGGACACGTACATCCAGAAACCGGTCGAACCCGACGAGTTCGTGGAGTTCGTCCAGTCGGTCGAGGACTTCTGGCTCGCCATCGTCCAACGGAATCCGGCCGCGGACTAGCGCCGACAGAGAGCGAGCCGTCCGCACCACTCTCTTTCTTGGTCCTCCGCCGCCGACCGTCGGTCATGCGAACCAGTCTGAACGTGCCCGACGACGTGCTCTCTTCGTTCGACGCCGTCTGGCAGGCGGAGGGCATCGACTCTCGGTCGCGCGCAATCCGCGAGGCGATGTTAGAGTACGTCGAGTCGCACAGTCGCCTCGAAGACGCCGACGGAGACATCGCCGCCGTCGTCGTCTTCGACTACGAACACGAGGCGGTCATCGGCGAGTTGCACGTCGTCCAACACGAGTTCGAGTCGGTCATCGACGCGACGAGTCACACCCACCACGGCGAGTGGTGTCTCGAAGTGGCGTTCTGCGAGGGACCGGCAGAGCGGGTCCGAAACCTCGTCTACCGCCTCCGCGACTTCGATGCCGTCCGCCGCGTCTCGGTGCTCTCTTTGACGACCGACTCCGCGGACGGGCGAGTGTCTGACTGACGAAGCCCGCGCCGGAATCCTTATCACTCTCCTCCGCGATATACCGTGCGTAATGGCGAAAGGTACGGTTGCGTTCTTTAACGACACGGGCGGTTACGGTTTCATCGAAAGCGACGATGCGGACGAAGACGTGTTCTTCCACATGGAAGACGTCGGCGGCCCCGACCTCGAAGAGGGTCAGGAAGTCGAATTCGAGATCGAGCAGGCCGACAAAGGCCCGCGAGCGAAGAACCTCGAACGCCTGTAAGACGCGACACGACAGCGGTACTGCGGTCGGCGATTCACGTCGACTCTCACCACGTTCTGCCGTTTTTCACGCCGTCGAGTTCCGACTCCGCCCGGCGCGGTTCGCCCCGGGTGCGACGTCGTTTCACACCACACTATTGGTCGTGCCCGCCCGACGTACCGACGATGTATCTCGGAGACGAAACGTGGCCTGACCTCGGCGAGTACTTCGAGGACGAATCGCTCGCGTTGGTTCCGACCGGGTCCACCGAACAGCACGGCCCGCATCTCCCGGAGGCGACGGACCACCTCATCGCCGAAGCGTTCGCCAGAGAGGCGGCCGACCGGACGGGCTATCTCTGCACGCCGACCGTGAACGTCGGCGTCAGCGGTCACCACCGGCAGTTCCACGGGACGATGTGGGTCGAACCGCAGGTGTTCCGAGAGTACATGGAGTCTCTGACGCGGAACCTCACGGAACACGGCATCGACCGGGTCGTCTACGTGAACGCCCACGGCGGGAACGTCCCCCACCTCCGGGAGGTCGGTGCCCGCCTCCGGGAGGACGAGACGGCGTTCGCGGTCGAGTGGATGTGGAACGAGAGCATCCCAGACCTGGTGGACGACCTCTTCGAACAGAACGGGCCGCACGGCGGGCCGAAGGAGACGGCGATGATCCAGTATCTCCGCTCCGAGTTGGTCCGCGAGGACCGCCTCGAAGAGGCGAGAGACGGCGGCGTTCCGAGCGTCGACGCCGCGGAGACGGTGAAACACGGGTCGCGGACGTTCTACGACGCGGCCGACAACACGGAAAACGGCGTCCTCGGCGACCAGACCGACGCCACGGCCGAGAAAGGCGAAAGACTGTTCGAGGCGGCCACGGAGCAACTCGTAGAACTCTGCGAGTGGATGGCCGCACGGGAGTACGAGGACCTGATGCCGAGAGACCACGTCTGAGGACGGGACTCGAACGGACGGGGGTCCGGACTGCGGCTTACCGTCCGAACGTCTCTTCTTCCTGCTTTCGGAGTTCGATGCGGCGTATCTTTCCGCTCGACGTCTTCGGGAGTTCCTCGACGAACTCCACCCGGCGGGGGTATTTGTAGGGGGCCGTCTCCGCTTTCATGAACTCCTGAAGTTCGGTCACCAGTTCGTCCGACGCCTCGCGTTCCTCCGTGAGGACGACGTACGCTTTCACCACGTCGCCGCGTTCCTCGTGCGGCGAGGCGACGGCGGCCGCCTCCGCGACGGCGGGGTGCGAAACGAGGGCGTCTTCCACCTCGAACGGGCCGATGCGGTAGCCCGCGGAGATTATGATGTCGTCCGCCCGTCCCTCGAAGAAGAAGTAGCCGTCCTCGTCGCGAGAGGCGAGGTCACCCGTGCGGTAGTAGTCGCCCGCGAACGTCTCGCGGTCCAGGCCCTCGCGTTCGAAGTAGCCGTCGAAGATACCCGGACAGTCGACGGGGACGGCGATTTCTCCGATGTCGCCCGCGCCGACTTCCGCCTCGTCGTCGTCGATTATCGTCGTCCCGAGGCCGGGCGTCGGTTTGCCCATGCTTCCGGGCTTTACGTCGATTCCGGGGTAGTTCGAGACCAGAGCGACCGTCTCGGTCTGTCCGTACCCGTCGCGGGGCGTGACGCCGAACGCGGATTCGAGAGCCTCTATCGGCTCTCGGTTCAGCGGTTCGCCCGCGGAGAGGGCCGCTCTGAGGGAGATATCGTACGCCGAAAGGTCCGCCTGCGCGAACATGCGGTACTGCGTCGGGACGGCACAGAGGCGGGTCACCTCCTCCGTTTCCATCACCGAGAGGAACGTCTCGGGGTCGAACTCGCCCTCGTAGAGCAACTGCGTCGCGCCCGTGGTGAGTCCGACGCCAACGGGACTCCAGAACCACTTTGCCCACCCGGTTCCGGTCGTCGCCCACAGCAGTTCGTCTTCGAGGTTCGGCACCTCGGACTCCTCGAACCCCGGCGCGACGACGCCGTCCGCGGTGACGCCCCACCAGTAGGGCGCGTTCACGAGTTCGAAACACCGCATCCACCGGTGGCGGTGCATCACCGGTTTCGGTTGCCCAGTCGTCCCCGAGGTGTAGTTTATCGACATCGGGTCCTCGGCGCGGAGTTCGGGTCCGTCGTGCGTCTCCGCGCGTCCGTCGGTCACCTCGCGGAACGACTCCCACCCCTCTCGGTCGCCGTCTAAACAGACGAACGTAGAGAGGGGCGTCTCCTCGCGGACGGCGTCTACCATCCCGACGAGAGACTCGTGAGCGACGACGGCCGCCGCGTCGCAGTCCGACGCCCGATAGGCGATGTCTTTCGGCTTGAGCATCGACGAACAGGGGACGAGAACCGCGCCGCGTTTCAGCGCGCCGAGTTGAATCGCGAACACGTCCGGATGTCGCGGGAGGAGATGTAACACCCGGTCGCCCGCCTCGACGCCTTCCGCCTCCAACCCGTTGGCAAAGCGGTTCATCTCCCGGCGCAGGTCGGCGTACGTCCTCTCCTCGCGGACGCCCTCGGAGTCCCGGAAACGGAGGGCGACTCGGTCGCCGAACGAATCGGCGTGAGATTCGATGACCGCGGGGAGGTTGTACTGCTCGGGAACGTCCCACTCGAACGAGTTCACCGCGGCTTCGTAATCCATTGTCATGGTATCACATCCGCCAGTATCCTAATAATTGTTCGTGTATGTGGACGTTCCGCGTCGGAAAAACGAGCGGGGTCAGACCGGCTGGGACCCCTCGGTCGGGGGTTCCTCTCGTACGGTCGCGTCTCCTCCCTCGTCGTCGTCCGGCATCCGGTCGCGGAGTGCCAGCGCGAACGCCCCGAGACCCACGACGAGGGCGGCGAACTGGACGACGCCGCCGAACGGGAGTAGTCCCGCGAGAGAGACCAGGAAGACGCCCACGAAGAGGGCGACCCACCGCTGGTCGTAGTCCGCGAGCGACAGGAGCCAGGTCCCGAGGACGAGAGCCCCGTAGACGGCCGCGGCCCACAGGACCAGCCCGAAGGCGGCGAACCCGGCCACGGAGAGGGGGATGCCCACGACGGTCACCACGAGCAAGACGAGGACGACGGGCACACCGACGAGTGCTAGCAGTCCGACGCCCGCGCTCTTTGCCGCCTCGGTCGTCGCGACGTCGGTGACGCGGCGCGCGAACCCGGGAGCGACGGCGAGCAGGAGTGCGCCGAGGACGAGGTTCGCGAAGAACCCGTAGAGGGCTACGAGAGCCGTAGAGACTGCGCTCGTGGCACCGCTCCGTCCGTCGAAGACGGGCGCGGTCTGGCCGAGCGTGTCGTCTCGGGTGACGGTGCCGCCGACGGTGGCCTCCTCGGAGACGGTGACGGTTCCGGCGTCGTACACTACGTCGCCGCCGATATCGGCTCCGGGGCCGACGACGAACGTGTCCGCTCCGACCGTCACGTCGCCCGCGACGGTCCCGTCGATTCGGGCGTCTGCGGCTCCCGCTTCGAGCGAACCGCCGACGACGGCGGCGTCGCCGACGACGAGCGAGGCGGTTCCGACGGAGACGTCGCCGTCGACTGCGCCGTCGATAGTGACCGAGCCCGCGGCCGCAGCGACGTCTCCGGTGACGCGGCCGGTGTCGGTCACGACGACGCGTCCGGCGGCGACTTGGAGACTCCCGTCTACCGTTCCGGCGACGACGACGGACCCGCCGGCGACTCGGAGGTCACCCTCGTGTGTTTCGCCCGCTTCGACGGTGATAGCGCCGCCGAACGGGGTGTCTGTCTGAGCGCTCACGACGCCCGTGGTGCCGACGAGGAGGACGAACACCGCGAGTATCGCGAGGAGTTTTCGCGTGAGGGCAGTAGTGGTCATGGCTGTGCTCCGAACGGACCGAGTGTCGGTTCGTTCTCACCGGAGAGTACGCTCCGTCGGTCGATAAAGCGGACGTACGGCTCTCACCCCCCGAGAACCGTCCGAAACGGCGGATTCACCGGCCGTCCGGGCCGCCTCCCGTGGCTTCTTTGTCGCGGCGCGGGATGGTACCTTCGCGCATGGAGTATACGACGCTCGGAGACACCGGCATGGAGGTATCGCGAATCTGCCTCGGATGTATGAGTTTCGGCACCAGCGACTGGCGCGAGTGGGTGTTAGACGAAGAGGAGGGGAAGGAACTCGTCGACAGGGCCATCGAACTCGGAATCAACTTCTTCGACACCGCGAACATGTACTCGGAGGGCGAGTCAGAACGCGTCCTCGGAGAGGCGTTGGAGGGCCGCCGCGACGAAGCCGTCGTCGCGACGAAAGTGTACTTCCCGATGGACGAGGAGAACCCGAACTCCGGCGGTCTGTCGCGGAAAGCCATCGAACAGGAACTGGACAACTCCCTCGACAGACTCGGGATGGACGCGGTGGACCTCCTGCAGATTCACCGATACGACCACGACACGCCCATCGAGACGACGCTTCGCGCGTTGGACGACGCCGTCCGCCGCGGGAAGGCGCGGTACGTCGGCGCGTCGTCGATGTGGGCACACCAGTTCGCCGACGCCCTCCACACCGCGGACAGCCTCGGACTCGAACGGTTCGCGACGATGCAGAACCACTACAACCTCCTCTACCGCGAGGAGGAACGCGAGATGCTACCGCTCTGTGAGAAAGAGAACGTCGGCGTCATCCCGTGGTCGCCGCTGGCGCGCGGGTGGGTCGCACGCCCCCACGAGGAGGCAAAGTCCACTACGCGCGGCGAGACTGACGAACTCGCGCACGGCCACCCGTACCTCGAAGGCGGCGGCCGCGAGGTGAACGAACGCGTCGAGGAACTCGCCGCGGAGAAGGGCGTGAAGATGGCCCAGATAGGGCTGGCGTGGCTATTCCACAAAGAGTGGGTGGACGCGCCCATCGTCGGTACGACGAGCATCGAACACCTCGAAGACGCCGTCGAAGCTCTCGATATCGACCTCTCCGATTCAGATATGGAGTATCTCGAAGAGCCCTACGAACCCGTCCGCGTCTCCGGACACGACTGAGGCGGAGTGCGGGCCGTGAGGGGGCAGACAGCGCGTGAGACGCGCGGGGTCGCCGTTCAGCCGAGTTCGGCCAGCGCCGAATCGACGAGAGCGGCGTCGTAGGTCCAGACGCCGTAGAACGTCCCCTCCGTCCGTTGTTCGGCGACGAGCGCGTTCTTTCTGTCGTCGTCGCCCCCGCCGTCGAAGACGAGAAACCAGTATCGCCCCACGCCGTCCCGGGAGACTGGGTGAAGCGTCACCTCGCAGTCCGAAAACTCGTCAGTCGCGCCGTCGAAGTCGCAGTAGACGTGGATGTCGAGGTCGGTCTCCGCGGCCATCTGACGGTAGAGCGGCGCCTGCGCGCGGAACGCCGAGAGCGACTGGAAGCCGACGTGGAACGCTCCGCGGCCCGTGCGCCAGGCGCGGTCCTCGAACTCCCGAGAGGTGGCGAGAAGTTGCCGCCGCGTCAGCGAAGCGAACACCGTGTCGTCCAGCAACTCGAAAAGAGCCCGGTACTCCGGGGAGAGTTCCGTCACGTCGTACGGGTGGGTAATCGGCGGCCAGAGAAACGTCTCGAGGTTTTCGAGGGTTATCGCGCCGCGAAACTGCCCGTCTTCGAGAATCGTCAGAAACGGCTCGGGGCCCCCGTTCGGAATCTTCCTGAACTCGACGTCGACGTTCCGCACGTCGAACTGCTCTCTGAAGTCACCCGGCTCTGGAGCGTGGTAGACCACCGTCTTCCGGCGGTTCTCGGCTTCTTCGAGTATCGATGCGAGAGTCATGGTTCGTGCCAGCGCTGAACCGTCGTCGCCGAAACGCCGTCGCTACGGGGCCCCCGTCACCTGTTCGTATCGGTAGCCGAGTCGAATCAGGTCGCGGACCGGTTCGGAGAGCGCAGACAGTCGTATCTCGCCGTCGTCGGAGTCGAACCGAACGAGGCCGCTGTCTTCGAGTATCGGCAGGTGGACGTGAAACAGCGCCGTCGCGACTCGCTCTCGGTCCTCGGGGGCGACGACGGCGTTCTCTGTGGCCCACCACCCGACCAGCGTGTCCGCCAACTCCGATACCGTCGTCCGGGGGTCGTCCAAGAGCAACCACAGCGTCCGTCGTCTCGTAGTGTTTGCGAGCACTTTGAACAACTGGTCGGTCGGCGGCGCGTCGTCAGTGACGGTGTCTCCCCACCGTTCGACGTTCACGGGTGCTCCGTCTGAGTCGTTCGTCCCTGTCATAGATTCCTCCGCGGTCGGGGCGATTACCCCAGTACTGTATCGAACGTCACCGTATTGATGTTTCGGGTGGGCGGGAGAGACGTGTACGAACGGATATTTTGACATCCCCCATCCGAACAAACCGCCCGTTCGGCCACAGCTATGGCGAACGAAGCGGTCAGTCGTCCGCCGAGAGCGACTGCCCGCCGGTCCGCGAGGGTGCGAGTCGACTGACCGCCCGCGCGGCGACGAGGGCGATGGCGACTTCGGAGAGCCCGACGGCGAGAAACGCCGCGAGGTAGCCCGCCGTGCTGGTGGCGACGCCCCCGACGACGAACCCGGCGAGAAAGCCGAGACTGCCGAAGACGTTGAAGCCGCCGAGCGCCGCCCCGCGTTCCTCGGGGGCGGCCACGTCGGTGACGAGCGCCATCGTCGCCGGGGCGACGAGTGCGCCGAACCCGCCGACGACGACCATCGCGGCCACGGCGAGTCCGAGCGTCGGCGCGAGTCCGACGGCGACGATGGAGAGCCCGAAACAGACGGAGCCGACGACGACGGGCGTGAACCGACCGATGCGGTCCGAGAGGATACCGGACGGATACTGTAGGAGTGCGAAGGGTAGGAAGAACGCCGCGAGTGCGAGGCCCGCCCCGAACGCGTCGAGTCCGAACGTCTCGCGGAAGTAGTAGACGCCGACGAGCGCGAAGAATCCGGCCGTCATGCGGTCGATGAAC
Organism: Halopelagius inordinatus; assembly: GCF_900113245.1. NCBI lineage: Archaea > Methanobacteriati > Methanobacteriota > Halobacteria > Halobacteriales > Haloferacaceae > Halopelagius > Halopelagius inordinatus. The sequence continues at coordinate 1,179,884 of NZ_FOOQ01000001.1, forward strand.
CCGAACGCGTAGGGGACAGCGAGCACTGGCTTCTCGCTCAGTCGGGACAGCGCGGGACCGAGCCGAATCCGGACGCCGTCGGGCGTCCGGTCGGGGGCCGTCGCGACCACCACCGCGGTGGCAAAGAGGAGAAACGTCGCGCCGTACAGCGGATAAAACGGGTCTACGTCGGCGAGTAGCCCACCGACGACGGACCCGAGCGCCGCCCCGAGACCGATGGCGATGCCCGCCGCGCCCATGTTGCGGCCGTTGCCGCCCGAGAGGTCCGCGAGCGCGGTCATAGACAGCGAGAACGCGCCGATAGTCATCGCTCCGCCGAGGGCGCGAATCAGGAGTATCGCGGAAAACGGGAGTCCGAGAGCGGAGGCGGCGACGAGGAGGAGATAGCCGCCCGCCCCGCCGAGTGCGCCGAGGACGACGAGCGGTTTACGCCGTCCGAGAGCGTCGCTCGCGGCCCCCCAGACGCCGGCGAAGACGACGAACGCCGCGAACTCCGCCACGAGAAACCACATCCCCGCGTTCACGTCACCCGACCCGCCGAGGGCGACGACGAGGTCAGAGACGCCGGGGTAGACGAGCACCTGCGAGACCAACACCGCCCACACGGCGAGGGCAAGACGCACGCGTTCGCTCCGTCGTCCGTCCATACGGACACGTCGGCGTCACCGACCAAAAACCGGTCGTTCGCGGGTCGCACCAGAACCCCTTTTTCTCGCAGTTCCCTACGCTGGGTATGTTCGACGGAGGCGGGACGTCCAGACGCGAGTTCGTGAAGGCAGCCGTCGCCGTCGGCGGCGCGACGGCGCTGTCGGCCTGTACGAGCCGCCTCGACGACCGAGAGCCGATTCCGCGAGGGACGACCGACTCCGACTCGCTCCCGAGCAGACAGCACGCGTGGAACGACGTCGTCCGCCGAGACGACGACGGCAACGTGGAACTGCCGCGCCATCAGGTGTTTCTGTATCTGACGCTCCCGGGCGACGGGCCGCCGAGCGACGAGGACCGACGCACCGTCGAGTCCGCCTTCCGAACGCTCGACGAGGCGTACGAACGGAGCAACGAAGGCGTCGTCTACTCCGTCGCTTACTCGCCGCGGTACTTCTCGCGGTTCGACGCTCCCCTTCCGGAGGGCATCGACCTGCCCGAACCGCGGTCGCTATCGTCGTTCGAGACGCCCGAGTTCGACCGACAGGACGCCCTCGTCCACCTCGCCTCGGACCGCGCGGACGCCGTCCTCGAAGCCGAGCAAGCCCTCCGCGGGGAGTCCGAGACGGCCAACGGAATCGAGGTCGAATCGACGTTGACCGACGTGTTCGACGTCGATTCGCGCCGGACGGGGTTCGTCGGGCCGGGGATGCCCGCCGAGAGACAGGACGGGCTGAAGGGGATTCCGGACACCAACCCGGTGCCCGAGGAGTCGCCGCTGTTCATGGGGTTCAAAGCCGGGTTCGCGAAGACGCAGGCGACAGAAGACTACGTCACGATAGGCGAGGGGCCGTTCGCCGGCGGGACGACGAAGCACGTCTCGAACGTCCGCCAACGCCTGCAGGACTGGTACGTCGAACAGGACTTCGACGACCGGGTGTCCGAGATGTTCTCGCCCGTCCACGCGTCGGAGGGACTCGTCGAGGGCGTCGGCGAGAACCTCGGTGACGACAGCGGAGTGACCGACGAGATGGTGGACGACATCCGAGACCACGCGATGGAGTTCGGACGCGTCGGCCACGCGCAGAAGGCCGCGCGAGCGAACCGCGACGAGGAGGGGAACGTCCGCATCCTGCGCCGCCACGTCGAGTCCACGGACGACGACACGGCGAGTCTTCACTTCCCGACGCTCCAACGGCGTATCTCCGACTTCGAGGAGGTCCGAGCGGCGATGAACGGCGACGACCTGACGGACGTGCCCACCATCCGCCAGCGAGTGAACAACGGTATCTTGGAGTATATCTTCGTGAAACACCGCGGGAACTTCCTCGTCCCGCCGCGAGAACTCAGGGCGCTTCCGACGCCGACGGGCGACGTTCCGGGACTGGACGGCTGAACCGCGACCCGCGAGAGCAGCCGGTGGTCTCGAAACCGTCCTCGGAGCGACTCAGCGTCGAGTGAGCGAATCGACTGCCGTCCGCGACGCTACCGGGCGTCTGTTTCGGCCGGCGGCCGAGTGTACCAGAGCGCCCACAGAATCAACACGCCCTGGAGCGGAAGCCGTCCCCACCGAACGAGGCCGGATGGGTCGCCGCCGCCCGGCATTCCCTCTACGACGACTCCGTGGGTCGCCATGTAGACGTTCGCCGGGAAGACTGCGACGAGCAACGCGACCGTTCCCCACGCCGCGTACCGTCGGGTCCGGGGAATCAACAGCCCGATTCCGACGGCTATCTCCGCGAGGCCGGACAGATACACGAGTGCGAGTGCGGCCGGAAAGACCGGCGGGACTATCTGGACGTACAACTCCGGGACGACGAAATGCAGTACGCCCGCGACGACGTACGCCGGAGCCATCAGGTAGAGCAACGGCCGCTTGAGACGGCGTAGAATATCGCCGAGTTCCATCGAAATCTCCCCCGCTTACAGCTTGCGTTCGATGGCCGACGAGATGGCGTCGTAGCTGTAGGCGTCCAACGCCTCGCCGCCGACGACGACGGTGGGCGTCGAACTGTAGCCGTTCTCGGTGGCGCGGGTTCGACCCGCCTCGACGACCGGTCGGTACGTGTCCTGTTCGACGGCGGCCATGACCTGACAGCCGTCCACGTCGTGGTCCTCCGCGGCGTCGTGGACGAGTTGGTGGCCCGAACTCGTGAGTTGGTCCTGCTCTTCGAACAGCGACTCGGCGTACTCGAAGAACGTCTCCGAGTCGGTCCGGTCTTGGACGGCCCGCGCGGCGACGGCACCGCCCCACGACCACTGCTCGTTCACTGGAAGCGGGAAGTCGAAAAAGCGGTACTGGACGTCGCCCGAGGCGACGTAGTCTTCGCGTATCTGCGGGAAGATGTCGGTGCTGTACGTCGCGCAGTGCGGGCACGCGAAGTCCTCGTAGGCGTCCACCGTCACGGGCGCGTCGTCGGGTCCGAGCGTCGGGTGCGGGAGTTCCTGCACCGTCTCTTGCTCTCCGACGTCGCAGGAGGGCTTTGCGCCGCCCGACGAACCGGGGAGGCTTCCGAGGCAACCGGCCGTGGCAGCGAGTGCGCCACCCGTCGCGGCGAGGAGGGCGCGTCGACTCGTTCGCATACCCGACAGGAAGGAGTCCCGCTATTTAGGCCCACCGAGGCGTCGCGAGACACGCCTTTACGCCCGGCGCGCGTACTCGAATATATGCCAGTCATTGACTATCGAGGTACGGAGATAGAGTGCGAGCGGGGAGAGGTCCTCCGGGATGCCCTGTTAGCGGCCGGTGAGACGCCGCACAACGGGGGGTCGAAGCTGCTCAACTGCCGCGGCCACGCGACGTGCGGGACGTGCGCCGTCTCGGTCGAAGGCGAGGTGTCGGACCCCGACTCCCGCGAACGGAGGCGTCTGTCCGCGCCGCCGCACGACGCCGACTCGGGGGTGCGACTCGCCTGTCAGACGCGCGTTCTCGGCGACGTGACGGTCACGAAGCACCCCGGCTTCTGGGGTCAACACGTGGACGACGCGGAGACGGCGGCGGGCGGAGACCAAAGCCCGGAGTGAGTCGGAGTCGCGTCACGTCCGCGCGCGTTCGCGCCACGCGAGGATGTCGTCTCGGTCGCGGGTGCCGTCGGGCAGGTCGGAGAGAGGGAACCACTCGGCCGCCGAAATCTCGCCGTCGGGGTCGCGAACCGACAGGTCGAGTTGGGTCGCCGCGGCCTCGAAGACGGGAAGGACGCCCCACGTCGAGTGGTCCTCGCAGGCGATGTCGATTCGGTTCGCCATAGCGAGTCCGCGGTAGTCCGCCGAGACGCCCGCCTCCTCTTCGAGTTCGCGTTCCGCCGCCTCGCGGTAGGTCTCTCCCCGCCGCAGTTCGCCGCCAGGTAACACCCACATGCCGGCGCCCTCGTGTCTGACGAGGAGTACCTCCCCGGTGTCGCGGTGGACGATGGTCTGTGCGCCGTAGGGTGTCCCGGTGGATTTCACTCGCCGCGCGAGCGTTCGAAACCGACGCCTGCCGACGCGGCGGGTGTGCGTCCGCCGGAGAAAGTCCGAATGCCGCTGTCTGAGTCTGTGGTACGCCTGTTCCGCGCTCTGTGTCGCCTCGTCGGCGAGAAACCAGAGGCCGTCGACCGTCATCTATCGGCGGCGAACCGAACGCGGTTCGCCGGCGGGACTGCGTCTCGCTCCGTCGGAGGGACGACTCTGTCGAACGTCCGTGGTCTGCATGGGCGCGATTCGACCCGGTCGATAAAGGAGGCTTCGTTCGGGACGCCCGGCGGGTCGGCGGCAGTCTCGGCGACGCAGTCGTCGTCCACGTCGGGAAGCCAACGGCGGGCAGTCGTCGAATCAGTCCATTTTTGACCGTTCGGAGCGACCGTTTGGCCATGTCCTTCGAAAAAGAAGACACCGTCGTCCTGCACGACAAACACAGCGAGTTCGACGGCGAAGTCGGAACCATCACGCAGGTCGTAGAGACGATGTTCGGCGACCCGACGTACACCGTGAGCTTCGACGACGGACAGGAAGTCGGCATCTCCGAGGACCAACTCGACGCGGCCGACGAAGACGAAGAATAAGCGGGCTTTTCCGCGCGCGGTGCGAACCCACAACGAAGAATGCCGCGCGTCCCGTTCCACTACGTAGACCTTCGCACGTTCTGCTACGCGACCGAAGACGAGAAGCGCGTCGAAGACGCGCTTCGAGCCTTTCTCCCCGAGGAGTTCGAGGTCGAACGCACCGTCAGCACCGGCCACCACGGTGACCGAATCGTGGTCCTCTCGGCGCGCGTCGAGAACGCCACCGACGTTCGCCACGTCCTCGCGCGACTCTCGGACCTGCCCGACTTCGAGGGGCTTCTCGACGAACTCGACGACCGAGTCACCGAGAACTGCGAACTGTTCATGCGGTTGGACAAACAGGCCGCGTTCAAAGGCGACGTCCGCCGCGGCGGCGGACTCACGCTCCGCGCGAAAGTCGAAGCCTACCCGGCGAAAAAAGAGACTGCCGTCGAGAGCGCCCGCGAGGCCCTCGAACAGGCTTCGGAGTTGGACTCGGACGACTGATCACTCGTCGCGCCACTTGATCGAACAGCCCTGCGAGGGCGTCTCCTCTACGGGTATCTCCTCGTCTCTCAGCACCGCTTCGACGGCGGTTCGCATCTCGTACTCCGTCGGTTCCTCGTCGGGGGACATCGCGTCGTCGATGCGCGAGTGAAAGACGAGTTCGAAGCCCTCGTCGGTGCGTTCGAAGAGGAACGGGTCGGGCGTACAGACCGCACCGTACTCTCGGGCGACGGTTTGGGACTCGTCGCGGAGGTAGGCGGTGAATCGAACCTCGCCCTCCTCGACGCGTTCGCGCATCGCCTCGTAGGAGTCGTCCGGGTACTCCTCGGCGTCGTTCGGGTTGATGCCGACGACGGCGAGTCCGTCGTAGGAGTCCGCGAGGTGGTTCAACTCCTCGCGTTTCGCCTCCGCGTACGGGCAGTGGTTGCAGGTGAACACGACGAGCAACGCCTCCGCGTCGGCGAAGGAGTCGAGCGAGTACGTCCGCCCGTCCGCGCCCGGAAGCGAGAAGAACGGCGCGTCGTCGCCGCGGGACAGTTCGGAGTCTGACCGTTTCAAGACCATACCCGCGGGTTGGCGCGCCGGACAAAAAGTCGTTGCCGCTACTCGACGCTGACGAGGTAGACGGCGACGAGAGCGAGACCGATTCCGAGCATCTTGCGGGCGGTGAGCGACTCGTTCAGGAAGACGATTCCGATGACGGAACTGAGAACGAGGAACATCCCGAAGACGGGCGAGACGATACTCACGGGCCCCATCGAGAGGGCGCGGTAGTACGCGAGTATGCCGACGGTGAGGCAGATGCCCGCAAAGAGGACGTACTTCGCTTTCGGATGTGAGAGATACGAGACGGCGTCGCTGTCGTTGTAGACGACGACGCCGACGGTGGCGGCGACGAGAACGGTGTTCGCCATCAACGCGGCGACGTTGCTCGGTATCTTCGGCGACCCCGTCGTAGCGATGCTCATCAGGGGCGCGACGAGTGAGTAGGCGACGAGAGCGAGAACCGCCCACAGCATATAGTTCATCGACCGGGTCGTTCGGACCCTCGGGGGTTGACCGTTTCGAACCGCTCTGCGGACCAGACGCGGACGTACGTATATATACATGCAGATATTCTACGAGAATCTAACGGATTATGCCGAATAGTGGCCTACACTTATACCAAAAGAACGCGTATATGTGTGTATGTCCGAGTCAGAAACTCCCTCGGTGGTGGCGTACAGTTGGGACGACCCGAGCGTCTGTCCGTTCTGTCGGACCGAGTTGGACGACCCCGGAGAGGGGTTCGTGACTCACATCGGAGAGAGCCCCGTCTGCCGGGAGGGGTTCGACCAGTGGCGAAGTTCCGTCTCGAACGACATCGGCGGCGAGTGGTCCGGATAGCGCGTTTCTGGCGGTCCGCCGGACTCCCGAACCGCGCGCTCCGACGAGCCCTCACGGGTCAGGTCCCTCGCCGGTTCGAGTCACGTCGCCCTCAGTCGTCGCCCGCGGGCGCGGCGGCGGTGACGGTCGCGGGCGCGGTTCGGAGCGTCAAGCGGACGACGACGATGGAGACGAGCGCGATACCGGAGACGACGCCGAACGCGGCGGCGACTCCCGAGAGGTCGATGAGATAGCCGAACGCGGGGGGCGCGACGGTGCCGCCGAGCGAGATGCCGATGGTGACGAGCGCGAAGTTCTTCCCCAAATCGCTCCGCGCGGAGAAGCGGTCCGCGAGCGTCGAGCGCGCGGGGCGAGAGAGGCTGATGGTGCCGCTGAACGGCAGTACCAGCGCGAGCGCAGCGAGCGGAAGTGAGAGCGTCGCGAGCGTCGCCGCGATGACCGCGAGCGCCGCGTACCCCCCGTAGACCACCGTCGGCGGCCCCACCCGGTCGGTGAGCGACCCGCCGAAGATGATGAGTCCCGCGCCGACGACGAGCATCGCGGAGACGAGGAGGTTCGCCGTCCCGCCGTCGACGCCGTACCCCGCCGTCAGCAGTTCCGGCGTGTACGTCCGGATGCACCACGCCGCCGCCGAGGTGAGAAAGGCGAGAACGGTCAGTCCGAGGATGCCCCGCGAACTGACGAGCGCGCGACAGACGCCCGCGACGCGCCCCGGAACCGACCGGAGCGTGGGTCGCTCCGTCTCTCTGTCCTCCGGCGCGGGGCGCGTTATCTCGTCGCCGACGCCGCGAAAGAGCGCGAGCGAGACGACGGTGTAGAGCGCTCCGACGGCGGCGACGACGCCGACGGCGACGCGCCACGACAGCGAGAGCGCGGAGGTGGCCGCGACGACGGCGTACGGCGCAGCGAAGCCGACGGACCCGCCGAACGCGTGCGCGCTGTACGCTCTCCCCCGCGTGGCGTCCGAGGAGGCGACGGCCAAGAGCGGGTAGTGCGCGGGGTGGTGTCCCGCGATGCCGACGCCGAGAAGCACCTGCGCCGCGAGGAGCCACTCGTAGGAGGGCGCCAGCGCCGTCGCCGCGACGCCGGCCGTCCCGACGACGAGCGAGATAGCGAGGACGAGCGTCCGACTGCGCGTGTCCGAGACGTAGCCGAACGGAAGCTGAAGCGAGAGGACCACCGCGTTCTGGACGCCGATGGCGAGACCGATCGCGCCGATGCCCACGCCGAACTCCGACGCGAGAACGCCCACGAGCGGAGCCAACACCACGAGGTACGCGTGGTTGACGAAGTGCGACCCCGAGACGAGAGCGACGACGCGGCGGCCCTGGTCGTGTGACACGCTCCACCGTCGCACGCCGAGACCCAAATAGTCGCGGGATGCGGTCAGCTCCGTCCGGAACTCATCTCACCGCCGCCTCGGCGAACGCGCGCAACTCCGCGGCGGTTCCGGTGCCGCCCGTCGCGACGCGGTAGGTGGCGCAGAGATTTCCGAGCGCGAGGGCCTCCGCCGTCGGCCACCCCGCCGCCAGCGCGCGTCCCAGTCCCGCGGAGAACCGGTCGCCCGCGCCCGTCGTCGTCACGACGCGGTCCGCCTCCGCGTTCGGAACCGCCGTCACCGTCTCGGCGCTTTCGCCGTTCGTCTCGTCTCCGCCGCTCACAGCGACGGCCCGAGACGGGTCGTGCAGGACGGCGAGACGGAGGGCGGCGGCGCGACTGACGGCGGCGAGTCCGGCGGTGTCGTCGTCCGCTTCCTCGTCGAGGTGGTCCACGAGGGCGGAGAGTTCCCGTCCGTTGAGGCTCAAAACGACCTCGTTCGCCGACGAGAGCGACCGAAGCGCCGAAAGCAGGCCCTCGACGCGTTCGCCGGACAGATCGGAGACGGGGCCGGGGTCGACGACGACGAGCGTCTCCGTCACCTCCTCGGCCAACGCGTCGAACGCCGCTTCGAGTCCCGGAACCGACGCCCAGTTGCCGACGCAGACGGCGTCGGCGTCGCGAAGTGCCGCGAGCGGTCGGTCCTCTCGGAGGGCCGACCCGGACCACGACTCCAGTTCGCTCGACTCCGCGACGAGCATCAGGTCGCTCTCCTCGAAGCGAAGCACGTCCACCGCGGAGGGCGCACCGAACGACAGCGTCTCTATCGACGGGTCGAGACGCTCGAACGCGTCGTGGTCGAGGTGGCCGAAGAGAGTCACCTCGTCGCCGAGTGCGGCGGCCTGTCGGGCGGCGTTGACCGCCTGTCCGCCCGGTTCTCGGGCGACGCGTCGCCGGGGGAGAGACCCCCTCCCGTTCGCGACGGCCCGGGCGAACGCCCGCCGCGAGGCGACTCGCCCCCCGTCGGGGCCCAGTTCGTAGTGGTCGTCTACGCTCCCGTCGGGGAGACAGCAGACGGAGACGGGGTCGAGGTCCGCGAGGTTCGCCGCGACGCTCTCGTACGGTCGTCTCACGCCGGAGACGTCGGCCGCGGCGGACAAAAGCGCGCGGGCGGCCGACGGGTCACCCGACCCACACCGACGTGAACGCCTCGAAGTAGTCCTCGCCCGTATCGAGCAGTGCGTAGTCCGCCCGAAGGTCTCTGGCTCGTTCGGCCACGTCGTCGGTGTGTCTCTCCAACCGGCTTCGGTACTGTCGCGCCAGCGACCCCCCGAAGTACGACCGGCGCGTGTCGTGCGATTCGGGGTCTTCGAAGATGGTGTCGCCCGTCACGCCGGGGTCGAGTTCGTCCGGCGCGAGGACGTGGACGAGGAGGACATCGTTGTCGCCGAGGGCGGCCACCGCCTCCGCCACCTCCTCTGGGTCCACGAGGAAGTCGCTGACGAGGACGACGAGCGACCGAGAGCGGATGGTCTCTTCGTACTCCTCCACCGCGGCGGCGAGTTCCGCCTCGCCGTCCAGCGTCGTCTCGTTCAACCGGTCTATCACCGAGAGGAGTTCGCCGCGGTTCGACCGGCCGGTGTCGAGGCGGTACGGTCTGTCGCGGACGGTCGAAAACCGGAAGTCGTTGTTCTCCTCGGCGGTGAGGTACGCGAATCCGAGCCCTATCTTCGCGCCGAACTCGAACTTGTGAGCGTCGCCCTCGCCGTAGTCCATCGACGCCGACGAGTCCACGAGGACGTGGACGGTGAGGTTTCGTTCGGCCTCGAACTGTTTGACGAAGTACTCCTCGGTCCGCGCGTAGACGCGCCAGTCGATGAGACGGGTGTCGTCACCGGGGGCGTACCGTCGGTAGTCGCTGAACGTCAACCCCTCGCCGACGCTGTCCGAGTCCTGTTGGCCCTGCAACGGGGAGTCGGACTGCCGTTTCAGCGACGCGTCGAGATGGGCGAGTTCGTCGAGGAAGTTGGGGTCGATAGTCATCGTCAGACGTCCGCGAGCAGCGTTTCGACCGCTTCGTCGGGGGTGACGCCCTCTCGTTCGGCGCGGAAGTCGAGGATGATTCGGTGCCGGATGACGGGCGGGGCCATCTCTCGGACGTCCTCCCAACTCACGTGTGACCGACCGGCGAGGAACGCCCGCGCCTTCGCCGTCGAGACGAGAGCCATGCTCGCTCTGGGACTCGCGCCGTACTCGATGGTGTCGGCCGTCCGCGTCGCGCGGACGAGTTCGACGGCTCTGTCGCGGATATCGTCGGCGATGGGCATCTGTCGCGTCAGGGCCTGCGCCCGCGTGAGTTCGCCGCGACTCAGGATGCGTTCGACGTCCGGCGTCGCCGCGCCCATCGCGTAGCGGTTGACTATCTCGCGTTCCTCGTCGAACGAGGGGTAGTCGACGACTATCTTCATCAGAAAGCGGTCCGTCTGCGCCTCCGGGAGGGGGTACGTCCCGCCTTGGTCGATGGGGTTCTGCGTCGCGAGGATGAAGAAGGGCCGTGGCAGGTCGTACGTCTCGCCCGCGGCGGTCACCTGCTTTTCCTGCATCGCTTCGAGTAGGGCCGCTTGCGTCTTCGGCGTCGCGCGGTTTATCTCGTCCGCGAGGACGATGTTTGCGAACACCGGTCCCTTCTCGAAGACGAACTCCCGTCCCGCCTCGGACTCGCGGATTATCTCGGTGCCCGTGATGTCAGACGGCATCAGGTCCGGGGTGTTCTGGATGCGCGAAAACGAGAGGTCTGTCACCTCGGCGACGGTGCGCACGAGCGTCGTCTTCCCGAGGCCGGGGTTCGACTCCAAGAGGGCGTTGCCGTCCGCGAGGACGCAGACGAGGAGGCGTTCGACCACGTCGGATTGGCCGACCATGCGCTTGCCGATTTCGCCGCGGACGCGGGAGAGTTTCGCCTGCAGTCTGTCGATGTCGTCAGGATTCATTGTCTTCGTCGTCTCTGTCGTCTCGTATCTGTAGGTTGTACTCGCGAATCAGGTCGGCGTCTTCGAGTTGCTCGTCGGGCGCAAAGCCCGCCTGTTGGCTCTCGACCGCATCGCCGGAGAACCCGCCGCTATCGTAGGAGGCTGGCGACCCCGAACCGCCGCCGGACCCGACTCCGCCGCCGGTGCCTTCGAGCGTCGCGTTCATCACCTCGTCGCCCGCCGAAACGTCCTCCGCGTCGCCGAGAATCTGGGCGCCGTCCTGCAGGTCGGACGGGTCGTCCGCCTCGCGCGGGTCGTCGGTCCGCGGGTCGTCCTCGACGTCGCCGCCGCCGAGGCTTCCGACGGCGTCCGTGAGGTCCAAATCGACGACGGCGACGTGGATGCTCGCGACGCTGACGAGGACGACGAGGAGCGTCGTCGTCACGACGCGCCGCGTCCGCAGGAGTTCGACGCTCGACGTCTCGCGGAGGCGGTCCAACACGTCGTCGTACAGGCAGCGGGCCATCTCCGTGTTCGCCCCGTCGTCTGCGGCGTCGCCGGACCGCGTCCGACTGCTCGTCACGCGTCGTTCGACGGTGTCTCTCGCGGTCCGAAGCGCCTCCGTCACCGCGGGGTTCGCCGCCTCGAACTGCTCGACGAGGGGCCGTCGCGTCCGGAGGGCGTACTCGGCGCAGAACGCGACGATACCGAGGACGGCGCCCGCAAGCGAGGGGAACGCGAGCGACCCGGGGACGACGCCGCCCGCGCCCGCGACGGCGGACGGAAGCGCCACCGCCTCCGGGAGTGCGGCGGGGCGGTAGACGCGAAAGAGGAGGTTCGTCAACAGGGCGAGAAGCGCCGCGTCGACTGCGGCGTAGACGACGGCCGCCTTCCGCGCCTCGCCGCGAACCTCCGCGAGGGCGGCGCGCATCTTCGCGGCGGCGTCGTCGCTCCCGTCGTCGGTCGTCCCGAACCCGGAGTCAGCGTCGAACTCGCGGTTCGCGCCCGAATCCTCTGTCATCCGGGGCACTCCTCGGGTTTGGGTCCCTGCTCTGCCTCGTCCCACTGGTTGCAGACGCGGCGGAGGTCAGACTGTAGCTCGCTGTTCTCGTCTTCGAGCGTCGTCACCTGCGTCTCTAACTCGCCCACCGTCTCGTCCAGTTCGCGGTTGTCGCGTTGCAGGTCGTCCACCTCGTCTTCGAGTTCGGCGTTCTCAGATTCGAGCGTCTCTACCTCCTCTTCCAGTTCGGAGATTCGCTCGCGGGCGTCCGCGAGGTTCGTCTGCGCCTCGTCGAGTTGCTCCTCTGTCGTCTGCAGTTCCGATTCGGTGTTCGCGAGTTCGGTCTCAGTCGCGTTGAGGAGTTCTTCGGTCCGTTCGAGGCTGTTCGACACCTGCCCGACGTCGCCGCGCGTCTGCGAGAGGCTCCGGTTCAACTCTCTGACCCGCGTTCGGAGGGCGCTGACGTTCTCTCTGGCCGCCGATAGGTCGGTTCGCAACTCCTCGTTCCGTTCGCGCAACTGTTCGTTCTGCCGTTCGAGACCCCCCGCCGACGACTGGTAGAACATCGTCGCTCCGACCGTCCCCGTCAGAAGCAAGCAGACGACGGCGACGAGAGCGACGTTCAGCGGGCGACCGATGAAACTCATGTCAGTCCTCCTTCAGCAGTCGTACCGCTGCGACGGACTTTAACCCGCCGGTAGACGACTTCGGCGGTGAAGACGAGGGCGGCCAAGAGGAGTGCGAGCCACGTCCACTCGTCTCTGACCGGACGGACGCGAGTGGACTGCTCGCGGGCGAACTCGGCTATCTGCCCGCCCTCCGAGGGGCGGAACACCCGCCCGCCGGTTCCGGTGGCCAGCGACTCCAACTCGGGGTCCGGGCCGAATCCGGCGTACTCGGCGCGGTAGTTGGCGGCGTAGGACGCCGAGAGAACGTCGTGATAGCCCGCTTCGTCGGGCGTGACGCTCGCTTCGTATCGCCCCTCGCCGACCTGTCTGAACTGCGCGCCCTCGGCGGTCGGTCGCTCCTCGCCGCGGACCGTCACCGTCGTCGGCGACCCGACGCGGGTATCGGAGACGGCGGTGACGCCCGTCGCCTTTCGCTCCGGGTCGCCGATGACGTAGTTCGTCGATTTCGTCAAGAGCAGCGAGTCCGGGCGGGTCAACAGACCGTCGAGCGTTCCGTCCGACCCGTAGGCGGTGATAGTCCCGACGCGTCCGAGACCGTACCGCCACGTCGCGACGGCGGGCGTCCCGTCGTCGGCGGCGACGAGAAAGTCCGCGCCGCGGCGCATCGACACGTCGTTCACCTCGCCGGGGTTCGACGTGAGTTCGACGCCCGAGGTGACAAAGGAGTCGGAGTCCACGACGGTGAGTCCGGAGCCCTCGTACCGCTTTCCCCCGCCGAACAGGAGGCCGAGGCGGTTCGTCTCCGTCGCGCGGAAGTAGCTTCCGCCGCCGGAGCGAGCGATGGTCCGGAGTTTCCCCTCGTTCGGGTTCTTCCCCGCGCCGACGGTGATGACTTGGACGCCGCGGGCGCGGAGTCGTTGGGCGACGGCCGAGGGCGGCCCGACCGTGTCGTGGCCGTCGCTGACGAGGACGACCGTTCCGGGGTCGTCGCCGAGCATCTCGCCCGCGCCGCGCAGACCGCCCGCGATGTCCGTCGCGCCGCCGCTTTCGAGTCGCCGCACCCTGTCTTCGAGCGACCCCCTGTTTTTCCCGAGCGACTGGATGGGTGCCACCGCGTACGCGTTGTGGTTGAAGCCGACGAGTCCGACGCGGTTCTCGTCGCCGAGTTGGTCGAGAGCCGAGAGCGTGACCGCCTTCTGGACGCGCATCCCGTCTTGGGAACTCCCGGAGACGTCGATGGCGAAGACGAGGTTCGTGCTCCGACTCGTCCCCTCGCCCATCGAGACGGGCAGCATCGACGCGAGCGACGACCCTTCGTACCCGCCGCGTTCGAAGGAGTTGCGCCCGCCGACGACGAGGAGGCCGTTCCCGTCGATGACGAACTCTTGGAGGGCGTCCGTGTCGCCGACGCTCCCCGCGGCCACGTCCTGCAGGACGACGGCGTGATACGGCGAGAGGTCCGCGGGCACCGACGACGCGGTGTCTACGTCGTACACCTCGCCGAGGTACTCGCGGAACGGGTAGTCGCCGGGCGAGACGTAGAGTATCGTCGGCTTCTCCACCACCCGAACCGTCTTGTAGAACACGTCGTTCCGCGAGTAGACGTCGTCCGCGCCCTCGATTCGCGCGGTGACGCGGTGCGTGCCGGTGTCCTCGAACGTGTGAGAGAACTCGAACGCGCCGGTTCCGTCCCGTATGGTCCGCTCCGTCACCCGTTCGCCGTCCACGGAGACCGTTACCGTCGTCGCCGCGTCGCCGACGCGAACGCCGTCTATGCTCGCGAGGAATCGGTTGTCGACGCCGACGCTCGTCTTCGAGGGGCCGTTCAGCGAGACGTACTGCTCTCTGTCGGTCGGCGACGGCGAGACGACGGAGACGCTGGCGTTCAGCGAACGCGCCAGTTCCGCCACCTCGGCGAGACTGCGGCCCTCGGTCACCCGGCCGTCGCTGACGAGGACGACGCTCCCGTTCTCGCGGAGGTTGGCCGCGACGGCGTCGCCGACGGGCGAGGAGTCGCCGCTTCCGATGGTCGTCGTCGTCACCGGGACGCCCGCGCCCTCGATGCCGTTCGTCAGTCGGTCCGTCACTCGCGACGAGACGGCGGTGCTGTCGGACCGGTCCGCGAGCAGCGTCACCCGCGGGTCGCCGGCCGTCTCCCGCGAGGCGACGGTGTACGGCCCCGCGGCGGCGAGAACGACGAGAGCGACGACGAGGAGGCGCGCCGCGAAGAACCACCGCCTGCTTCGCTCGGAGGCGGTTCCGGTCGCGCCGCGCCAGACGAGTCCCCAAAGCAGGAGGACGCCCACCGGGAGTGCGAGGAGGGCGAGCGGTCGTTCCAGTCCCGCAGAGAGCCCCGTCGGAAGGTCGAACGAGACCTGCAGGGCGGTCGAAAGCGAGGCGAAGACCGCTGGTGCGGCCCCGAACGCGGGAGGCATCAGAGGTCACCCCGCCTGCGGAGGTAGGCGACTTCTCCGAGCACCCCGACGAGTGCGGCCAGCGCCGCCCAGTGCGTCAGCGGTTTCGGGACGGTTCGGGACTCCTCGCGGGCGACGACGCCGCCCTCCTCGGAGGACTCGATGTCGTCGGCGACGACGGCGGATTCGGATTCGCTGAGAAGCGACGCGCTGTATCGGGTCCCGTCGGCGCGGTAGAACCCGGCGTCGTCCAGGCGAACCGACGACGCCGTCACCGCGCCGTCGGGCGTCTCCACCGTCGTCTCGCCGCCGAACTGGAGTCTCCCGCCGGTTTCGGCGTTCAGTTGGCTCAACGGGGGCCGACCCGCGAGGTGGTAGACGGCGCGCTTCCAAAACACCGGGTACTGGTAGTCGTACTTGAACGCCGAGCGCTGTTCGATGTAGCCGTAGTAGAGCAATCGCCCCTCGCCGCGGCGGGCCGTCGCGAGGATGGGCGTCCCCTCGGTGGTCGAAACCAGCGCTCTGCCGTCGCGGAGCGTTCCGTTGACGTACGCCTCCGGCGGCGGGAACCCGATGCCGCGCGTGAGCGTGTCGTCCGCGGGTCGGTCGAGCGTCGGGTTCGACCGGACGCCGTCGGGGTTCACGAGGAGCAGGTCGCCGTAGGTGCCGGGCATCGACTCTTGGGCCTGAATCGCGACGCCGCCGCCGTCCGCGAGGAGTGCGCGCCCCGCCTCGATGTTTCCGGCCAGCAGTCTGTCGCCCTCGACGTTGCTGTAGACGATGACGTCGTAGTCGCCCTCGACGGTCGTCGGCGGGTTGTCCACCGTGAGTTTGACGGCGTCGACGACCGAGAGCGCGGTCGTGAGATACGTGTTCTCGTCGTTCGTCAGCACCAACACGTCGACGCTGGCGTCGTCCGGCGCGGCGACGTACGAGGTATCGTCCGCGGGAAAGGAGTCGCCCGGCGAGAGTTCGAGTTCGCCGCCGCCCGCGGGGACGGGGAGCGTGACCGAGCGAACGTCTCCGCCCGAGAGCGTGACCGACCGCCGTTCGCCGCCGAGAGAGACGGTCCGCGTCGCTTCGCTGTCGCCGTAGTTCTTCACCGAGACGGTCACCTCGGCGCCGGAGAACGACCGGCCGACGACCCCGACGTTGTCGTCGCCGCCCGCGGCGAACTGCCGGAGGTCGACCGTCAATCCGCGACTCCGGGCGACGCGGACGGCGTCGCGCCACGGGCCGTCGTCGGCGAAGTCGCTCGCGACGACGATTCGCGCGTCCGACCCGGCGACTGCGGTGGCCGTCGAGATGGCCGACCGGAGGTCGCCGGGCGACTCCGTGACAGACAGGTCCGTCACGGTCGTTCGCGCCTCGCCTGGGTCGCCCCGACGGAGGGCGACGGTGCTCTGGCCGTCGGCGACGACGACGGACGTGGTGCCGGTCACCTCCTCGCGGGCGGCGTCGACGGCGCGAGCGAAGCGAGTGGTCCCGTCGGACTGGACGCCCATGCTGGCGCTCGCGTCCACGACGAGGACCGTCTCCTCGACGGTCGAACTCTCGGAGACGGGGACGTACGGCGTCGCGAGCGCCGTCGCAAAGAGGAGGACCGCGAGCAGTTGCAGGAGCAACAGGACGCTCCGTTGGAGTCGCTCGAAGAGGGGGTTCGATGCGTCTTCGCGCCGGTCCTCCGCGAGAAAGCGAAACGTCGGGAGTTTCACCTTGCGGGGGTCCGGGCGGACGAGGTACAGGACGACGATTGGGACCGCGAGAAGGAGGGCCGCGAGTCCAAGCGGGGTGAGAAAGACGTCGGAGAGGGCCATCGACCGTGTACGCGTCGCCCCACCTAATGGGTCTTTTCCAACCTCGCGTCTCGCAGATAGTGGCACCGAAGCGGTCGGACGTTCGGGAACCGCGAGGACGGGTCCGGGACCGCGGGCGAGAGCGAGAATCGGACCTGCGGCCGAAAACTAGTTCTCCCGCCGGACCGTACACTAGTTGACCGCGCTATCGCCGGTGAGGTGCGACGAACCGCGTCCGGTAATCCCCTCCTAACGCACATTATGGACTCAAGGACTATACACCACACAATGGTAATAAAGCACCAATGAACTATCGGAGTGTCTCGCAACTCAACGAGGACATCCGACAGCTAGCACAGGAACTGCCCTCGGACATAGACGTGGTCGCCGCGATTCCGAGAAGCGGACTGTTGGCGGCGGAACTGCTCTGCCTCCGCCTTGACGTTCCGATGACGGACATCAACGGTCTCTGCGAAGGGACGGTCTACGAGACGGGCAATCGACACGACGGATCGCTGGCACTCGACGACGCCGACACGGTCCTCGTCATCGACGACTCGGTCAACTCGGGGACACAGATGAGAGAAACGCAACAGCGTCTCGACGAGGCCGACCTGCCGTTCGATATCCGGTACGCGGCGGCGTACATCTCCGCTCACGGGCACGAATACGTCGATTACTGGAGCGAGGTGATCGAACCGCCGCGAGTGTTCGAGTGGAACCTGATGCACCATCCGATTCTCGAAAACGCCTGCGTCGACATCGACGGCATCCTCTGTCGCGACCCGACGCGAGAGGAGAACGACGACGGAGAGCGGTACCAGGAGTTCCTCTCGCGGGTAGAACCGAGGACGATTCCGAACCAGAAGGTCGGATGGCTCGTCACCTGCCGGTTAGAGAAGTATCGCGAAGAGACGGAAGCGTGGTTAGCGAAACACGGCGTCGAGTACGACCGACTCGTGATGATGGACCTCCCGGACAAAGAGACGCGACAGGAACTGGGCAACCACGCCGCGTACAAAACCAAGGTGTACGAATCGACCGGTGCCGAACTGTTCATCGAGAGCTCAGAACGGCAGGCCGCGAAGATATGCGACGAGACGAGCAAGGCGGTGTTCTGCTACGACACGAACGAGATGATGCAACCGGGCCGACTCAACTACACGTACCGCAAGGGTAGCGACTACCTCTCGCGACTCGCGGAGAACCCGGCCGGGTTCACGGCCAGGGCGGGAAAGTACGTTCTGACGCGCGGATACCACGGACTCAAGCGGTAACGCGCAGTCGCCTGACGCCCCCTCGGCGTCGGGCGAGTCGTCCGGGCAGAGACGGCGACGCGGGTCGGCGGAGGCGGTCCGAACCGCGCTTCGCCGACGAGAACGCTATCCTCGCGGGCGACGTACGGCACTCGTGAGAGACGAATCGACGCCCCGGAGTTCAACCCGCGACAGACCGGAGACAGAGGCGGGGTACGGCATCCCGACGACGGGTGAGGGGTTGCTCCCGCGGTCGTCCGTCGAACGGCGACTGACCGACGACCGGACGTTCTGGGTGGTGACGACGCGCCCCGACGGCGCGCCGCGCGCCCGGCCCGTCTGGGGCGTCTTCGTGGACGGAACGTTCCACTGCGGGGGCGGCGAGCGAACCCGGTGGGTCCGGAACCTCGGCGACGACCCGCGCGTGACGGTCCACGGCGAAAGCGGCGAGGACGCCGCCGACAGACTGGACCGCGTCGACGACGCCTAGGAGGAGAAGTACGGCGTGAGACACGGGACGCCGGTGTTCGCCGTCCGTCAGAGTCGGGTGTTGGCGTGGTCCGACTATCCGACCGACGCGACTCGGTGGACGTTCGAGACGCCGACCGAGGCGTAGAGATATGCCCCCGCGGGCCTATGGGAGAGGCAGTGGTGCAGATTTCGATACACGGGTTCTCGGTCGAACTCGACGAGTCGTACGTGGGGGCGTCCCGCGCCAGCGTCGAGTCGCAGGTGCGCGAGTACGAACGCGGCGAGAGGACGCGGTTCGACGTCGCCGTCGCCTACCCCGAGTCGTTCGACGGGCGGGTCATGCGCGCGATGGCGGCCATCCCGTACGGAGAGACGCGCACGTACGGTGACCTCGCGTCGGAACTGGACACGAGTCCCGTCGCCGTCGGTGGGGCCTGCGGCCGCAACCCGATTCCTCTCGTGGTCCCCTGTCACCGCGTCGTCGGCGCGGACTCACTCGGCGGGTTCTCCGCCGACGGCGGCGTCGGACTGAAACGGCGACTGCTGGCCGCGGAAGGAGCGACCGCGGGCGGCCGACAGACCGACCTCGCGGCGTTCGACTGAGAGCGGTCCGCGACCGCTACCGGAACTGTCGGACGCCGCGCCGGACGCCGCCGACGACGCGCCGACGGTGAGAGACGAGTTCCGCGACGGCCCAGGGCAGTCCGACGACGAGAGCCACGGAGACGAACACGAGCGTCCACGGAGCCATCCACACCGGCTTGACCCACTGCGAGAGGCTCTTCCACGTGTCCGCGAGGTCGGTCGCGGGTCCTCCGACCGGCGTCTCGCCGAACGTCGCGGTCAGCCACTCGGGGAACGTCCGTTCGTCGCCCGTGCCGGGCGTCTCGCCCGCACTTCCGGAGAGTTCGTACGACCCCGAGACGTTCTGCTCTTGCATCGTCGGGCCGCCCGGTTCGTTGCCGTATTCGCCGCGTTCGGCGTCGAACGGCGCCCACGGCGTGTACGCTTCCCAGACGATTTCGCCCTCCGGCGTCACCTCGATGACGCGGTGATTCATCGAGTCGACGATGAGCGTGTTGCCGTTCGGGAGTCTGTCGGCGTCGCGCGGCCAGTTGAGTTGGTCCTCGCCGACGGTCCACACTCGCTCCCAGTCGCACTCCCCGCCAGACCGGTCGGTGCAGGCGTACTCGACGACTCTGTCGTTCTCGCTGTCGGCGACGAGTATCGTCGGCGTCCCGTTCTCGGACTCCAGATACTGCGGGTTGTGCTGTTCGTTCATCACGTCGTAGTCGTCGTCTTCGCCGAGTCGCATCGTGATGTTGCCCGTCGACCGGTTGACGACGGCGACTTGGTCGAAGTTCCGCGGCGAGATGAGGTACTCGCCGTCGCCTATCTTGTCCACGTCGTTGACGTGCGACCAGTCATCTGAGCTAATTCCGTTGTCGGTGTCGTTCGGGTAGTGGTCCTTGAAGTGCCACTCCCAGACTATCTCGTCCTCGCCGAGGTCGTAGACGAAGATGCGGTCGTTGCTCGTCCCGTTCTCGGTGTTTCGCATGTTCGCGACGAGCAGTTGGTCGTCGTTTATCAGGTCCACGTCGTGGGTGTCTTCGATGCTGAAGTTCTGCTGCCAGACGCGTTCTCTCGTGTCGGGGTCGAGTTCGTACACCATCGTCTCGCCGGGCGCGGTGTTGACAACGAGGAGGTTCCCGTTCTCCAACGGGTCGACGCTGTAGAACCAACTCGCGCCGTACTTCGACCCGTTGTATATCCACTCGGGTTGGGCGTTGGGGCCGGCCGCGACGAGGCGCGCCGGTTTCTTCCCCGCGTCCTCGCCTTGGAAGTGGAACCCTTGGACGGCGACGTACGTCGTCCCGTTGGCCTGCTTTTCGACCGTTCCGGACTGTATCTCCGGCGGTTCGTACGCGGCGGTGAGTGCGGCACCGGCCACCAGCGAACCGACGACGACGAGTGCGAGAACCGCGCGCAGAATCCACCGTGGTGTAAGAGAGAGCCGAGGCATGTGAGAGAGGAGTTGGCCGCGCGTGTAAAGTGTATTCTGTTCGCCGACGCCGAGTGTTCGCTCGCGCGAAACTCTCGCGGACGCGTTCGACTCTCGGCGACGCGTCCGAACCGCGTCACTCCGTTTTCGGCGCGCCTAATAATCGAAACGGTTTTGTGTATTTAGGTGAGCCTAAATCTCATGGAACGCGGTTCCCCGGAAGACGAGACACCGACGCGGCGCGAGTACGTGAGGTACGCCGGCGCAGTCGCCGGAGGCGGGTTACTCGCGGGCTGTACCGGCGGTAGCGGCTCCGAGTCGACGCCGAACGCGACCGAGACAGAGGCCGACGACGCGACGGGGACCGAGGCGGGCGACCCCACCGAAACCGCGCCGGACGCGTCGCACTCGGTTGCGATGGAACCCGTCGGAACCGTCGAGTTCGACGGCGTCCCCGAAACGTGGGTCCCCTACACGGGAGATTACGCGGACATGGGCGTCGCACTCGGACGGGCCGACGGCCTCGCGGCTATCGGCGTCCGGGCCCGGTTCGGGTCGCACCTGTACGAGGAACTGCCCGGCGTCGCAGTCGAGAAAGACGACCTCACGCAGTTGTGGCAGGACGGCACCGGCAAAGAGGTGTACTACGAACTCGACGCCGACGTCCACGTCACCGACCCGAACTTCGTGGAGAACCGCCTCGGTTGGAGTCGAGCGGACGTCGAGGAAGTCGGAGCGAACGTCGGGCCGTTCTTCGGAAACACGGTGTTCTCGCGGGCCTACGACTGGCACGACTACCGCTACTACACGCTGTACGAGGCGTTCGAGAAGGTCGCAGAGATGTTTCAGGAACGGGAGCGTTACGAGGCGTTTTCGGACCTTCACGACGAAGTTCTCGACGACGTCGAGTCGCGTCTCCCGAGCGAGACGCCCGATATCGCGGTTCTCTACCCCGCCGACGTTCCGCCTGAGTCGTTCTATCCGTATCTCGTCGACGAGGGGACCCAGTCCAAACACTGGAACGACCTGAACGTCGGCGACGCTCTCGCCCGAAACGGCGTCACGGACGCGCAGGCGGGCGGCGGCACCATCGACTACGAGACCCTCTTGGAGATAGACCCCGACGCCGTCGCGATACGGCTCCAAGGCGAGATTACGCCGGAGTACTTCGAGGAGAACATCGTCTCGCACCTCAGAGACCACGACGTCGCGAGCGAACTCACGGCGGTACAGAACGGCCGCGTCGTCTACGGCGGCCTGACGTACCAAGGGCCGATACTCCATCTCTTCCAACTCGAACGAGCGGCACAGGGCCTCTATCCCGAGGAGTTCGGCGACGAGCGGTTGTTCGACAGAGAGCGCGTCGCGGGCATCGTAAACGGGGAGTTCTGACCGTGAGTTCCGAACCCACCTCCCGAGGAGAGGGCGCGTTCGACTACGACGTCGCCGTCGTCGGCGGCGGTCCCGCGGGATGCTCCGCGGCCGTCTTCACCGCCCGCTACGGGCTGGAGACGGCCGTGTTCGACCGCGGCCGGTCGTCGCTTCGGCGGTGCGCGTATCTGGAGAACTACCTCGGATTCCCGGCGGGCATCGACGTCGAGACGCTGTACGGGTTGTTGCACGACCACGCCGAGGAAGCGGGCTGTGAGGTGGTCTCCGACCTCGTCGAGTCCGTCGAGGTGACGGACGACCCGGAGGGGTTCGCCGTCGAAACCCAAGAGAGCGGCCGCGTCACCGCCCGACGCGTCGTCGCCGCCACGCGCTACGACGGCGAGTACATGCGCGGACTCGACGACGACGCGGAGATGTTCGTGACCCACGACCACGGCGGCGAGGAACACGAACACTTCGACAGGGAGTACTCCGAACGCGACGGAACCACGCCGGTCGACGGTCTCTACGTCGCGTCGCCCGCAGAGGAGGCGGACCACCAAGCGATACTGGCCGCGGGCCGCGGCGCGCGAGTCGGTCTAACGGTCGTCGCAGACGCTCGCCGGGGCGACGGCTACCCCGACGCGGTTGCGAGACACTACGACTGGGTGCGCCGGGAGGCCGAACTCGACGACGAGTGGCGTTCCCGGGACCGGTGGCGCGAGTGGTTCGACGACCGCCTCCCCGACGAAATCGACCGCGGAGCCGAGCGACTGGACGAACTCCGCGAACGGGAGATAGACCGCAGACTCGACGCGTACCTCTCGGAGGAGGAGCGAAACCGACGCACCGAACGCGGCCAGCGCCGACTGCTCGAACATCTCGACGACGAACTCGTCCTCGAAGCGGCGCGCGAAATCGAATCCGAGCGAGGGTCGACCGACTGAACGAGGAGGAGACGCGCATACGTTTTAGGGTCGCCTAAAAATCGGTGCAGTTATATCGTTTTAGGCTAGCCTAAAACCATGCCGAGAGAGAACGCGGTTCGCGAGTCTCAGTCGCGACGCGACTACGTCAAGTACGCTGGTGTGGTAGTCGGCGGCGGACTACTGGCGGGGTGTACCGGGGGCGCAGACGACAGTGGGAACCAGTCGCCGACCCGAACGACCGAATCGACGACCGGAGCAGAGTCGTACACCGTCTCGATGGAACCGGTCGGCGAGGTGACGTTCGACTCCGCGCCCGAACGGTGGGTGCCGTACGACGGCGGGTACGCCGACATGGGCGTCGCACTCGGACGGGCCGACGGATTGGCGGGTATCGGCGGCGCGGACCGCTACTACACCGACGTGTACGACGAACTACCGGGCGTGACCGTCGACCACGACCGAATCGAGGAGAACCCGGAGGTTCGAACGAAAGAACACTTCTACGAACTCGACGCCGACGTCCATCTGTACGACCCGAAGATGCTCGAACACTGGTTCGACTGGGGACAGTCCGACGTAGACGAGATAGCCGACAACGTCGCGCCGTTCGTCGGCAACCTCATCTTCCGGCGGTCCGACGAGTGGCACGACTACCGCTACTACACGCTGTACGAGGCGTTCGAGAAGATGGCCGAGGTGTTCGACGAACGGGACCGCTACGAGGCGTTCGCGGACCTTCACGACGAGTTCGTCGCGGACATCCAGCGTCGACTGCCGCCGGAGGACCAGCGACCGAACGTGTTTCTCACCTTCGAGGGGACGGACGAACCGGAGACGTTCTCGCCGTACCGCCTCCACGACGAGGGGACGAGCAAGAAACAGTGGCGCGACTTGGGCGTTCACGACGCCCTCTCTGGGACCGACATCGAGAACCTCAGCACCGCGAACCGCGGCGAACTCGACTACGAGACGCTCCTCGAAGTCGACCCCGAGGTGATTCTCGTCCGCGGACACGAGCGAAAGTCCGCCGCCGAGTTCCGCGAGACGGTTCTCGGCTACATGCGTGACCACCCCGTCGGCAGCGAACTCGCCGCCGTACGGAACGGGCGCGTCTACCGCGGCGGCTATCTCCACCAGGGACCCATCCACAACCTGTTTTTGACCGAACGCGCGGCACAGCAGATGTTCCCCGATATCTTCGGAGACGTGACCGGCGACGAACGACTGTTCGACCGACAGCGAGTCGCCGACATCGTCGCCGGAGAGTTCTGATTCGGTGACCGGCGAGGGGTCGCCGCACCGGCGGTAACATCCCCGAAAAGGGTCTTTGCGTCGGTCCGAGAATTTAGTTCAGACATAGATACATTCGGTATCGTCGCATGCGATTTACCCGCGGGTGAGTATCCGTCGCGCGGTTGGGTAAACCCTATCACCGGGGACCGCAACCAGTGGCGTATGGACGAGAAGCGGGAACTACTCGACCTGTTGCTTCGCAACGCTCGCGAGAGCGTCGACGACCTCGCGCGACAGACCGGTCTCGAAGCGGCGGAGGTCGAAGCACTCGTCGAGGAGTTAGAAGACGAGGGCGTCATCCGGGGCTATCAGGCCATCGTCGATTGGGACCGAGTCGACGAGGAGTACGTGCAAGCTGAGGTGGAACTGAACGTCGAACTCGACCGAGAGACGGGGTACGAGGAGATCGCCCGTCGAATCGGCAAGTTCCCCGAAGTGGCGTCGCTCCGTCTGGTCTCCGGCAACTACGACTTTGCGGTCGACGTGGTCGGCGACTCGATGCAGGACGTCTCTAACTTCGTCTCCGAGCAGATTGCGCCCGTCCCGGAGGTCACCCAGACGGTGACGCACTTCGTCATGGAGACGTACAAAGAACGGGGCGTCGAACTCGGCGACGGCGACGAAGACGACCGATTGACGTTCTCGCCATGACGGACCGCATCGCCGCGCGGGTTCGGGAGACGCCACCGTCGGGTATCCGCCGCTTTTTCGAGTTGGCCGAGGAGATGGACGACGTCATCTCGTTGGGCGTCGGCGAACCGGACTTTTCGGCCCCGTGGGCCGCCCGAACCGCCGCCATCGACTCGCTGGAACGCGGTCGGACCTCGTACACCGCCAACCGAGGGATGCGCGAACTCCGCGAGGCCATCGCCGACCGTGTGACGAGGTACGACCTCGAATACGACCCGGACGAGGAGATACTCGTCACCGCGGGCGCGAGCGAAGCCGTGGACTTGGCGATGCGCGCGTTGGTGGACCCCGGCGACACCGTCGCCGTCCCCCAACCGTCGTACATCTCGTACGTCCCGACGGTCACGTTCGCCGGCGGCGACGCTCTCCCCGTTCAGACCTCGGTGGAGAACGACTTCGCTCTCACGCCCGCGGACTTGGAACGGGCGGGGGCGGAAGACGCCGACGTGTTGGTCCTCTGTTACCCGAACAACCCGACCGGTGCGGTGATGAACGAACGGCAACTCCGAGACGTCGCGGCGTTCGCTCGCGAACACGACCTGTTCGTGCTCTCAGACGAGATTTACGCCGCCCTCCGCTACGAGGACGACCACGTCTCCATCGCGACGTTTCCGGAGATGAGAGAGCGAACCGTGGTGTTCAACGGGTTCTCGAAGGCGTACGCCATGACCGGCCTGCGTCTGGGGTACGCACTCGGACCGGCGGACGTCGTCGGCGCGATGAACCGCATCCACCAGTACACGATGCTCTCGGCGCCGACGACGGCGCAGTACGCCGCCCTCGAAGCCCTCGACTCCTGTGAGGACGACGTAGAGGAGATGCGCCGCGCCTACGACAGACGGAGACGGTACGTCATCTCGCGGTTCAACGACATCGGGATGGACTGCTTCGAGGCGAAAGGCGCGTTCTACGTCTTCCCCGAGTGTCCGCCCGGGTGGGAGGACGACGAGGTGTTCGCCGAGGAACTCCTCCACGCTCAGAACGTCGCTCTCGTCCCCGGAAGCGCGTTCGGTGACGGCGGGAGCGGACATCTCCGCGTCTCCTACGCCACCGGGATGTCGGAACTGAAAGAAGCACTCTCGCGAATCGAGACGTTCGTCGAGAACGCCGGCGAGCGGTAAACCGCCGTTTGCGATATCGATTCGGCCGCCGTTCGAACGTCACTCGTTTTCGCCCGCCTTCGAGAACGGGTCGAGAAACGACCGACGAGTAGCGACCGACTCTTCGACCTGCGTCCAGACGAGAACCGCACCGACCACCGCGAGGGCGGACCCGAAGGCGAAGGGGACGGCGAAGCCGAACGCGACGAGAAAGCCCGAGGCCAACGGACCGAGAGCGACGCCGAAGCCGAAGGCCATCGTCAACACAGACAGCGTGCTCCCCGACTGCCCCGCGGGCGCGAGGTCACCCGCGAGAGCGAGTGCCGGCGCGAACACCATCGCCCCGGCGATACCCTGTGCGAACCGGGCTCCGAACATCAGCCACGAGTCGAGGACGAACCCCTGGACGAACGTCGTCGGGACGAGAAGCACCATCCCGAGGACGATGAACGGCTTGCGACCGAAGAAGTCCGTCGCCCGCCCGATGGGCGCTTGCAGGAAAATCTGCGCGAGGACGAACGCCGCAAACTGGAGGCCGAACATCGTCGCGTCCTGGGCGAGACGTTCGTTGACTATCTCGCCGAGAGTCGCGAACAGCGCGATACCGACGGCCATGAAGAAACTCGCGAGTCCGAGCGTGAACACGGGGTCGAGGACGTGCCCGGACGACCGGTCGCGAACCGAGAGGCTCCCGAGAAGCGCGTCGCCCGCGTCGGCTTCGGGAACCTCGGGGTCACGGACGAACGCCGAGACGAGGCCGAAACTGAGGGTGGCGGTCAACGTCGCGATGTAGAAGGCGGCGTCGAAGCCGTTGATACGCAGCGCGACCGTCCCGACGTCGAACGCGAAGGGACCGCTGGCGACGACGGCGCCCGCGGCGATGGGGCCGACGCCGAACCCGAGGAGCCGAAAGGTGTTGTACGTCCCCATGTTCCCCCCGCGATTCGACTCGGAAGCCAGGTCGTTGACGAGGGCGACGGTGGTCGGGATGATCAACGCGCCCGCGATACCCTGAACGACGCGAAGTCCGAGCAGGTGCCAGTACGTAGAGGCGAACGAGTACGAGAAACTGGCGACGCCGATGAGGACCAGTCCGACGAGGACGAACACCTTCCGACGGCGGGCGCGGTCGGAGAGTCGGCCGGTGAACGGCTGTAACGGGCTGTTGACCAAGCCGAAAAGCGAGAGGATGATGCCCGTCACCGCCACCTCCGTCAACCCGAACGTCGCTCCGGTGATGTACTGGCTTCCGATGAAAAGCGGGAGGACGACGACGAGAAACGAGTTGCCGACGGACTCGGTCATCCGCGCCACCGCGAGTGCGAGCACCTGCGGGTCGACGCCGAAGCGGTCCGCCATCAGCCGTAACTCACCCGTGAGAGGACCATTAATCACGCGACGGACGCGCCGTCCAATACAGTTGCGAAACCCCGCGTCCGTTGCGGACTCTCGGCGGAGAGACCCGAGCGTGGGCGTCCCCGGAGACCACCCGCGTCCCGGTTCCGAACGGGGTGAGGTCCGCCTCCGACGGTGAACTCATCAGATACACAAAGTATTATTTAACGCGGTGTCGTGTCTCAAACAGAATGGTTCAGGGAGGCGAAACGGGCCCCGCGGGCTCCGACGGCGCGACGGATTTCGCGCGCGCACTCAACGAACTCAAGGGACGCGGGAGCACGTTGCTCGTCGTCGGGTCCGTGCCCGAGGAGATGTACGCGAGGATATCCGCGAAGATGCTCGGAGACGGCGACGCGTCGAACCGCCGCCGTCTCGTCGTGACTCCAGCGGGCGCCTCCCGCAGAGACACGAGATTGGAGGGCGTCTCCCGTCGGACGCCCGAGTGGGCGCGCATCGTCGAATACGAGACGCGCGCTCGAAGTCCCGCGGCGGCCGTAGAAAGCGGAACGTCCGCCGTCTCGTCGCCCGCCTCCCCGACGAACGGCGACGGAACCGCGGACGCGGGCGTTCGCGACCCCCTCGCGAACGTCGTCGACGGGGAGATAACCGAACTCGGCGTGGAGATAGCAAAGACGATAGCGCAGTTCGACGGTATCGCCTCGGGTCTCGCCCCGGCGGAACTCCGCGTGGCGTTCGACTGTCTCCCCTCGTTGCTCTCGGAGTACGACCGCCGGACGGTGTTTCGGTTCCTCCACGTCCTCGGAAACAACGTTCGGTCGGTCGGCGGGATGGGCCACTTTTGGCTCCCGCAAGACCGAGAGACGGAGGTAGTGCGACTCTTCGAACCGCTGTTCGACGCCACGGTCGAACTCCGACTCGACGGCCACGAACTCGCACAACGGTGGCATTTCCGCGACGCGGAGATATCCTCTGAGTGGCTCTCGGTCGGGTGAGCGTCGTCCCGGCGGGCGTTCACCCATACGCTTTTAGTCGAGAACGAAGACTGGTGAGATAATGGACCAGTTCGGCGGTCGGACCGAGACGGGGGCGTCGAACGAGCACCTCCAACTCTCGTTTCGGACGACCGACGAGGGGACTGGACTCCTCGCGGCGGACCCGATAGAGCGACACCAGTTTCGGCTCTCGACGCCGAATCCCGTCTCGCCGACCGCTTCCGACCCCTCGGAGTTTTCGTTTCCCGCCGACGCCGCCGTCCGTATCCGAACCGATAGAATCGACCTGCAGACGGTCGTTTCCGTCTGCGTCAGAGACGACGCCGGAGAGATGCTGGCCCGGACCGAACACTTCGCCGAGGAGTCGTTCGGCCCGGGGACGTACAGCGTCGAACTGTTCGCGCCGATAAAGCTGTATCTGCGGGTCACCGGGCCGTTCTCCGTCTCCTCTGACGCCGACCGGACGACCATCGACTTCGGCGAGGAGACGGCGGTTCTCGTCGGCGGCCGGTCGAACCACGAGCGACCGGCGGCGACGATTACGACGCCCGACGACCCGCGGGCGGTGATGGACGCGATGTCGTATCTCGGCTCCGCGCTCAAAACGACCACCGTAGAGCGGTCGTACCCCACGCTCCGGGGACACCCGCCGCTTATCGAACGCGGCGACCGTTTCGAGGTTCCGGACGGACTGGAAGCGCCCGACACCGGCGTGACCGTGGAACTCCCCGCCGAGTACAGCTATCTCTACGTCGCAGCGCCGTTGGTGTACTATCTCGGTGCGACGGTGAAGGAGGGCCAGACGCCGCGAATCGTCACGGACGAGGGGTTCGTCTACGACCTCGACACCCCCGCGGGATTCGAAGTCGAGGTCGAACGAGTGCTGAAACGGGCGTTCTTCCTCGACTGCCTGACGCGGACGGAGGGGTACTACGAGGTGGACCTCCACGAACGCCGGGCCGTCGAGGACGAACTCGACGTGGAGTTCGCCGAGTTGTACGACCGGTCGCTCCCCGCGCAGTTGGAGACGTATCTCGGCGTCTCCCACGGCGTCGTCGCGGACCACGTCCCCGAGTGGAAGTTGACGGCTCACATCGCCCCGACCGCCGAAAACGTCGAAGTCGTCCCGTTCGCGGCCAACGACCTCGCGGTAGTCCGGACGCCGCGTTCGACCCCGACGACGAGTCCGGCGGCGCAGGCGTCGGCGGTCGACGAGTTCCTGCGCACTGCCGGACCCACCGGCGGACGAGCGAGTCCGGTCGGCGACTTCACTCGGAGCGCGACTCCCCCCGGTGCCGCGCCCGACAGAGAGTACGTCCGGCCCGAACGGACCGACTCCATAGAGCAGGCGTGGATAGGCGAGGGGACGCCCGTCGGGGCGAGCAAGGCGTCGCTGCAGGCGTACCGAAACCGCCTCGACCGCGAACCGAACGAGGGCGACATCGGCATCACCGTCGTCTGCAACGACCCGAAGATGGCCGAGGAACGCGACGTCGTCGAAGGCGTCTACGGCTCTCGCGAGGAACTCCCGTTCGACGTGCGGATGCACTACGACCTGTCGGTGGCGGAACTCCGCGACGTACTCGCGGCCGACACGGAGTTTCTCCACTACATCGGCCACATCGACGACGGCGGGTTCCAGTGTGCCGACGGCGCGTTAGACGTCTCCGCGGTGGACGACGTCGGCACCGACGCGTTCCTCCTCAACGCCTGTCAGTCGTACGAACAGGGTACCCACCTCGTCGACGCGGGCGCGATAGCGGGCATCGTGACGCTCAACGACGTGGTGAACGGCGGAGCGGTGAAGATCGGACAGAACCTCTGTCGACTGCTCAACTCCGGCTTTCCGGTCCGGAGCGCGCTCGAAATCGCGCGAGACGATAGCGTGATCGGAAACGACTACATCGTCGTCGGCGACGGCAGTTTTTCCGTGACGCAAGTTCAGGCCGCGTTCCCCAACTCCTGTACGATCACGCGGCGCGCAGAGAACAGAGTCGCCGTTGACTATCGAATATATCCCGGTTCGGCCAACGGGATGGGAGCACTCGTCAAACCGTTTCTGCCGGGGAACGAACAGCACTACATCGCGTCCGGGAGCGTCGACGTGTTCGAGTTGACGGAGTCGGAACTGGCCGAGTTCCTCTCTTTAGAGAACGTGCCGATTATCTCTGACGGAGGTCTGCGGTGGAGTTCGACCACCTCGGTCGAGGATATCTGATCAGGGGCCGTAGATACCGGTGTGGTTCCCCGCCGCCACCGCGCCCGCCTGCGACAGCAAGACGAGAGCGGAGAACAGGACGCCCATCATGCGCGGGTGTTCGGAGAGGTACTGTGCGACCGCATTGTTGTCGTCTTCGGACATCACAAATATAACAACACTCGCCGATGAAATAAATATTTCCGAGTATATCTGATACGTAGACAGATCAATTAATTCGCCCTACAGGTTAACAAAACTATAAATTCTACCGACAGGTATCCTACGGAGACGTAACGCCGCGAGAGACGGTGTGCGAACGTATCCGTCGATAGCGCGTGTGACGAGTCGGTGAGAACGGAGAGACGCCGCGACCTACGTTTCGTCGAACTCTTCGAACTCCACGTCGGCCCCGAGATCGCGATAGACGGCCTCGATGTCGTCGTCGTCGTCGAGATTCTGGAGCGTCTCGTCGAGTTCGGCTCTGAGTTCTTCGAGGCGTCCGTCGAGTTCGGTGTACTCCTCGCTGCTTTCGAGCGACGTCGCGTCTTTCTCCGATTCGAGAAGCGCCTTCTTCGAGGCGAGCGAGAACAGTTCCTTCACGCCGTCGTCGTAGGAGTTGCGCAAGAGGAGATTCGATACCGTCTCTTCCAGTGAATCCTTCGAGACGGGCTTTACGAGGTAGTCGTCGAAGCCCATGGCGACGATGTCGAAGTCCGGTTCGACTGCGGTCACCATCGCCACGCGGCACTCGAAGCCGCGATTCCGAATCTCGGTCAACGCTTCGTCGCCCGAGAGATCGGGCATCCGACGGTCCAAGAGCACCACATCTACGGCTTCGTCGAGTGCCTCGAGCGCCTCGCGGCCGCCGTAGGCGACGCGGACTCGATACTCGTCCTTGAGCCATGTTGCGTACAGGTCGGCGAGGTCCGGCTCATCTTCGACGATGAGCACGAGCGGCTGGTCAGCACTCATATGTATGTTTGTGGTGTTCCGAGAACACTCACGTCACGGAATGTTTCGCGGGGGCATATGAATATACCCCTTAGTCCGGGGCTGGTGAGCGGTTCGGAGGGCGGGCGGTTTCTCACCACTATCTGTCAAAGAGCGCCGCCAGTTGGTATAGGTTCCGGCATCGGACGGCGACGGAGAACCGACGCGTTCGTCACCGAGCGTAGTCGAGGACGGTGATTCGGGTCGCTTCGACGTCTTCGAGGATCGCTCCCCAACCGCCGACGGTGTACCGCTCTCGGGCGCCGTCCGTCTCGACGGTCAGACAGACCTGTCCGGCGAGTTGCGATAGCGGCGGCGAACCGTCCGTCTCGCCCGCCCCGGCGTAGTTCACGTCGACGATTTCTCCGACCAGTTCGGCGGTGTCGCCCGTCTGCGTGTCGAACCCCTCGATGCGAGCGCGGACTCCGACGCCCTCCGCGAGACACGGTTCGACGTCTCGGACGCACCGCCTGAGGTCCGCGTAGACGAACGGCGGGTCCGTCGGGCGGACGCTGTACACCTCGTCCCACACCTCCCACAGGCAGGTCTGGAAGTACCAGTGAAAC
Organism: Halopelagius inordinatus; assembly: GCF_900113245.1. Taxonomy (NCBI): domain Archaea; kingdom Methanobacteriati; phylum Methanobacteriota; class Halobacteria; order Halobacteriales; family Haloferacaceae; genus Halopelagius; species Halopelagius inordinatus. The sequence goes on from NZ_FOOQ01000001.1 coordinate 1,211,785, forward strand.
ACGTACGTGAGAGAGTAGTCGTCGGCGAGAACGCCGTACTGGTTGAGCGAGTGCGAGTGCGGCGCGAAACAGGTTCCGGTGCGGTCGACGAGGGCGAGGAACGGCGTCGGCAGCGTTCGGTGTCGTGCCTCCGTGACGACGCCGTCGAACTCCACGTCGTCTACGGCCGCGTCCGGGTCGGTGTGGAGCGTCGCCTTCACGACCGCGCCGTTCGAGAGCGCTTCGCTGAGCGCCGGTTTCAGCGTCTCGTACTGCTCCGGGGTCGCGGCGAGTTGGACCTCGGTTTCGGCGTCGCGGACGAGCGACGCGGCGCGTTGCAGCACCGTCTCGAAGCGCTTGACGATGCTCAGTTTGTGCTGGTCGACCTCCGGTTCGTTCCACCGATGTTCTATCTCGTCTGCGGCGTCTTCGAGCATCGACGCTCGCCCCCTGAGGTCGTCGAGGACGACGGCGGGGTCGCACGCGCGGGCTTTGAGACTCTCCTGTTCGTACGTCTCGATGTAGCCTTTCGTCTCCAAGTCTCGGAGCACGTCGTAGATGCGCGCCGACGGCACGGCACACGAGTCGGCCAGTTCGGTCGCACTCGCCGTCCCGAGTCGGAGGAGCGTGTTGTACGCCTCCGCTTGGTACTGCGAGAGACCGGCGTCTTCGAGTGCGTCGCGCAACTCCGTGGAATCCATCGTACGACCCGATATCCAGCCCAATTAATCAATAACCTTTGGGACCGGACGGCTCTCGGAGCGGTCTCTCGGCTCCGACGCGTCGAAGAAGGAAGGAAAGCGGGTCGTTACTCGCTTTGGGGGCTGTAGTTCGGCGCTTCGTCGGTGATCATCACGTCGTGGGGGTGACCCTCGGTCTGTCCCGCACTGGAGACGCGGACGAACCGCGCCTCGCGCTTGAACTCCGGAAGCGTCTCCGACCCGACGTAGCCCATGCCGGAGCGCATCCCGCCGACGAGTTGGTGCAGTTCGGAGGCGAGCGTTCCCTTGAACGGCGTCGCCGCCTCGACGCCCTCGGGGACGAACTCCTCTTCTTGGTCCTCGTCTACGTCCTTCAGATAGCGGTCGCCGCCGCCGGATTTCATCGCGCCGACCGACCCCATGCCGCGGTACTGCTTGTACTTCTTGCCGTTCATCGTGATGACGCGGCCGGGCGCTTCCTCCGTGCCCGCGAAGTACGACCCGAGCATGACGGCGTCCGCGCCCGCGGCGATGGCCTTGATGGCGTCGCCGGAGTAGCGGATGCCGCCGTCTGCGATGACGGGGACGCCCTGTTCTGCGGCGACGTCAGCGACTTGTGCGACGGCCGTGATCTGAGGCATGCCCGCGCCGGTGACGACGCGCGTGGTGCAGATGGAACCGGGGCCGATGCCGACTTTCAGTCCGTCCGCGAAGTCGACGCAGGCCTCCGCCGCCTCGCGCGTCCCGATGTTGCCGACGACGACGTCCGCGTCGACGGACTCCTTTATCTCGCGGGCGCTTTCGAGGACGTTGAGGTTGTGCGCGTGAGCGCAGTCGATAAAGAGCACGTCGGCACCGGCTTCGTCCGCGGCGGTGGCGCGGTCCATCTCGAACGGGCCGACGGCGACGCCGGCGCGGAGGCGTCCATCCTCGTCGCGCGCGGCGTTCTCGTGTTCGCGGCGTTGGAGGATACCCTGCATCGTCACGAGTCCGACGAGACGCTTGTCGTCGTCGACGATGGGGACGCGCTCTATCTTGTGGTCGTACATGAGTTCGAGGGCGTCGCGCGCGGTGACGTCGCGCGGGGCGGTGATGACTTCGTCGGTCATCGCCTCGCGGACTTCGTCGGACTCGCCGACTTCGAGGTACGGGCGGATGTCCGTCCCGGAGATGATGCCGAGGACGGTGTCGTCTTCGTCGACGACGGGCGCGCCGGAGACGCCGCGGCGTTCCATCATCTCGTCTACGTCGTTTATCGTCTGGCCGGGGCGCGCGGTTACGACGTTGTCGCGCCGGATGACGAGTTCGTCGGCTCGCTTCACGCGCTCTATCTCGGTGACCATCCGCTCTACGTCCATGTTGCGGTGGAGGACGCCGAGTCCCCCCTCGCGGGCCATCCCGATGGCCATGCCGCTCTCCGTGACGGTGTCCATCGCCGCCGAGAGAACCGGGACGTTGAGTTCGACGTTCTTCGAGACGCGCGTAGACACGTCCGCGTCGTCGGGTTCGACGCGGCTCTCGGCCGGTCTGAGCAGCACGTCGTCGAACGTCAGCGCTTCTGGCACCTGCAGTTTCTCCGAGAAAGACTCTCGCTCGGGAACGTCGTTCGCCATGTAAATCGTCCATAGTCCTTCGACAAAAGGGTTCCGAGATGGCACGCCTGTGCAGAACGTTGCCACGTAGTCGCGCCGATATATACACAATTATGTGTATCGTTGGCGAGTTACTCTCTCGAACGGACGTATTCGGCGGTGACGGTCCGACAGCGACACTCCGCAAACGCTATTCGGGCGAAGGCGCTACTGACTGGCATGCGCGTTCCCGATATCCCCGACCGCCTCGTCGTCGTACTCATCGGGGTCTCAGTCCTCTTCTTACCGCTGGTGTTACTCGGACTCACGCTCGGGTTCCTCGCGTTCGTCGGGGAGCTAGTTCCCGGTCGTCTGAGTCTCGTCGAACTGCTGGAACTGTACGTCATCGAGTTACTCGTGCTTACGGTGTTCTCGTACGGTCTGTACCGCCTGGTTCGGATACTGGTCGTCCACAAACTTCCGGAGTCGCTCGACTCTCTGGACGAGGACGACTCGACGGAGAGATAGCGGGCGCGAACCGTTCGACCGTTACTCCTCGTCGTGGTGCTGTATCGGCACGTACGACCGACCGGCGCGTTCGCCGAGCAACCACTCTCTGTCCGTCAGTTTCCGATCGGAGCCGTCCTTGCGCGCGATGTCGAGGCGTTCCTCCGTCGTCTGGAAGTAGTTGACGACGGTCACGAGGAGGACGCCTCCGAGCGTGTTACCGAGGAGGACGGGCAACACGAACCCGTACAGTCCCTGCAGGAGGACCCCGTGTCCGGTGAAAACGAGATACATCAACTCCGTGAACGAGACGACGGAGTGAAACAGGTTCCCGAACGGAATCGCGAGAAACGCGAGATAGACCACGAGCAATCGAGTGAGGCTGTCGGTGACGGCGTAGACGAGCCAGACGACGCCCGCGACGATGAGGCCCGCGAAGGCCGCCTTGTAGAAGAGACTCCAGAACGGGGTTTCGATGCCTTTCGTGGCGAGATACGTCGCGGCTTCGGCTTCCGCCGGAGAGAGCATCCCGGAGCGAGCGAGTACGAACGCCCCGAACCCGCCGCCGGTGAAGTTACCGAGGATGACCACAGACCAGATGACGAGCAGACGGGGGAGACTCATCAACCGCTCTAACAGTAAGACCACGGGCGGGAGCGTGTTCTCGGTGTACAGTTGGTAGCCGCCGAGGATGATGAAGATGAATCCGAGCGGGTAGAGTATCGCGCTGAGTATCGGGTCGCTATCGGTGGCCGCGGTCATCGTCGCGTACAGCAGATACGTGACCGTGATGGCGAATCCGGCGGCGAGAGAGCTGAAGAACAGTTCCCGCGTCCCAAGCGTCGCCTCCTCGTCGGCGGCGGCGACGATGCGCTGGAACACCTCGTGGGTCTCGAACTGGTCGCGGACGACGGACCCAACGGCGGGTGCGCCGCGTTGTGACCGCTCTATCGCCTCGCGAACCGTCTCGTCGTCGGGCGTCTGGTCCATCACCACCGTATAGATATTCGGGAGACAAAATGCCTCTCGTTCGCGAGTCCGTCGGCCACCCGGTCACAGACGAGCGCACGGCCCGACAGCACCGAGTGGACGACCGTGCAATATTCGCCCGATACGCTACTCCTGATCGACGATTCGTCGATTTATCTCCCGTTCACCGAAGACATGTAGCCACTTTTTAAGTAGTGACGGTGAAGATACTCTGTACCGTGTTGTCCTTTCCCACACAACGTTTAATAGTTTCGTGGGTTTGATTTCAGGTATGGACTCCGAGTGTCCCGCCGCATCGCGCATCGCCGGTCAGGAAATCGTCGACTCCGGCAGCCTCTTTATTACAGCGATGTGGCGAACATTTAAATTCGGGACCAAACTCCTCCCGAATCTCGACCTCCTCGGAGTGCGCGAACTCACCGGATGCGACGACGCCTCGTCCGGCTTGCGTTCGTATCGCCAGTTGGCCGATGGTGACGGCCGCTAGATCCGAATGAGTGTCTCTCGACATCCGGTCGCCCTCCGGTTAGAACAGCATGTGGGCGGAGCCACGCGCCTGTTGGCGACGGTGATGGCTCTGCCCCTCGTAGACGGTATCTTCCCCGCACTCATCATCGCGGGGGCGTTGAGCAGTCCCGCCAGCATCCTGGAGACGGGGCTTCTCATCTTCGGGGGGTCCGCCACGGTGGCGGTCATCCTCGCCGAGATGGAGGGCACTCGCCGCGAACAGATCACCTCCGTGCTCCTCATCGGAGCGTTCATCATCCCCATCGCCGGCATCGAAGCGGTGTTCGCGGAGACGTTGCAGACGCTGTTGGCGTTCGAGGTGTTCCACCGCTTCGCCGGGTTGGTCATCCTCGCCGTCGCCGCGAAGACGGCGTCCTCGAAGGTGGGCGAGTATCTCCCCTCCCCGAGCATCATCGTCGGACTCGGCCTCGTGGCGAGTTTCGACCCGTCGGGTGCCCGCCTCATCGTCGACCCCAACGTGACGACGATACTGCACGCCGCCGCGGCGGCCGGGACGGGCGTCGGATTCGCCCTCCTGGTCGCTCTCTTCGCGCCGCGTCTCCGCGGCGCGGTGGACATAGACCGCTTCCGCTTCGGGAGTTCGGTCGCCCTCGGCATGCTCGCGATAGACGTGTTGGGTCTTCTCCCGACGGACCGACCCATCGCCCTCGGCGTCTTGGCCGTCACGGCCCTGTTCGCCTTCGACCCGAACGCCGGCGACGCGGACGCCGAAACCGCCGTCGGAGAACCGGACGCGTCCAGTGCGGCACTCGCGGACGGCGGCGACTCCGACTCCGTGTCGGAGCCGGCGAACGCCGCCGACGCCGACGCCGACTCGGACGCCGGGTACGGCTACCCCGGCGAGGACGAGTCGCGCGCGCCGTGGCTCTGACCCCCGCGGACGCCGTCTCGACTGCTCACCGCTGACGCACTCTTTTGCCGGTTCCCCTCGTTCGTTCGACCATGGGAGACGCCCGATTCCGCGTCGAGACGGACGCTCGCCTCGACGTCGTCGACGTGACGGACCGAGTCGAAGACGCGCTTGCCGACGGCGCCGGACCCGACGACGACGCCGTCTGTACGGTGTTCGTCCGGCACACGACGGCGGGACTCGTCTGCAACGAGAACGAACGCCGACTGCTCTCGGACGTCGAGGAACTGCTCTCGTCTGCAGTCCCGGACGAGGGGTGGGCGCACGACGAACTGGACGGAAACGCCGACTCGCACCTCCGAGCGATGCTTCTCGGCAACGGCGTCACCGTCCCACTCGCGGACGGGGAGTTGGACCTCGGGACGTGGCAGTCGCTTCTCCTCGTCGAGTGCGACGGCCCGCGGACGCGAACCGTCTCGGTGGTGACGCACTGACGCGGTGGCGGCCCGTCGGACGACGACGGAGGACTTACGCCGCTTCGTATCCACGACCGACCATGAGCAATCGCGTCGTGCAAGGTCGGATGGTGACGCCCGAAACGCTCGCGGAACTCGTCGAGGGGGAACGCCCGATGGAGGCCGAAGATATAGAGGACGCGGACAGAGACTGTCCCGACTGCGGGGGCGACGTCCTCTCTGTCGGATACATGCCGAGCGTCACCGAGTTCGTGACGGCCTACAAATGCCAAGACTGCGATTGGGGCGAGACGGACCGCTGACCGACCGCCGTCAATCGAAATTCCTTTAAGTTGTATCGACTAACGCCTGAGTGCACACACAGGGGCCGTGGCCAAGCCCGGCATGGCGACTGACTCCAGAGGCTTGGCGCCCGGTGACGACACTCCAGACTGATATACCGAGCGACCGACTGATCATCGGTCGTGTTGACGACCCTCTGGAGTACCGAGGCGCGTACCGGAGATATCAGTCGATCGGGGGTTCAAATCCCTCCGGCCCCACTTTCTCTCAGAACTCACCACCGAGCGAGCGCTCCGTCGCTCGCGAACAGCGTGAGTTCCGCGCGTAGTGAACGCTGGAGGGATTTGAATCGGGGAGCGAACGGAGTGAGCGACCGAGGTTCGAATCCCTCCGCCCCACTTTCTCTCAGAACTACCGCTCAGAGCAGACGCTCCGTCGCTCGCGGGCGGACGTCCTCTTTCCGACGCGTTCCGAGGGCGTGCAGTACACCGATTAGAACCCGTCGGCGCCACCCATCGGGCACCACGTTTAGCCCCTCCGCCTGCGTACCATTCGTCGAATGACATCCTCCCCACCACGACGATGGGAGTATCGGACGCTGAAACCGCCGCGCGAGGCCACCCAAAAGGAGGCGCGGGACCCGACCGAAGAGTTGAACGAACTCGGTCGGGAGGGGTGGGAACTGGTCGATACCATCGACTTCACCGGCGGCGGGACGAAACTGCTCGTCCTGAAGCGACCCCGAGACGAGGGGGACGGAGATGAGTAACGAAGGAACCGACAACATCGGGACGGCGAACACGATGCGGAGACGGGCGGGCGACAGTCGGGTGAAGCTCTGGTTCCTCTTGGACGCGAACCGTTTTGCCGTCGTCGCCGCCCTGGCACTCGGCGTCTTCACGTCTCTCATCGTGGCCAGCATGGTGCTGCATCCGTCGCTCCAAGCGAGGATACAGAGGACGGACACCATCGAGACTATCTTCTCGGCTATGATCGGCGTCGTCGTCACCGGGACGACGCTCGTCGTCACCATCAACCAACTCGTGCTCTCCCAAGAGACGGGTCCGCTGGGCGACCAACGCAAGCGGATGAGCGACGCGATGGACTTTCGGACGTACGCGGCGGAACTGTTCACAGACACCCCGCCCGCGTACCCCTCGCTTTTCCTCCAGCAGATAGTCGAGACGAGCGAGCAACGGGCGAATGCCCTCGACAGAATCGTCGCCGACAACGACGACGATGAACTCCGCAGACAGGTCGAGGAGTTCGTCGATAGTCTCCGCGGGAACGCGGACGAAGTCACCGACGAACTCGAGAACGCGACGTTCGGGGAGTTCGACGTGATGAGCGCCGCGTTGGACTTCAACTACTCGTGGAAGGTGTATCAGATAGAGCGGATGACCGAGACGTTCGGAGGGAGTCTGAGCGACGACGAACGGGAGGCGTTCGATAGACTGCAGAAGGCGCTTTCGATGTTCGGCCCGGCGCGCGAACACATCAAGACGCTCTACTTCCAGTGGGCGTTGGTCGACCTCTCGCAGTACATCCTCTACATGGCGGTTCCGGCCATCGTCGTCTCGGGAATCATGCTCACCTTCGTGGGGGCGGGGACGTTCCCGGGGTCGACGTTCACCATCGACAACATCGTCTGGGTCACCGCCGGGGCGTTCACCGTCACGGTTCTGCCGTTCCTCCTGTTTACCTCCTACATCCTCCGCGTCGCGACGGCGGCGAAGCGAACGCTCGCCGTCGGTCCCCTCATCCTTCGGGAACCCAAGGAGTGAGGAACGGACGACTCCGACCCGCGCCCGTAACGCCATCTCGCGGGCGGACGTACGCACCGGGCGAGCAGCATGGACCCACCGACGGAGGGCGACGCGTACGAGTTCGAGCGAACGTTCACCGTCGCGGAGGTGCGGCAGTTCGCGTCGCTTTCGGCGACGCTGACACAGAGCGGTCACGCGGCGTCGGACGGGTCGTCGGCGTTCGCCGCTCTCAGAGACGAGGAGCGACGACCCTCAGACGAGCGTCGCGAGGAAATCTCGGACGCGCGCGGCCGTCTCGTCCCACGTCGGATGTGAGCGGTGCGTCTCCCGCGCGGCGACGCCCATCGCGGCCAGTCGCGTGCGGTTCCGCGCGAGAACCGAGATGGCGTCGGTCACGTCGCTCGGTTCCGCGGGGTCCACGAGAAAGCCGTCTCGTCCGTCTGTGACGAGTTCCGACGCGCCCCCGGCCTGGGAGGCGACGACGGGGAGGCCGAACCCCATCGCCTCCGCGTAGACGATACCGAACCCCTCGTACGTGGAGGGAAGCGCGAACACGTGACTTCGCTCGAAAACCGACGCGAGTTCGGCGTCGGCGAGTCGTCCGGCGAACCGGACGCGGTCGGACGTGCCCGTCTCGGCGACGAGGCGTCGGAGGCGAGCGACGTGTCCGGGAGCGACAGAGAGGTCACCGACGACTGTCAGTTCCCACGGCGACGAGACGCGCGAGAGGCCGCGGACGAGCGTTTCGACGTTCTTCCGCGGCGTCACGGAGCCGACGGCGACGACCCGAAGCGGGTCGGCGGACGCTCGCGCCCGGACGCGCCCGGGAGTCACGTCCGCGTCGAACCGGTCACCCGCGGGGTACGCGACGACGGACGGGTTCGGGTCCGTGAGTTCCGAGATGGTTCGGCGAGTCGCCTCGCTACTGCAGACGAACGCGTCGACGCCCCGCAGATACCGCGCCTCTACGGTTCGGTAGAGATTCGTCCGCAACCCGTGGTGCGGTTCCGCAGAGCGGAGGTGGTGGACGAGGGAGACGACGGGGTAGTCGAAGTCGACGCGGCGGTTCGTCCACAGGAGCGAGGGGTGACAGAGTTCGTCCTGTACGAGGACGTCGAAGTCGGCGGCGGCGAGACGGCGGCGAAGCGTCCGCGAGGCGTTGTCCGCGAAACGCCGGGCGTACGAGCGTTCGGGGAGCGACACCACCTCGACGGCGTCGCCGTCCGCCCGAAGGCGCGTTGCGAGTTCCAAGTCGTAGCGGTAGCCCCCCGACCGGCCGTCGAGCGGTCCGTATATCAGGAGGCCGACGCGCATCAGTTCAGAGCGCAGATTCGTAGGACGCCCACGCCTCGTCGTCCTCCCAGAGAGTGAGTTCGACCCGTTCTGCGGTGCCGGTGTCGCACTCGTCTACGAACGCTCGACAGAAGGCGCGCGCGAACCGTTCGACGCTCGGATTCTGTCCTTCGAACTCCGGGAGGTCGTTGAGCGTCGCGTCGCGGAAGTAGTCGAGGCAGGCGTCGATACCGGATTTCACCTCGTCGATATCGACGAGGTAGCCGTACTCGCCGAGTTCGGAGCCCGAGAGCGAGACTTCCAACTCGAAGGCGTGAGAGTGTAGTTCCCCCTCCGGGCCGGGGTCGGGAACCGTCAGGTAGTGTTGCGCGACGAACGACCGCGTGACGGCGACGGAGTACATGACACCACGTTGCGCACGTCGCGACAATAGCGTTCCGCCGCCCTCAGTACTCGAAGAGCACCTGCACGACGCCGTCGGACCGGTCAGACAGCAGTTCGTACGCGTCGGGCGCGTCCGAGATATCGACGCGGTGCGTGAGAAACTGCGCCGTGTCGACCGACGAAAGCAGGTCCCACGCCGTATCGAGACGACGCTGTTTGTCCCACCGCCCGCGGAGCGACGGGTCGACGGTACTGACCTGACTGCTCTGCAGTTCGATTCGGCTCCGGTGATAGCGCCCGCCGAGTTCCAAGGGGGCGCGTTTCGTTCCGTACCACGACCCGACGACGACTCGCGAGTCGTACCCCGCGACGCCGACGGCGTCGTCTAAGGCCTCCGGGTCGCCCGACACCTCGACCGAGAGGTCGACTCCCTCGCCCGTCGCCGTGGCCGGTCCCGTCGGAGCGAGTTCGGCGCGCGCGTCCGCCGGCGCGTACGCCTCGTCGGCCCCGAGTTCGAGGGCGCGTTCGCGGCGCTTCCGGTCGGGTTCGACCGCCGCGAGCGACGCGAGGGGAAACCGCGACAGCACCGCCGTCGTCGCGAGTCCGACCGGTCCCTGCCCGAAGACGGCGACGCGTTCGCCGAGACGGGGTCGGCCGTCCATGACGAGATTCGCCGCCGTCTCGACGGTCGGAAGCAGCGTCGCTTGGGCGGGCGAACAGCCGTCGGGGACGACGTGCAACTCCTCGGGACGGGCGAGGAACCGACTCTCGTGGGGGTGAAACACGAACACCGTCCGCCCGACCCAGTCGTCGTCGACGTCGGCGCCCGTCTCAGTCACCTCGCCGACGCAGGCGTAGCCGTACGTCATCGGGTAGGAAAACGAGCCGTCGAGCGCGGGAATCGTCTCGTCTACCGCCATCTCCTCGGGCACCTCGTCCCGGTAGACGAGGAGTTCGGTGCCCGGACTGACCGCAGAGAACAGCGTGTCGACCAGAACTTCGTCGGCGTCGGGCCCCGGAACCGGTCGCTCGCGGAGTTCGACCCGTTCGGGTCCCACGAAGAAAAGCGAGCGAGCAGCCATCGTACTCAGTCCTCTGCGAGTTCGACGTCCGGACGCGGCGTCTCTATCTCGACGACCGTCCCGCGGTGGCGGCATTCTTCGAGGGCGTGTTTCGCGACCATTCCGGCCTCTTGGACGTCGTCTGCCACGCCGACGCCGACTTTGAGTTCGACGCCGACGTCGCCCTCGACGTGGTCGATAGCCGACCGGTAGGCTTCCTCTCGCATCTCCGGGCAGACCGAGATGATGTTGTCGCCGCCGACGAAAAACGAGAGCGCGCCGTGTTCCTCGCGGAGGTGGCGCATCAGCGAGGCGTACCCCTGCTCTATGTGGATGAACGAGTCGAACTCGTTGAGTTGGTCCGTGTACTTACCAGTCGCGTCGTTGACGTCGAAGTGGGCTATCTGGAGGTCCGTCGGCGTGCGTTCCCGTTCTGCGAGCGTCGTTCCGGCGAGCACTTCTCTCCTGTCGCCGTCTTGGGCGCTTCCGGCGCGTTGCAGACCCGTCGTTGCCGTCTCCAGTGCGTCGACGGGCGACGGATCGACGCCGATACCGAGACTGATGCTCACGGGGTATCGGTTGCCGATGGACTCTTGCATGAGTTCGTGGTCGCTCTCGTCTAACCCGTTCGTGACGGCGACCATGTTGTCGAACCGCGTAAAGAAGACGTACCCATCCCGACTTCCGACGAACTGCGCGAGGTCCGCGAACAGCCGCGATTGGAGCGTCTGCAGGTCCATCTCCCGTCGCGGTTCCGGGGTGACCGTCCACGGACCGTAGTTGTCTATCTGGATGAGCGAAAGCTGCGTGTTCGTCACACCCGCTCAAAAGGGAGACTCGCATATCGTTCTTTGGTTCTTGTACGTCGCGGGGGATGCGGGAGCGTCGGCTAAGCGGCCGCCTGCTGATTGAGCCAGATGAGCGCCGCGTCGAACACCAACCAGAGGACGACCCACGTCACGATGCCGACGAACGCGATAGCCGTCGTAGAGAGGAGGGGAACGAGGCTCGCGACGGCCACCAACACGGAGTACGCGAGAAACATCGCCAACAGGGCGGCACCCAACCCCAACACGCCGCAGGCGTAGTGACCCCTCCCGAGAGTCGCGTCCCGCATCGCCGTATCCGGCGTTCTCCCTCTCGGCCCCGCACCGCCGGAGTGGATGAGGAACAGCATATATGGACATATGGTACCGTGTGACATAATTCTTCGCCTCGGCGGCATCGGATTCAACACCGCACCGTCCGAACGAGTCACCGATGAACTACCGCGGAGCCATCTTGGACGTAGACGGGACGGTGGTGCGGGGCGACGAACCGATAGCCGGTGCGGGCGACGGACTCAGCGCCATCGAGTCGGCGGGACTCGGGCGCGTCTTCGTCTCGAACAACCCGACTAAACGGCCGACGGCGTACGAAGAACGGTTCGCGCGTGCGGGCTTCGAGGTGGACGAGACGGAAGTCGTCACCGCCGGAACCGTGACGGCGCGGTACTTCGCCGAGGAACGCCCCGACGCGGCGGTGTACGTCGTCGGCGAGGGCGGACTCGTAGAGATACTCGACGAGGCGGGCGTCTCCGTCGTCGAGGACGCCGACGACGCCGACGTCTATCTCGTCTCCATCGACCGGTCGTTCGACTACGACACCCTCTGTGACGCCCTCGACATCCTCGCGGACGACGGCGTCGCGTTCGTCGGTACCGACCCCGACATGGTCATCCCGGGGGCGGAACGCGACGTGCCGGGGTCCGGAGCGGTCATCAACGCCGTCGCGGGCGTCTCCGAGAGGGAACCCGACGCCGTGTTGGGAAAGCCCTCCGAGACGGCGCGGACGATGGCTCTCGAACGATTGGGAACCGACCCCGAGGAGACAGTCGTCGTCGGGGACAGACTCGACACCGACATCGCCCTCGGCGAACGCTTCGGGATGACCACCGTCCTCGTCAGAACCGGAATCACGGACGAGGAGACGCTCTCTCGGTCGTCTATCGAACCCGACTACGTCCTCGACTCGTTGGGCGATATCGGCCGCGTCCTCGACGGGTCGGCGAACTGACAGCACGCAATCGTTATCCGCTCTCGCCGAGACCGGACGGTGGGTGATACCGATGAGCAAGCGAATCCTGATGATAGTCGGCGACTTCGGCGAAGACTACGAGATAATGGTGCCGTACCAGGCGCTGACGATGGTCGGACACGAGGTAGACACCGTCTGCCCGGAGAAGGAGGCGGGTGAAACGGTGAAGACGGCGATTCACGACTTCCGCGGGGACCAGACGTACGTGGAGTCCCGCGGGCACGACTTCGAGTTGAACGCGACGCTCGACGACGTCGACCCGTCCGAGTACGACGCACTCGTCGTTCCCGGCGGGCGCGCGCCCGAGTACCTCCGGACGCACGAGGAGGTTCTCGACGCCGTCCGGCATTTCTTCGACGAGGAGAAACCGGTGGCGTCGCTCTGTCACGGCCCGCAGATTCTCGCCGCCGCGGGCGTCTTAGACGGGTACGAGATGACCGCCTACCCCGCCGTGCGCGCCGAGGTGGAGGCTGCGGGCTGTTCGTGGGTGGACGAGGTGACGGTGGACCGCAACCTCGTCACCGGACAGGCGTGGCCCGACCACCCCGAGTGGTTGGCGGCGTTCTTGGACCTCCTCGGCACCGACGTCTCCGAGACGGAACCCGCCGCCGCGGACGACTGACTCGCCGACAGTACGTTTCTTTCGAACCGAGCGTGCGTGGGACTGTCTGACAAAGATTTATATCGTGGAGTGTGCTACCAGTGGGTATGCAAGGACAGCCGAACAGCCCGTACGTCTTCGACGAAGACGTGCAAGAACTCCACGGTCCGCGCCTGTCGAACGACGAGATAGAAGAATTCACCCTCCACGACCCCGAGGAACGGGAGGTCGTCATCGTAGACGGAGAGGCGATGAGTTACCGGGCGTACCATCGCCGCTGAGGCGGACCACCGTCGGTCGCCTCGTCCGCGCGGGGCGTTCGACTCTCCGTACCGGAGACTCTCCGAAAGCGGACGCGGCCGAACTCGTCTCCGAAAAAATCGGGGTGTACGACTCGTCGTCCTCAGAACGCGCCGCCGTGCACTTCGATGTCGGCGTGGAGACCCTCGCGGAGGGCCGCGTGGACGTGGCAGATGCCCTCTGCGCGTTCGACGATCTCGTCGAACTCGTCGTCCTCTAAGTCGGCCTCCACGTGGATGGCGAAGCTAATGCGTTCGAGGTCGTCGTCGTCGTCGATGTCGGCGTCGGCGTCGATCTGAACCTTACCGAGGTCGTCGTGGCCCGTCTGTTGGCCGCCGACGCGGAACGCGGGCAGGAAACAAGACGCGTAATCCGCGACGAGTACCTCGTTCGGGTTCGGACCCTCCTCGTTCGTGGCGTCGATTGTGAGTTCGAAGTCGCCGACTTGACTCGTGGACGCGAAACCTTCTTCGCTGACGGTGGACGTTTGGATGTCGCTCATTGCGTTCGTACACTGGGGTCCCGCCGTCCTAAAGGTTGCTCAAACTCGCGGTCGAAAGTCACCTCCGTCGCTCGATTCGGAGTTCGACGCGCCGAAGAAATACTGCCAGAGGAGATTGTCTAGCGACGCGGCTCGTGTCGCCGCCGGTCGGGCGGCGCGTTACTCCAGCGTGAACGTCTCGTCGCCGTCGAGGACGTGTACGTCGGCGTCCGACCCCGTCGCCTTCACCTCGTTGACGAAGTCTTCGACGTCGATTTCGACGGGCGGGAACGTGTCGTAATGCATCGGGAACACGTGGTCGACGCCCAACCAGTCGGCGGCGACGGCGGCCTGCCACGGACCCATCGTGAAGTGGTCGCCGCACGGCAACGCGGCGGCGTCGGGTTCGAGGAACGGTGCGATGACGTCTATCATCTCCGACATGAGCGCCGTGTCCCCGGCGTGGTAGAACGCCGTCGCGTCCTGGTCCGAGGCCTGCGTCGGTTTCTGGTCGCTGATGACGAACCCGGCGGGCATCCCGATGTCGTGTTCGTACCCCGTGTTGAGGCCGTTCGTGTGGTCCGCGCGGTGCATCGTCACGAACGCGTCGCCGCATTCGACGGTGCCGCCGAGGTTCATGCCGATGGCGTCGTCGAAGCCGTGTTCGTCCTGCATGAACGCCGTCATCTCGGGGACGGCGACGAGTGTCGCGTCCGTGAACGCGCCGGCGTCGGCGATGTGGTCGGCGTGGCCGTGCGTCAACAGCAGGTAGTCGGGCGTCTCCACGTCGTCGGGTTCGAGGTCGGTGAAGGGGTTGTCGAAGAACGGGTCGATGAGGAACGTCGTTCCGTCGACGTCGACGTGCCACGTGGAGTGGCCGTGCCAAGTGAGTTCCATCGTCATGAGTCGGGGAGAACTACTCACGACAGCGCCATAAAAGATGCCGACCGACGGCGTCCTCGCGGACGACAGACATATGCTCCGAACGTCCGTTCCGGGGGATATGTCGCCCTCCCTCCCGTTCGGTGGCGGAATCAGTCGCTACCGCGCAGTCGTCGCGGCCGTCTTCACCGCCTTGGTCGTACTCTGGGTCGCGTTCGTCCCGCTTTCGCCGGTCGCCGTCGCGTTGGCGGCCGTTTCGGTGGTGTACTTCGTCGCGAACGCGTTCGATAGCGTCCGTTCGCACCCGTTGTACGACCTCGCGTCGGCGGCGTTCGTCGCTCTGTTGTTCGCGCTCTGGTATTCGATTTCCGACGCCGACAGCGCGTTCCTCGCGGCGTTGACGGTTCTCGCCGCCCTCGGCGTCGTCGTCGAGGCGTACAACTACCGACACGGCACGTCGCATCTCCGATTCGACTTCTGAGCCGCCGCGGAGACGGAGTCGTTCTCGTCTGCGCGACGTTCCCTCCGAGGCGTAGTGACACTCTTTCTCCGACGCGCCGACGGGTGGATATGGAGTACGACATCACTCACCGTCCGTCCGACTCGCTTCTGACCGTCTCTCTCGACGCGGGCGAGGAGATACGGGCCGAGGGCGGCGCGATGGTCTCTCACGACGCCAGCGTCGAGATGGAGACGAACGCCACGGGCGGCTTTCTGAAGTCGATTCGTCGGTCGTTCGGCGGCGAGAGCTTCTATCAGAACACGTTTCGCGCGACGGAGGCGGGCGGCGTCTCCTTCGCGCCGCCCCTCCCCGGCGACGTGACGCACGTCGAACTGACAGACGAGACGGTGTACGTCCAGTCGGGGTCGTACCTCGCGGGCGACACCGCCCTCGACGTGGACACGAAGTTCGGCGGGTCCCGTTCGTTCTTCGGCGGGGAGGGACTGTTCCTCTTGAAAATCGCGGGCACGGGACCAACGTTCCTGTCGAGTTACGGAGCGATAGAGGAGGTGGACGTGGGCGCGGCGGACCCGTTCGTCGTCGATACGGGCCACATCGTCGCGTTCGAGGAGTCCGTCGATTTCACCGTGCGGCGCGTCGGCGGCCTGAAATCGACGGTTCTCAGCGGTGAGGGACTCGTCTGCGAGTTCCGCGGCGACGGGAAGGTGTGGCTGCAGACGCGGAGCGCCGACGCGTTCCTCTCGTGGCTGATACCCAAGCTACCGGCGCGGCCGCCGTCGTCGGGACCGTAGCGGGATTTCCGCGAGGGAAAGAACGAAGCCGAGGGACCGAGACGGACCGGTCATGCATCAGGTACGGTTTCGGGACCCTGCGGGGTCCGTCCGGCGCGGCGAGTGGCACGACGACGTTGACGAGACGCATCGCATCTCGTTCGGCGGCGAGACGTACGCGGTAGACGAGGTGGACGTGCTTCCGCCGGCCGAACCGACGAAGATAGTCTGCGTCGGGCGCAACTACGCGAAACACGCAGCAGAGCGAAACGAGGACGTGCCGGACCGACCGCTCCTGTTTCTCAAACCGCCGAACGCGCTGGCCGCCCACGGTGATACCGTGACGCTCCCCGCCGGTAAAGAACGGGTCGAGTGGGAGGCGGAACTGGCCGTCGTCGTCGGCGAGCAGTGCCGAAACGTCACGGAGGACGAGGCGATGGACTACGTCGCCGGCGTCACCTGCATGAACGACATCTCGAACCGAGACGACCAAGCAAGAGAGCAAAACTGGGTCCGCGGGAAGGCGTTCGACAACAGCGCTCCCCTCGGCCCGGTTCTCGCGACGCCCGACGAGGTACCCGACGACGCGAGCGTCGAACTGCGCGTGAACGGCGAGACGAAGCAGTCCTCCTCCATCGACGCGTTCATCTTCTCGATTCCGGAGTTGATAGCGGAGATTACGGAGTACGTGACGCTCGAACCCGGCGACGTCATCTCGACGGGGACGCCCGAGGGCGTCGGCCCTCTCTCGGACGGCGACAGGGTCGAAGTCGAAGTCGAAGGCGTCGGCGTCCTCGAACACGACGTGCGCGTTCCGTAACGCGAGACAGTACCGTCACAGAACTCATCTGTCCGCGCGGCGTACGCCGACTATGACCCCCCGCCAGTACGACGCCCTCAGCGTCGCCGTCCTCGCCGCCAGCGCGGTTCTCGGCGTCGTCCTCCTCTCTTCGCTTCCGGACCGGTTCGCCATCCACTTCGGCACCTCCGGCGCGCCCGACAGTTTCACCTCGCCTCTCGTCGGCGTCTTCCTCCTCCCTGTCGTCGGAGCCGGAACGCTCGTGTTCGTCCGCG
The DNA here is from genome assembly GCF_900113245.1 of Halopelagius inordinatus. Taxonomy (NCBI): domain Archaea; kingdom Methanobacteriati; phylum Methanobacteriota; class Halobacteria; order Halobacteriales; family Haloferacaceae; genus Halopelagius; species Halopelagius inordinatus. The sequence continues at coordinate 1,228,820 of NZ_FOOQ01000001.1, forward strand.
GCGTCTCCTCCGTCGCGGGAACCGAAGACGTTCCGCCGGCGTTCGGCCTCCTCCTCTCGTCGTTTCTCGCCTACGTCCAAGTCGTCGTCCTCGCGTGGAACCTCGGCTATCCCGTGGACGTCGGCGTCGCCGTCCTCCCGGGCGTCCTCGTCCTTCTCGTGGCGGGTCTGGCGATAGACCGACTGTACTGACCGCCCGTCCGGACGTAACCGACGTCGGTTACTACACTCCCGTATCGAAACCAAATACACTTGTCCTCTCCGTCGCACCTCGTCGTATGCGACGACGCCGGTATCTCGAAACGCTCGGAGCGTCCGGAGTCGTCTCGGCGGCGGGATGTCTCGGTGACGACGGCGGAAGCCGGTCGAACGACCTCTCGGGCGGGTCGAAGACGGACGAGAGCGCGGAGGCGCGCACGCTGACGCTGACGCTGGCGACGGCGACGACGGCGTACGATACGGGCCTCTTGGACGCCCTCCACCCGACGCTCCGAGAGCGGTTCGGTCTCCGGGTGAAAGTGCTCTCTCTCGGGACGGGGGCCGCCCTTCGGCGGGGGCGCGACGGCGACGCGGACGTGGTTCTGGCCCACGCCAGAGGGGCCGAAGACGACTTTCTCCGGGCGGGCCACGGCGTCAACCGCCGGTCTCTGATGCACAACGACTTTCTCGTCGTCGGTCCCGCGGCGGACCCCGCCGGTCTCTCCGGAGTCGAGGGCCCCGTCGCCGCGTTCGAGCGAATCGCCCGCACGGAGTCGCTGTTTCTCTCTCGGGGCGACGAGTCGGGAACCCACCGGCGAGAGAGGAGCATCTGGGACCGGAGCGACGCCGCGCCGGGCGGACAGTGGCACCAAGCGACGGGCGACGGGATGGGCGACACCCTCAGGCAGGCCGGACGGCGCGGCGCGTACACGCTGACCGACCGGGGGACGTACCGCGTCTTTCGGGAGGACACCGGCCTCGACGCGTTCGTGGAGGGGCCACTCGGCGGCGGGGCGGAACTCCTCAGAAACGAGTACGGCGTCGTCCCGGTCAACCCCGCGGAACACGACGCTCGGTACGAACTCGCCATGCTGTACGTCGGCTTTCTCACCGGCCCGACCGGACAGCGACTGATCGGCGAGTTCCGACCCGGCGGCGACCCGCTTTTCGTTCCCGACTCCCTCTCGTCTGCCCCGCAGTTCGGCCAGTACGTCCCCGCGTCGTACCGCGAGGAGTAGCACCGCGCGTCCGGTGTAAGCATCCTTAAGAACCGCCGGAAGTATCGTTCGACCATATGATGCCGAGGGACCTCTCCGCGCACGAGGCGTACGTCCCCGGGCGCGGGGCCGAGGAGGTGGCCCGCGAACTCGGGATGGACGCGGCGGAGTTGACGAAACTATCGTCGAACGAGAACCCGCGGGGGCCGTCGCCCGCCGCGGTGGCCGCAGTCGAGGACGCCGCCCCCGCCGTGAACGTCTACCCGAAGACGTCGCACACCGACCTCACGGACCGACTGGCGGCGACGTGGGACGTCACGCCGGAACAGGTGTGGGTGAGTCCGGGCGCGGACGGCGCACTCGACTACCTATCGCGGGCGTTTCTCGAACCGAACGACCGCGTCCTGACGCCGACGCCCGGGTTCGCGTACTACGCGATGTCGGCGCGGTACCACCACGGCGACGTCGCCGAGTACACAGTCTCGAAGGCCGACGACTTCGCTCAGACAGCCGCCGCCGTTCTCGACGCCTACGACGGCGAACGAATCGTCTACGTGACGACGCCGCACAACCCGACGGGGTCCGTACTGCCCCGCGAGGAACTGGTCGAACTGCTCGACTCCGTCGCGGACCACACCCTCGTCGTCGCGGACGAGGCGTACGGCGAGTACGCCGAAGAACCGTCGTCGATAGACCTCCTCTCGGAGTTCGACAACCTCGCGGTCACGCGCACGTTCTCGAAGGCGTACGGCCTCGCGGGACTGCGAATCGGCTACGCCGTCGTCCCGGAGGCGTGGGCCGACGCCTACGCGCGGGTGAACACCCCCTTCGCGGCGAACGAACTGGCCTGCCGCGCCGCCCTCGCGGCCCTCGACGACGACGAACACGTCGAGAAGACGGTCGAGACGGCGGCGTGGGCGCGGGAGTACTACCGCGAGGAACTCGACGCGCCGACGTGGCCCTCCGGCGGGAACTTCGTCCTCGCGGACGTCGGCGACGGGACGGCCGTCGCGGAGGCGGCGAAACGCCGCGGCGTCATCGTCCGCGACACCACCAGTTTCGGACTCCCCGACTGCGTCCGCGTCTCCTGCGGCACGCGCGAGGAGACGAGGCGGGCCGTCGACGTGCTGAACGACGTAATCGAGGACGTTACCGCGGGGGAGACGCGGGCGTGACCCGCGTCGCACTCACCGGCACGCCCGGAACCGGGAAGACGACGGTCGGCGAGATAGTCGCCGAACGGACCGGGGTCGACGTGATTCACCTCAACGACGCCATCCGCGAGGAGGAACTGTACACCGAACGCGACGCGGAACGGGATTCGCTCGTCACCGACCTAGACGCCGTCGAAGAGTGGTTGGGCGAGTGGGACGGCGTCCTCGAATCGCACCTCGCACACCATTTCGACGCCGATATCGCAGTCGTCCTGCGCTGTCATCCGGAGGAACTCGAACGCCGACTCCGAGAACGCGGCGAGAGCGAGGCGAAAGCCCGAGAAAATGCGGAGAGCGAAGCGCTCGACGTTGTCCTCGCGGAGACGGTCGAACGGTTCGGCGGGGACACGATCTACGAGATAGACACGACCGACAGAGACCCCGAGGACGTCGCGACGGACGTCGTCGCCGCAATCGAGGGCGAGTCCGAACCGCGCGTCGGCGTCGTCGACTTCATCGAGTACCTATGACGCTCGACCAGTACCGCTCGGTCGCGGACCGACTGCTCGACCCGTTCGTCACCGCCGCGGACCGACTCGGTCTCTCGCCGGACGGCGTGAGCGTCGTCGCGTTCGGGTTCGCCGTCGCCGCGGGGGGCGCGTTCGCCGTCGCGGAACCGCTTTGGTACGCCCTCGGCGGCGTGTTCGTCTTTCTCAACGGCTGGCTTGACCTCGTGGACGGCGCACTCGCGCGAGCACAGGGCGTCGATAGCAAAGGCGGTGACCTCTTGGACCACGTCCTCGACCGATACGCCGACATCGCCATGCTCGTCGGCCTCGCCGCCGGTATCGGAACGTGGGCCCTCGGACTCGCCGCCGTCACGGGCGTCCTGATGACCTCCTATCTCGGGACGCAGATACAGGCGGTCGGACTCGGCCGGGAGTACGGCGGACTCGTCGGACGCGCCGACCGCTTGGCTCTCATCGGCATCGCCGGGTTCGTCGCCGCGGCGGTCCAAAGCGTCGGCGGCGTTCACGTCGTCGAACTGCTGTTGGGCTTTTTCGCGATCATCGGCCACTTTACCGCGCTCCAGCGTTTTTGGGGCGCGATGAGCGACCTCTGAGACCGCAGGTCGGAACGTCCCGCGTCGTGCCTTTTATATCGCGCCCTCGGCTATGAGAGGGTATGCCCCAATGCGAGATGTGCGGCAAGGAGCGACCGTCGCTGAAGACGGTCAAGGTAGAAGGGGCCGAACTCGAACTCTGTGACGACTGCGCCGAGTTCGGTACTGAGGTCCGCACTGAGTCGAGTTCGTCCTCGGCGTCGACGAAGTACTCCACGTCGAGTTCGTCGTCCACCTCGTCCGGTTCCTCAGGCGGAACCGCGAGCAGTTCCGGCGGGTCGAACCGCCGCCGCCGGGACATGTTCGACGACATGGACGAAATCGCGGCGGATTACGACGACAGAATCCGGGAGGCCCGCGAGGGACGCGGCCAAAGTCAAGAGGAACTCGCGAGTTCGCTCAACGAGAAGGCGAGTCTCATCCGCAAACTCGAACGCGGCGACATCCTCCCTCCGGACTCCGTCCGAAAGAAACTCGAACAGAAACTCGGAATCTCTCTGGTCGAGGGCTCCGACGACGACGAAGAAGAGTGGTCCGGCGGGTCCTCGACGACGACGACGCTCGGCGACGTGGTCAAACGCAAGGACTGACGCGGCGGTTCGGCGTCGGTGTCTTCTTTCGGTACTCGACTCCTCGGAGAGCGACGTCGACGTCGCCGGCGCGAACGAGGCGGGCGGAGTGGCCGGACCGCGTGTGTTGATTCTGCGGGTAAACGCCGCCGATGAAGTGCGTGGCGCAGGAGTGTTCCGCCAGATGGATGTCCGATGACCTACGTGGTTACTTGCTCCGAGTGTAGTGTCAGATGGAAGATGGAGGAGATAGAGGACGTCCTCGATTACCAAGAAAAGCACCAGGCGGCGAACGACGAACGGCACCTCATCGAATTCGAACTGATCCGGTAGCGAGGTGACGCGGCGGCGGACGGCCGACATCTCGGCCGCGAGTCCGGCGGCGAAGCTTAACCTATTTCTCGGCGGAGACGGGACTAGCGTACGTGTTCATCCTCGTCAATCTCAAGGCGTACCCGTGTGACCCCGTCGAAGTAGCCACCGCGGCCCGCGAAGTGTCCGAGGAGTCCGGCGTCCGCATCGCCGTCTCCCCGCAGGCAGCGGATATCGCGCGCGTCGCCGAGACGGGCGTCGAGACGTGGGCCCAACACGTCGACCCGAACGACTACGGAAGCCACACCGGAAGCACCCTCTCGGAGGCAGTCGCGGAAGCCGGTGCGGAGGGAACGCTCGTCAACCACTCCGAGAAGCGTCTGAAACTCGCCGACATCGACGGCTCCGTCCGCGCCGCCGAACGCGCGGGACTCGAAACCTGCGTCTGTGCGAACAACCCGGCGCAGATAGGTGCCGCCGCGGCCCTCGGCCCCGACGCCGTCGCCGTCGAACCGCCGGAACTCATCGGCGGCGACGTCTCCGTCTCCTCTGCGGACCCGGACATCGTCGAGGACGCCGTCGCCGCGGCCGGACACGTCGACGAAGACGTCGAGGTGTTCTGCGGCGCGGGCATCTCCTCCGGCGACGACGTGGACGCCGCCGGTGACCTCGGTGCGACCGGTATCCTACTCGCCTCGGGCGTCGCGAAGGCCGACGACCCACGCGCGGCCCTCGAAGACCTGGTCGAACCGCTGTAGACGGACATCGACCGCTCTCGGTCTCTCCGCCCCGTTTCGGAGCGAACGGAGATTCCGGTGCGGTGCGACGCGAATTATACAACGGATACAACACGAGAACAGAACGTCTGACGTAGCCTTATATCCCGATAGATGTACTGGCTGTAGTATGTCAACAGTCGACAGTTCGTCGACATCCGCGGCCGATGGAGAGACATCGGTGAGTTTCGCAGTCGTCGAGGCGGTCAGCGCCGCGGTCGAAACGCCACCGCTCGAACTTCCGCCGTTGGCCCGTGCGATCGACCCCGACGCTCTGAACGCGCTCTTTACGGACTCTCGACCGGGTAGTCAGGTAGAGTTCCGGTACGCGGGATGCGTCGTGACCGTCCGATCGGACCGGACGGTTACCGTCTCGGCCGACGACTGAACGACCGAATGGCCGCGGTCAGTCGTCCGCCTCGGCGTCGGCGGCGTCGCTCTCCTCGCCGTCCTCCGCCGCGGCGACGAACGACCGTTCGACGGCGGTGACGACGTCGCGGAGTTCCTCGTCGTCCAACCGGTCGGCGAACTCCTCTCGGACGAGGTCCGGAAGCGCGTAGGCGTAGCGTCCGCGACCGACGTGTTCGACGAACCCGGCGCGTCGGAGGGGACCGTTCCGACCGTACGCGAGGTGTTTGTTGCCCACCTGCCCGGCGGCGACGTGGGCGTCCACCGGGTCGCAGGCGTCGGCCTCTCGGTAGAACGCGAGCATCCGGCGGGAGACGGGATGCATCGAACGCACGACGCTTCGGAGACGGTCGATAACGTCCTGTCGGCCGGTCAGGCCCGCGAGGTTCTCGTGGGCTCGTTCGGGGTCGACGTCGCCGGAGGCGGTCTGGCGGGCCGACGAACGCGGTTCGTCGCCGCCGAACTCGGTCTCGGAGTCGCCGCCCGCCGTCGCGTCGAGTCCGGGATAGGCACCGGCGGCCGCGGACGCGACGACGTCGTCTTCGACCGCCTCGGCGTCCGAGGCGTCCGGTTCTTCGTCTACCGACTCCGCATCCGTCGCCTCCGTCGAGTCGTCCGATCCCTCGTACTCACCGAGTGCGGCCTGGTGGTCCGTCGGTCGGTTCAGATTCCGACCCTCGCCGCCGCGGTACGGCGCTTCCGCCTTCTGGAACATCGCCTGCGCGAACTGGTCGGCCATGTTCGAGAGGTCCCGGGCCTCTTCGAGTTCCCGTTCGAGTTCGCGAATCCTCGCTTCCTTCTTCTCTATCTCTTTTTCGAGGTCCGCGAGTCTGCTCTCTCGGCGCGCCTTCTCGTCCGAGATGTGTTCGAGTTCCGAGACGAGGTCGCCGTCGACGGACTTCAGGTCGGGTCGTTCGAAGTCGTCGAGTCCGGGCGTCGCCCCGGCGTCGAACGTCCGCTTTTTCCGGAACTGGACGCGGCGGATGGTCTCGGACCAGTCCGTCACGAGAAAACCCTCGCCGTTGCCCATCTCCTCTATCGCGTCGGCGTACTCCGAGCCCAAGATTCGCCCGACGACTTTCGTGTCGTTTTGCCACGTCAGTCGGTGCCACACGAGCCAGTCGCACTGGGTGATAAAGTCCTTCTTGACGTCGGCGGGCCGTTGACTGATTCCGACGATGCCGAGGCCGTGTTTGCGGCCCCGCTTGCCTATCTTGATGAGCATCTTCCCCGCTTCGTCCATCCCTCCGCCCTCGGGGATGTACTCGTGGCACTCCTCTACGAGCATCAAGAACGGCTTTTTCAGCTTCTTCTCTTTCGCAAAGAGGTTCTTCGCAACCTCGGTGACGAGTTCCTTGCCGTCGCTCTCGTCGAGGTAGCCCGACACGTCGAGGATGATAGGGACGTTCTGTTCGAGCGCCAACGCCGCTATCTTCTCGGCGTGTTCGGCGCTCACTTGGATGTCGCACTCGTCGTCCGCGCCGGCGTGGAGCAACTCGAACTGCTCTTTGAGACCGTAGTACTCCCCGTCCGTGTCCACGATGAGCACGGGGAAGTTGTTCGACAGCAGTTTCTCTATCATCACCGACGCGGTGTTCGACTTCCCGGACCCGGACTTTCCGGTCACGAACCCGCGGCCCGTGAGGATGTCCACGACCGGGAGATCGACCTCGGTTCCCGGTTCGGCGTCCCCCTTGCCGCCGGGGCCCTCGCTTATGTCCGCGACGGTGATGGTCTCGGTATCCTCCGTCATCTACCGACGCGTCACCGTCGCGCCTCATAGTTCCTCCCTTCCCGTCTGCCGCCCGTCAGACGCGCCGGGGCGCTACTCGAACCGACCCAACGACGCCTGTCCGTCGCGCGAGTCCGCCTCCGCCGCGCCGTCTGCGTCCTCGCCCCCGTCCGCGTTCGCGTCGCCGTCCGCCTCGGCGTCGAAGTCGGTCAGCGTCGGCGGCGATTCGGCCGAGTCGTCGAACTCCGTTCGGTCTTTCTCCGTGCCGGTCGAACGTTCGCCGTCCGACGCCGACTCCGCCGCGGCAGACTCCCACCCGTCGAGACTCGACTGGTCCGCGTCGGTAAACGAGAGGTTCGAGACGCGGACGCCCACTTTCCGCGCGGCGTCGTCTTCGAACTCCGAGAGCAAGTCGAACGCGACGTCCTCGACGAGTGCCGGTTCGTCCACCGGCCCCGAGAGCGACCGTTCGCGCGTGTTCACGTCGTACGGCGGGACGATTACCTTGATGCCGATGGTGCGGTACATCGCGCCGCGGTTCCGGGCGCGTTCGGCCACGTCCGCCGCGAGAGCCGACACCACCTCGCGTTTCTTCTCGTCGTCCGCCGTCGCCTCGGCGAACGCGGACTCCCGCGAGAGACTCTTCGGCCGCCCCGCGGGCGTCACCTCCCTGTCGTCGACGCCGCGGGCGCGACTGTGGAGTTCCCTGCCGCGGGCCCCGAACGTCGACGCTATCTCCTCTGGGTCCGCCGCCGCGAGGTCACCGGCCGTCTCGACGCCCATCTCGTCGAGTGCGCGGGCCGTCACCGGGCCGACGCCGTGTACCTCCTCGACGGACAGGGGGTCGAGAAACGAGCGGACGTCGCCGGGTTCGACGACGACGAGTCCGTCGGGTTTGTCGTGGTCGCTCGCCACCTTCGCGGCGGACATGTTCGGCGCGACGCCGACGCTCGCGGTGACGCCCACCTCTCGCCCGATTCGCTGTTTCACGTGTCGGGCAAAGCCCTCCGCCAGCGTCCGGTCGCCGTCGGGCGTCGTCTGCCACGACGTTCTGTCGGTCACGTCGAGGTACGCCTCGTCGACGCTCACCTCCCGAACCACGTCCGCGCAGTCGTGGAGAATCTCCTTTACCTCCGCCGCGACGGACTCGTAGTAGTCGATGTCGACGGGGCGGTAGTAGCCCGCTTCCGCCGGGTTCGACGCCGCCTCGACGCGCGGCAGTCGGTCGAGAGCCTGAGAGATGGGTTGGGCGCTCTCGACGCCGTACTCGCGGGCCTCGTAACTCGCCGTCGCCACCGCGCCGAACGTCTCGCCGGACTCGTACCCCATCCCGACGACGAGGGGTTCCCCGCGGAGTTCGGGTTCCCGGAGGCGTTCGCAGGCGGCGTAGAAACAGTCCATATCCACGTGGAGGACGACGCGCGGGTCCTCGCGCGCGCGGCCGTCGTCCACACCGGGAAGCGTCTCGCCCGCCATTATCTGCCGGTCCGTCCCGGAGGGTACTGAGCGTTCCCAAAGCGGAGTGAAAGTGGTCGCTCGGAACTCGGCTGCGTCGTCGCGGGCGAACGCGGGGTCTGCGTCGGGGTCAAGCGAGACGGCGCGGACGTCGGCCCGTCATTTCAGACGTTCTTGCAGGAACGACGGATGGGCGGCGGTGACGCCATCTATATCGAGTATCGACTCCGAAATCACGTCGCCGAGGGCGTCGCCGTCCGCCGCGCGGACTTCGGCCATCAGCATGTGGTCGCCAGACGAGGTGTAGAGAGCGTCTACGGACTCTAACTCCTTCAGTTCGCGCGTCGCTTCGACGTAACTGTCCGAGGAGACGTCGATGCCGACGATGGCGATAGACTGCCCGGAGAGTTTCTTCGGGTCCACGTCGGCGGAGTAGCCGACGATGACGCCCTCGTCTTCGAGTTGCTGGATGTACTTTCGCACCGTCGGTTTCGAGACGTCCGCCCTGTCGGCTATCTCGGCGTACGACGCCTGGGCGTCGTCCTCCAAGACGGAGAGAATTCGCCCCTGCGTAGATGTGGCTTCCATGCCATCGAATTTCGCGCCACGTAAAAAATATCTTGCGAATGCGAAAGCGGTTCTGCATCCGACGGAAAACGGTTCTCCGAGGGCGGCGACGCCCCGAACCGCGCCGTTACTTGTGCTTGTCGAGGAACATGTCGTGGGAACGTTCCCACTCGTAGTCCTCGTCGAAGTAGCGCTCTGCGAGCGGTTCTTCGGGCATCTCGCCGATGCGACGTTTCTCCTGTTGGTAGGAGGGTCGGTCTTCGTCGACGTAGTACCGACCGGTGAGGACGGTACCCTCGTTGAGCGCGTTCTCCGTCTCGTACATCATCTCGGAGGCGGACTGCCGGTCGTTGACGTCGATGTCGTAGTCCTCGGACTCGTTGATGTCGATGTACGGGACGTACTGCTTTGCGTCCTTGTTCCACGTCGGACACTGCGTCAGGAAGTCGATGTGGCTGAAGCCGTCGTGTTCGATAGCTTCGACGATGATGTCCTTGGCCTGGTTCGGGTTGACCGCGGCGGTGCGGGCGATGTAGGACGAACCCGCGTTCAGGGACATAGAGAGCGGTCGGATGGGGTCCTTCGCCGAGCCGTGAGGCTGGGTTTTGGACTTGTGACCCTTCGGCGACGTGGGGGACGTCTGCCCCTTCGTCAGGCCGAAAATCTCGTTGTTGAACACGATGTGGGTCATGTCGTGGTTCTCACGAGCGGTGTGCATGAAGTGGTTCCCACCGATGCCGTAGTTGTCGCCGTCCCCGCCCGCGGCGACGACGGTCAGACCGTCGTTTGCCAGTTTGGCGGCGCGGGCGATGGGGAGTTCGCGTCCGTGGATGGTGTGGAACCCGTAGCTCTCGAAGTAGCTGTTCAACTTACCCGAGCAGCCGATGCCCGTCGCGACGAGCATCTCCTCGGGCGAGAGGCCGAGTTCCGCCGCGGCACCCTTCAGGGCCTTCAGGACCCCGAAGTCGCCGCAGCCCGGACACCACGTGGGTTGCGGTTCCACGCCGGGCGTGTACTCGTTTCGGTCTCTCTCGGTTTCCTCTCCGATGGCGCTGAATGCACTCATTGTTTAGTCACTCGCTGCGGGGACGAACTTGGTTTCGTGGCCGGAGAGCTCTCCGCCCTCGACGATACTCGTGACGAACCCGCCGACGATGTCTTCGGGTTCGAAGGGGTTGCCGTTGTACTTCAGGAGACTCGACATCTTCTCGCCGAAGCGTCCGGTCTCCTTTTGCGTCAGACCGCGGAACTGCGCCGAGGCGTTCATCTCGACGACGAGACACTCGTCGACGCTCTCTAAGAACTCGCTGACCTGATCGACCGGATACGGAGCCATCTCGGAGACGCCGAGCGCCTTCACCGAGTGACCTCGTTCGTTGAGTCGGTCGACGGCCTCCTCGACGGTTCCCTGCTGGGAGCCGAACGTCATGATACCGTACTCGGCCTCGTCGGGGCCGTAGTAGGTGTTCGCGCTCCACTCGTCGTCGTCGAGTTCGGCGCGGATGTGGTCGAGTTTCTCCATCCGGCGACCCATCTGGTAGACGCGGTTGTCCGGGTCCTCGGAGATGTGTCCGGCGGGCATGTGCTCGTTGCCCGTCGCGAGGTATCGACCGCCCTTCTGTCCGGGGATGGAACGGGGGCTGACCCCGCTTTCGCCCTCGTGTTGGAACCGGTTGTACTTGCCCGAGGGGTCGTGGGGAGCGTCCGCGAGTTCCGCTTCCGTCAGGACCGACCCGAGGTCCGGGTTCGGCTCCTCGTCGAAGACGCTGGCGGAGACGTTCCGCAGTTCGCCGCCGTTCTTCTGGTCGTAGAGGACGATGGACGGAATCTGGTACTCGTAGGCGATTTGGAACGCGCGCCGCGTCTGTCGGTACGCCTCTTCTGCGTCTGCGGGCGCGAAGACGACGCGGTGGGAGTCGCCCTGCGACGTGTACAGGACGTGTTCGAGGTCGCCCTGTTCGGGCTTCGTCGGCATCCCCGTCGAGGGACCGGCCCGCATCGCCTCTACGAGGACGACCGGCGTCTCGGTCATCTCAGCGAGGCCGAGCGGTTCCGACATCAGCGCGAACCCGCCGCCGGACGACCCGGACATCGCCTTGACGCCCGCGTGGGACGCGCCGATGGCGAGTGCCGCCGCGGCGATCTCGTCTTCGACCTGTTCGGAGATGCCGCCGACCTCGGGGAGGTTCTGCGACATGATCGTGAACACTTCGGTCCACGGTGTCATCGGGTAGCCCGCGATGAAGCGACACCCTTCGTCGAGTGCGCCGTACGCGATGGCGTCGGAACCCGAAAGCAGGACCTGCTCTTCGTCGTGTTCGCCGTCCGGAACCGAGATGTCCGGCGCGTCGACGTCGTACTCCTCTTGAACGAGTTCGTACGCGTCGTCGAAGACGGTCATGTTCGGTTCGAGAATCTTGTCGGGCATCGCGTCCGCCATCAGGTCCTTGATGACGTGCGGTTCGATGTCCGCGATAGCGCACGTGACCGCGACACCGGCCGTGTTACGCATGACCTCGCGCCCGTGTTCGCGCGCGATGGTCCGCAGGTCGATGTCGTAGACGTGCCAGTCGTTCTCCTCGACTCGTTCGTCGAAGTCCTCTATCTCCGAGGTGTCGAGGAGTCCGGAGTCGTAGATGATGACGCCGCCCTCTCGGAGTTCGTCGAGGTTCTCCGAGAGCGGTTTGACCTCCTCGTTGCCGTAGTAGGCGTTCTCCTGGGGGTTCCGAGCGAACGAGTCGCCCAGAGCGAGGAGGAAGTTGTAGCCGTCGCCGCGCGACCGGACGGGTTCGTCCGATACCCGTACCTCGGTGTACGTGTGGCCACCGCGGATGCGCGACGGGTAGTGGCGGTGCGTGAATACGTGGAGCCCCGACCGCATCAGGGCTTTCGCGAAGTTCTGGCTGGTCGAGGCGATGCCGTCCCCAGAACCGCCTGCGATGCGCCAGATGAGTTCGTGGTCAGTCATATGTTGAGCTCACGGCCCGCGAGGGCCACTACCGAAAGTTTTCGCTACGAGGCGATTAAAGCCTTTGCTATGGATTGACAAGGAAAGATAATGAAAGACCTAATATGTCTACGTGAGACGCCCAGTTTGCCTCGAAAAGTAGACGTTCGTCTTCCCTCGTGTTACGAGTCCGAATTCGCTACTCGAAACCGAGTAACTATCTCGTGACGTTCGGGTCCGTTACTCGTCTCGCGGACTACTCGGGTGATAGTCGGTGTCGTATTCGCCGGGTCGGGCGTCCGTCCGGTCGGGGTTGATGCGCCCCGAGAGGAGCATGAAGTCGACGATTGTGAGGTTCAGCATCGCCTCTACGACCGGGACGGCCCGCGGCGGCAAGACCGGGTCGTGACGGCCGACGACTTGGATCTCTTTCTCCTCGCCCGTCTCCCAGTCGACCGTCGTCTGCTCTTTCGGGATGGACGTGGGGGCGTGGAACGACACCTCGCCGTAGACGGGTTGTCCGGTCGTGATTCCGCCCTGGAGGCCACCGTGTTTGTTGCCGACCGGCGTCGGGTCGCTCTCCTCGTCGAACTCCCAGTCTTCGTTTCTGTCCTTGCCGGTCCACTCGCGGGCCTCGCGGCCGAGTCCGTACTCGACGCCCGTCGTCGCCGGGACCGCGAACATCGCCTGTCCGAGGCGCGCGGGGAACGAGTCGAACCGCGGCGACCCGAGTCCGCGAGGGACGCCTCGGGCCTCGAAGTAGACGGACCCGCCGATGGAGTCGCCCGCCTTCTGGTACTCCTCTATCTTCTCTAACATCCGGTCTGCGGTCTCCGGGTGCGCGCAGCGAACGTCGTTTTCCTCGGCGTGTTCGAGCATCTCCTCGAACGTGACCGGCGGCGCTTCGATGTCGCCTATCTGGTTGACGTGCGCTTTGACCTCGATATCGTGTTCGGCGAGAATCTTCTGCGCTATCGCGCCCGCGGCGACCCAGTTCACCGTCTCGCGGGCGGAGGACCGACCGCCGCCGCCCCAGTTTCGCGTCCCGAACTTCGCGGAGTAGGTGAAGTCGCCGTGACTCGGGCGCGGCGCGGTGACGTACGGTTCGTACTTGCCGGACCGCGCGTCCTTGTTCTCGATGACCATCCCGATTGGCGTCCCCGTCGTGTACCCGTCCTGCGTCCCCGAGTTGATGACGACGGCGTCGGGTTCCCCCCGCGAGGTGGTTATCATCGACTGGCCGGGTTTGCGCCGGTCCAGTTCCGCCTGTACGTCGTCCTCGTCGAGTTCCAGACCGGCCGGACAGCCCGAGACGGTCACTCCCATGGCGTCGCCGTGACTCTCGCCGTAGGTGGTGACCTGGAAGAGTCGGCCGAATCGATTGCCGTTCATTACCTCGTCGGTCGGTGACCCGGGCATTTAGGTTTTGCAGAAAGGCGCAATCCTGGGGCGACCGGCGGCGGAGTTCTTTGCCCCGGGGAGCGTACCGAGAGGTATGGACGACGAAAACGACGCACAAGGGCTTCGGAGCGGCCTCGAAGACGCGTTCTGGGCGCGGCACGCGAACCCGCTGAGTTCCGGTACGCGCATCCTCGCGTTTCCGTTCGCGATGTGGGCGCTCTACCGCCGGGACCGGAGGCTACTCGCGGCGGCAGTCGCCTTCATCGCGGTCAACCCGGTGCTGTTTCCGCGTCCCGCGCGGACCGACTCGTACCTGAGTCGCATCGTCCTCGCCGAACGCGAGTGGATAGCCGAGGGACGCGGGACGATGGGAGTCGACTACCCGAACGTCCTCAACCTCCTCAACGTTCCCGTGACGCTGTACGCCCTCGCCTCGGCGGTCCGACGCGACCCGGTCGGAACCGCGGTCGGAACGCTCTGCGTGATGGTCCTGAAACTCTGGTGGACCGACGCGATTCTCCGCGAGACGGGCGTCACCGGCGAGGGACCGGCGGACGGGGCCTCCGACGCCGACGGCGGCGTCTCACTCTCGCCGTAGTTCGACGCCGAGAGACTCGATCGCGTCGAAAAAGTCCGGAAACGACACGTCGACGTGTTCCGCGCCCGCTATCGTCGTCTCGCCGTCGGCGACGAGGCCCGCGACGGCGAGAGACATCACGACGCGGTGGTCGGCCCGGCCGTCCACGCGCGCGCCGACGAGGTCGGTCTCGTCGCCGTGAATCGTGAGACGGTCCTCTCTTTCGGTCACCGACGCGCCCATCTTCCCGAGTTCCTCGGCCATCGCGCTGACTCGATCCGTCTCTTTGTATCGGACGTGTTCGCAGTTCTCGATGACGGTGTCGCCCGCGGCGACCGCTCCGAGCGTCGCGATGGTCGGAAGCAGGTCCGGCGTGTCGCCCACGTCTACGGTCGTCCCGGTCAGGTCGGCCCGCGGAACCGTAATCTCGCCCGCCTCGCGGTCCCACGCCACGTCAGCGCCCATCGAGTCGAGAACGTCGAGGATGGCGCTGTCGCCCTGTGCGCTCGGACGCGCGCCTTCGACGACGACGGACGCGCCGTCTTCGGCGGCGACCGCGCCGGCGGCGAGCAGGTACGACATCGAAGAGAAGTCGCCCGGAACGGCGTACTCGCCGCCCTCGGGGGCGTACGACTGGCCGCCGGAGACGGCGAACCCCTCGTCGGTTCGCTCGACTTCGACGCCGAAGTCCTCCAGCACCTCGACGGTGATGTCGACGTACGGCGCGGACTTCAGTTCGGTCTCCAGTTCGACTTCGATACCCTCGTCGGTGACCGCACCGGCCATCAAGAGCGCGGTGATGTACTGCGAGGAGACGTCGCCGGGAATCGAGACGCGTCCGCCCGGCGTCGAACCGCCGACGACGAGGGGTGCCTGCCCGTTTCCGCGCGTGGACTCGCCCCGTCCGCCGAGTTCCTCGACGGCCGAGAGGAGGGGCCCCTGCGGGCGCGAACGGAGCGAGTCGTCGCCCGTCAGGACGACCAGTCCGTCCGCGAGTGCGCCGCAGGCGGTGACGAGACGCATCGTCGTCCCCGAGTTCTCGCAGTTCACCACGTCGTCGGGGACGCCGGGGCGGCCCCCGAACCCCTCCACGACGAGGCGAGCGTTCCCGTCCTCGGCGCGTTCGACCGACCCGCCGAAGGCGTCCACGGCGCGCATCGTCGCCTTCGTGTCCGCGCTGACGAGTGGGTCGGTGACGGTGGCTTCGTCTCCGTACCCGGCGGCGAGGATGGCCCGGTGCGTGTAACTCTTCGAGGGCGGCGCTCGCGTCCGTCCGCGGACCCGAGAGGTCGAGATGGTGACGTCCATGCGCAGGGATGGCGCGGGACGGGGCATGAGGGTACCGAAAGGGGCTACGTTTCGACGTTTCCGAAGGTTCGGTTTCACTCCGCGACGGGGGACCGAGCGTACGGACTCGGGATATTTGCCGGTCGGCTTCTCCGTCGTTTTACCGTAACGCCACTGCTCAACGGAAGCGACGGTACAGCGCCGATGGAACTCCGAGACCGATTTCGGCGAGAACCATCAAACTAATCGTGAGTGTCGTGGCGAGTGCGTAATCCAGCGGGATTACACCCGACCAGAAGAGACCGAACACTGTCACTAGAACGAGCATAAACCGAAGAATTGTATTTCTTACCGAGCGAATCCTTTGCATTCCATTACTATCGTGCTCCGAATCTAATTGATTCATCGTATATTGGTGTTGTATTTTACATATATAAATATACCGCCATTTTGAGATTCTACGACGCCACGATGGTTCGTCCCGGGTTCCGCGATGCGTGAGGATTTAACGGACGAGAGCCAATCGCGTGCCATGGAACCGGACCTCTCGCTTCTCGACGAGTACCTCGCGGACCACGGACACGACGGCTACCTCGTCGACGCCGCGAGCACGGATTCGACGCAGCGGTACATCTCGGGGTTCGACGCGCCCGACCCGTTCGTCACGCTCTACACGCCCGACCGAACCGCCCTCCTCGTCTCCTCGCTCGAGTACGGCCGCGCGAAAACGGAGTCGCGAGCCGAGAGGGTCGTTCGCCTCGCGGACTACGACTACCGCGAACTCGTGGCCGACCACGGCGCGACGGAGGCTACCGCCCGCGTCGTCGCCGCCTTTCTCGACGACGAGGGCGTCGAATCGGTCGCCGCGCCCGAGCGGTTTCCGCTCGGTTCGGCGGACACCCTCAGAGAACGGGGCGTGACGGTCGAACCCGAGAGGACGGACGTGGTGACGACGATTCGCGCGACGAAGACCGAGGAGGAAGTCGCGAACGTTCGCGAGGCACAGGCGGCAAACGAGGAGGCGATGCGCGCGGCGGAGACTCTCCTCGCGGACGCTACCGTGGAGGATGGAACGCTCGTCTACGAGGGCGAACCGCTCACCGCCGAACGGGTCAAAGAGGAGATAGAGGTGACGCTCCTCAGAAACGGCTGTGCGCTGGACGAGACTATCGTCGCCTGCGGCGCGGACGCCGCGGACCCGCACAACCGCGGGAGCGGACCCATCCGAGCGAACGAACCCGTCATCGTGGACATCTTCCCGCGGTCGAAGGCGACGAAGTACCACGCGGACATGACGCGGACGTTCGCGAAGGGCGACGCCTCCGAGACGGTCCGCGAGTGGTTCGAGACGACCGACGAGGCGCGGCGGGCCGCCTTGGACGCCGTCGAACCCGGCGCGACCGGAGCGGAGGTTCACGCCGCGGTCTGTGACGTGTACGAGGCGGCGGGCCATCCGACGCTTCGGTCGGACCCGACGACCGAAACGGGCTTTATCCACTCGACGGGCCACGGCGTCGGACTCGACGTGCACGAACGTCCGCGCGTCTCACTCGACGGCGAGGAACTGGAACCGGGACACGTGATAACGATAGAGCCCGGACTGTACGACCCCGACGTCGGCGGCGTCCGCATCGAGGACATCGTCGTCGTCACCGAAGACGGGTACGAGAACCTCACGTCGTATCCGGTCGAACTCGTCGTCTGAAAACGGGCGCGAGGGGTCGAATTCGCCGTCAGTCGTCGGAATCGGCCGTCTCGCCGCCGAGTTCCGACCACCGCGACTGCGCGTGGGACCACTCCGCGAGGAGTCCTTCGAGCGCTTCTGCTGTCTTCGGCGTCAGGACGCCCGCCGCCTGCCGAACCACCTCGCCGTCCTCGACGAGAAAAGCGTAGATGGTCTGTTCGCCGAGGAGGCCGAGACGGCGGCGGAACGCGCCCTTGTCCACGGGGACGAGAACCGTCCGGTCGTGGAGTTTCCGCCGGGCGTTCGCGGGCGAGAGACCGCCCGTCGCCGTCGGGGGAAGCATTCCGCTTCGGCTACCCGAGACGAACAGTTCGTAGTACGAAAAGTGGTCGTACTCGTCCTCTAAGTCGGTGGCGAACCCGCGCCACGAGTCGACGAGACTCTGTTGTCGCGCGTGGAAACTGATGACGACGAGCGTTTGGTCCCCCTCGAAGTCGGCCGGGAGTTTCACTCGCTGGCCGTCGGTGTCTCGCCCCGGGACCGAAGGGAATCTCATCGGTTGAGGTGATGTGTCTGCTCCCGTATAAAACTACGTACCTGTCAGAGCTGGTTTATACGTCTGACGCGCGGATGATGGTTTCGGCGAGCGATATCTGGAGAGGAGAGATAGAATTCGCTGGCTCGCGTTTGTGCCTGGAATCTGATACATGTCGGTGCATTCCCCCGCAGACGCCCGCATCCGACGCCACGTTCGTACCGACGCCAACTGTTGCGATGGCCGTGTTCCCTTTAACGCTATCCGTCCGAATATCTATCGTGATATTTTGAAGAACGGGTTACGCCGGTCGCTCGAAATCCGGGTCGAACAGGCGGGCGGACATCGGTCCGGGGTCGGCGTCCTCGACGACGTTGTACCGTGAGAAATCCTCGACGCCCTCCGCTCTGAGAATCTCTTCGTCGTAGAAGGCGTTGCCCGTGCAGTCCGACGGGTCGCGGCGCAGAACCGCCTCGACGGCGTCGCAGACGATTTCGGGTCGTCGCCAGTCTTTCTCCGTACCCATACCGAAGTGCCGCGTCGCTTCGCTCTCGACGGCCGAGACGGGCCACAGGGCGTTCGCGGCGACGCCGTCGTCGTCGAGTTCACCCGCCAGAGACTGCATCGTCACGGTCATCCCGTACTTCGAGACGGCGTAGGCCGCCATCCCCGGACGGCCGGGGTCGGTGACCGGCGGCGAGAACGAGAGGACGTGCGCGTGGTCGCTCTCTTTGAGGTGCGGGAGGGCGGCGTACGTCGTCGCGTACGCGCCCCGGGCGTTCACGCCGGTGAGAAGGTCGAATCGTTCCGGCGGCGTCTCCTCGAACGGGGCCATGTGAATCGCTCCGGCGTTGTTGACGACGAAGTCGATACCGCCGAACTCCTCGACGGTGTCCTCGATGGCGGCCTCGACCGACTCCTCGTCGCGCACGTCGATCTGCCGCCAGATGGAGTCGCCGCCTCTCTCCCGTATCTCCTCTGTCGTCTCGGCGATGGTCCCCGGCAGGTCGTCTCTCGGTTCGACCGTCTTCCCCGTCGAGACCACTTTGACCCCCGCGTCGGCGAGGTGGACCGCGAGTGCCCGCCCGATGCCTCGACTGGTCCCGGTGATAAACGCTACACGCCCGTCGAGTTTATTCGATGGCATGACTCCACCTACCGGGGCCGGGTACTTCACGTTACCTCGCGTCCGACCGACCGAACCCGCCGCAGGTCGGGCCGCGCACCGAACCCCTTTTGACGCGCCCGGTGCGTAGTCGGCGGCAATGGAGGTACTCGTCGTCGGCGCGGGGGCGATGGGCCGGTGGGTCGGAGAGACGGTAGCCGCCGCGTTCGACGTGGCGTACGCCGACCGGGACCCGGAAGCGGCCGAAACCGCGGCCGCCGACTCGGAAGCGCGGGCGGTCGCTCTCGATACCGGAGAGTCGTTCGACGCCGTCTGTCTGGCCGTCCCCATCTCGGCCGTCGGAGAGGCCGTCGAGACTCACGCGTCGAAAGCCGAACGCGCCGTCGTCGACGTCACCGGCGTGATGGACGGCCCCATCGCGTCGATGCGGGCGGCGGCGCCCGACCGAGAGCGAGTCAGTCTCCACCCGTTGTTCGCGCCCGAGAACGCCCCGGGAAACGTCGCCGTCGTCGCCGACGCCCCCGGGCCCGTCTCGGACGCGATTCTCGGCGCGGTGGCCGACGCTGACAATCACGTGTTCGAGACGACCGCCGGAGAACACGACGCGGCCATGGAGACGGTTCAGTCGGGCGCGCACGCGGCCATCCTCGCGTACGCACTCGCCGCGGAGGACGTGCGCGAGGAGTTCGCCACCCCGATATCCGCCGGACTGGACGAACTCGTCTCGGCGGTGACGGCGGGGACACCCCGCGTCTACCGCGAGATTCAGCAGTCGTTCCCCGGCGCGGACCGAGTGGCCGACGCCGCCCGACGAGTCGCGGAGGCCGAAGGCGAGGCGTTCGACGACCTGTACGAGGAAGCGAAAGCAGGTGACGGCGCGTTCGGGACGGGAAGTGAGAACCGATGACGGACCGCGAGGCGGTTCGGTCGAACGCGAAGTATCTGCGGAACGTCCGACCGATAGACCCCGCAGAGATATGCGAGTACATAGAGGGCACCCCGCACCCGGCGGTGGTCAAACAGATTCTCCGCGAGGAGGCGTACGACCTCCGGTTGGTCGAACGCGACGACGGAACGTTCGCCCCGGCGGACGACGACCCCGCGCCGCGCGCGTCGTGGACCCCGACT
The DNA here is from genome assembly GCF_900113245.1 of Halopelagius inordinatus. Taxonomy (NCBI): domain Archaea; kingdom Methanobacteriati; phylum Methanobacteriota; class Halobacteria; order Halobacteriales; family Haloferacaceae; genus Halopelagius; species Halopelagius inordinatus. The sequence goes on from NZ_FOOQ01000001.1 coordinate 1,248,796, forward strand.
GCGTTCCCCGACTCGTACGCCTTCGCGTTCGAGGACGTTCTCGTCGAACGCCACGGCGTGAACTGGCACCGCGGCGACTCCGGCGACGCCCTCCGGGAGTCGATACGTCGCCTCAAAGAGGACTACTTCCGGCAGAACGCGGTCGAGTACGACGAGACGGCGGCGCTCGGATACGGTCTCTACCACCTCCCGGACTACTACGCCGCCGTGGGCTACGTCCTCGACGACTTGGCGGAGACGGGACGCCTCCCGCGGGTCTGTCGCGTCCTCGACGTCGGCGCGGGCACCGGCGGCCCCGCGTTGGGTCTGCACGACTACCTGCCGGACGACGCACTCGTGGACTACCACGCCGTCGAACCGTCGGCGTCCGCCGACGTCCTCGAACGGATGCTCGAAGAGACGGGGCCGAACTTCCGAACGACCGTCCACCGCGAGACGGCGGAGGCGTTCGACGCCCGCGGCGTGGTCGGCGACGGCGACGACTCCGACCGGTTCGATATCGTCCTCTTTGCGAACGTCCTGAGCGAACTCGACGACCCCGAATCGGTCGTCCGACGGTACCTCGACGTGGTCGCCGAGGACGGGTCCGTCGTCGCTCTCGCCCCCGCGGACCTGAACACGAGCGTCGGCCTCCGAGAGGTCGAACGCGCCGTCGCCTCGCCGGAGAGCGAGGTGACAGTCTACTCGCCGACGCTCAGACTCTGGCCGGGCGCGGCACCGACCGACCGCGGGTGGTCGTTCGACCGGCGCGACGACGTAGACGCGCCGTCGTTCCAGACCCGACTGGACGAGGCGGGGGAAGGCGACGGGACGTTCGTCAACGAGACGGTGCAGTTTTCCTACTCGATTCTCCGGACCGACGGCGTCCGCCGTCGCGACGTGACGGCGTCCGCGAACCGGTTCGCGAAGATGGCCGAGATGGACCGCCACGTCACGGAGCGAATCGACCTGTTGGCGGTGAAACTGAGTCGGAACCTCGCGGACGACGAGAGGGCAAACCCCCTGTTTAAGGTGAGCGACGGCAGCGAATCCACCGACCACTACGCGGTGTTGACCCACCGCGACGGACTCAACGAGGAACTCGCCCGCGCCGACTACGGCGACGTGCTCGCCTTCGAGAACGTGCTCTCTCTGTGGAACGACGACGAGGAGGCGTACAACCTCGTCGTCGACGGCGAAGCGGTGGTCGAGAGAGTCGCCTGAGAGGCGGCCGAGTCGCCGACGGTGCGTTCCGCCGCGGTGTCGGACCGGGCGATGTAGACCGGAGACGCCTCGGCGACCGTCAGCGCTCTCTCGGAGTCGAGTGCGTCGATAGAATCGGCGCTCGGTACACCTACTCGTCGGTTCTCGATTCGAGCCACGCGGCTTTGCAGTCGTCGTCACAGAACGAGTAAAATAGAGGCCCCCCGTCCTCGGTTCGCACCGTCACGACGGGGTATCGGACCCCCCTCTCGAACTCGCTTCCGCAGTGCGCACAGACCTCGAAGTTCGTGACTCGGTTAGCGGCCATCGAATCCAGTGACCGTGAGGTCGCCCGTACCGACCAACTCGACCTGAACGCCGGCGTACTCGAATTCGAGACGCCACTGGTACTCGGAGTCCGATTCGGCGACCGAGTCGAGAACGCCGGTGTCCATCGCGGAGTGCAGGGGTTCGAGTTCGAACGGGTCGGTGTTCGTGGCCTCTGCCACCGCCTTCACGACCGCGACGGCCACGCCCTCCTCCGTATCCCATCTCGCCCGGTGTTCTTCGATCTGATCCATCGGTATCGATTCCCTAGACGTCTTCGCCCGAGATGCCAGTATCCTGTATATGCGAAGACGAACCGAGACCCGTCTCTATGTATCTAGATACTTCACGCCGCCGGTCTTACTCAGCGTGAGAGAGAGCAGTCGCTTGAACGCCCTCCGGAGGTGGTAGTTGAACGTGGGTTGGGTGATTCCGAGCAGTTCGGCTATCTCTTCGCCCGTGTTCGAGCGGGGCGATTCGAAGTACCCGCCGTGGTACGCCGCGGTGAGTACCTCGAACTGTCGGTCGGTTAGACACGCCGTCAGCGACCGGTACAGCTCCTCTCGCGTCTGTATCGGTCGGTCCAACTCTCGCCGCGCGATCAGTTCGACGTCCGGGTAGCGCGCCTGAAGCACCTCGACGAACGTTCGGATGTCGGTCGTCGTCGGAACTTCGACCGTCATCTCCATCGTTTCGCCGTCGGTCGTAATCCGGCGGGGAACCGCTCCCTGTTCGGCTAACGTCAGCGCGACCGGCGTCTCGAAGACGGTCGCTTGGAACGTGGCCCGTTCGTCGTCCGCAGAGAGAACGCGAACGTCTTCGACGGACGGAGACGACGCGGCGGCGGTTCTCAGCGCATCCGCGGCGTCGGCCGGCGTCGTAAAGAAGACGCGGTACCGGTCGTCGGACTCGGGAAGCACCGTTTCGACCGTGAGCGAACAGTCGGCGTCGCTCGCGAGTCGATGGAGAGCCTCGTTCGTCGCGTACGCTCGGAGTTCCAGTTCGACGACCTGGTCCGCGACGAGGCCCTGCTTCGTCTCGACGTTGTTGACGGTGTTGGCGATCGCTTCTCCGAGTTCCTCGAAGACCGTTCGCGCCAACGGGTCGAAGGCGTCCGTCCCGGCGGCGTACACCGTTAGCACGCCGTACGGAATCGCCTCGTGCAGGAGCGGGACGCTGAACACGGACTGGTAGCCCCTCGAAAGCGCTTCGCGCCGCCACTCCTGTTTTTGCACCCCCTCTGCGACGTTCGAGACGAGCGTGGGTTCGCACGCGCGGGCTGTTCGGTGTGCGGGTTCGGAAACGGTCGCCTCGTCGGTAGAGAGCGCCCGTATCTCGTCGAGGTACCCCCGGTCGGTCCCGGCCCACGACCGCGGGGCGACCGTCTGCGTTCGCGTGTCGTACTCGCCGATCCACGCGAACGCGTACCGGTCGCTCGCCACGAGTTTCTCGCAGACCGCCGCTTCGAGGTCGTCGCGGGACTCCGCTTGAACGAGTCGCCTGTCGATGCCGCGGATGAGTTCGTTGAGCTGATTCAGCCGCTCGAGTTGAGTCGTCTTCTGTTCGAGTTCCCGCTGTCTTTCCTGTAACTCTCGTTCGCGGGTCAGCCGGTCGAACGCGGCCCGAACTGTCGTTCCGAGAAGCTCCGTCACCGTCCGCGTGTGGGCGTCGAACTCTCCGCAGACGGGGTCGCCGGCGGCTAAGACGCCGTGTTCTCCGAGCGGAATCACCAGCGCTTTCCGAATCGGCGTCTGCGCATCGTAGAGATACGGCGAGTCGCGGACGTCGTTCAGTTCGAGCGTCTCGTCTCCGAAGAACGCCCGTCCGACCAGACTTCGGTCGCTCCCGTGAATCACGGGCGGCACCCCGTCGGACGACTCGAAGTCGAGAGAGTGCGCGAGCGGGACGAACCTGTTCTCGTCGCTGTCGAACCGATAGAGGACTATCTGCGGCAGTTCGAGCAGGTCCACCGCCGCCTCGACTGTGATCTGTGCGACGTCCTCGTCGGCCGTGGCGGCCAGTAATCGATGCGCCGCGTCGTAGAGCGACGAAAACGTTCGCTCGGACCGTTTCCGCTCGGTGATGTCCGCCATCGCGCCGCGATATCTGACTATCGCCCCGTCTTCTACCACCGGGACACCGCGTCCGTGCACCCACCGAACGTCGCCGTCGATGGTCACGATTCGTCGCTCGATGTCGAACGGTTTTCCGTCCACGAGCAGTCCTTCGACCGCCTCCTCGACTTTCTCGCGGTCGTCGGGGTGGACGAACTCCATCCCTCGCTCTGTGGGGAACTCCTCGCCCGGCGAGATGCCGTGCAGTCGGTGCAGACCGTCGGTCTGTATCCCGTCGAACGGCGGTCCGCCCTCGGCGTCGAGTTCCCACCCGCCGACGTTCGCTATCTGCTCTGTGTTGTCCAGCAGGCTCTTTGTCCTCTCCAGTTCCACCTCGCGCTGTTTTCGCTCCGTGATATCCTGAATCGCCCCGCGAACGGCGACGACGTCGCCGTCCTCCCGAATCGGCTCGCCGATGGTCCGAACCCACCGCTCGTCGCCGTTGGCGGTGGTGAGTTGCGCCTCGTAGTCGTAGCTCTCTCCCTCGCGAACGGCGCGGTCGACGCCCGCTCTGACGCGGATTTCGTCCTCCGGGTGGTAGTATCCGAACGCCTGTTGGATGTCGACGTCCGTCTCCGGCGAGAGCCCGTGGATTCGGTACGCCTCGTCCGTCGCGGTCAGTCCCGTCAGCGCGCCGTCTTCGACTTGGATCTCCCAAGCGCCGACGTTCGCGAGTCGCTGGGACTGTTCGAGGAGGCGCTGAGTCCGCTCTAACTCTCTCTCGTACTCGACCTGTTCCGTGATGTCGATGACGACGCCTTCGAGGGCCTCGACCGATCCGTCGGCGGCGAAGACGCCGCGGCCCTGTTCTCGGACCCAGCGTCGGTCCCCCGATTCGGTTTCGAGGGGATAGGTGACGTCGAACGGTTCCTCGGCGTCGAGGGCCGCCTGCACCTGTCTCCATATCCGATCGTTCCCCTCGAGGACGAGTTCCTCCCCCAACGACACGTCGCCGCGTTCCAGCGTTTCGGGGTCGTACCCGGTTATCTCTCTCGCGCCGTCGCTGACGAACTCCACCGGCCAGTCGGGAGCGTTCCGAACGCGGTAGACGAACCCCGGAACGTTACTGATCAGCCGCGAGAGCTGGTGCTCCTTCTCGACGCGTCTGCTGACGTTCCGGCCGATTCCGGCCGCGACGGTGTCGCCCGTCGGCTCTTCGACTTCGGTCGCCACGAACTCGTAGGGGATGCGCGCTCCTCGTTCGGTGAGGAGTTCGGACTCGATTTGGGCGCGGCCCGTCTCGAACACCTCCCGCAGAGCCTCGTCGATACGGTCGCTCTCCCCTTCGTCGAAGAACTCCTGTATCCGCATCTCGGCTATCTCCTCGTCGGTGTAGCCCGTCTCTCTCGGGAGGCTCTCGTTCCACCGCTTGAGGACGCCGTCGTCGTCCAACACGTAGAACACGTCGTCGAGAGAGTCGAGGACGGTCCCGATGTACTCTCTGTACCCGCGTAGCTCCCGTTCGCGCTCTCTCCGGTCGGTTATCTCTCGCGTGACGCCGACCAGTTGCGTGACCTCGCCTGCAGAGATGACCGGAGCTAACTCCGTCCGGAACACCCGCGTCTCTCCGGCGAGTCGATACGCGTTCTCGCTCGTGGTCGGCGCTCGTCTCTCGAGACAGCGTCGGTACTCCGCGACCGCCTCGTCTGCGACGTCTTCGTCGTACAGGTCGTACAGCGTCTTCCCTCGGGGGTCCTCCGCGGAGCATCCGAGAAAGCCATCCTCTGCGGCGTTCACCCGCGCGATTCTGAAGGTATCTCCGTCCTCGACGTCGAGGAGGAATACCTCGTCTCGGAGGGTCTCGAACACCGTTCGGTACTCGTCGAGACTCCGCCGACTCCGTTCGGCCGCGAGCGAACCATCGACTCCCGACTTCTCGCCGGTCGCGGTGGCGATTTCGAGTCGTCGCTCCAAGATTCGGTGGTGGGCCGGCGTCGGACCTTTCTCGACGTAGTCCGTCGCACCGGCCCGAAACGCCTCTTCGACGAGGTCGGACGCCGGATGGGAGGTGTAGAAGACGAACGGGATATTCGGGTCACCGTCTCGGACTACCTCGAGCAAGTCGAGTCCGGTCGCGTCCGGCAGCGCGTACTCGCTGACGACGCACGCGATATCGCCCCGTTCGAGCCGAGAGCGCGCTTCTTCGAGCGTCGATGCCTCCACTACCGAGAGCCCCGACCGTCGGCCGGTGAGAGACTCTGCGACCTCCTCGCGGTCGTCCGAGTCGGGGTCGACGTAGAGGACGAGAGAGGAGGACGTCTGCACCATAGCCCTCCGTAGAGGGCAGAAGCTGTTAACGATTTCTCAATCTTCGGAGCCCCTATCCGTCTCTTTCGGCCGTCAGTTCTGTCGTCCGCGCCGGTCCCGTCTCGGCGGAGGCGTTCGAAGACCGAGAGACGCGAGGCCCGAACCCGCGCCAAGCGGTACATCTTTGCACTCGCCCTCGGAGTGTGAACCATGAGCGAGTCGCTCTCTATCCTTCTCACCAACGACGACGGCATCGACAGCGTGGGCTTTCGCGCACTGTACGACGCCTTCGAGGAGTTCGCGGACGTGACGGCCGTCGCACCCGCAGAAGACCAAAGCGCCGTGGGTCGAAAGATGTCGCAGGACGTGGACGTGACGAGACACGAACTCGGGTTCGCCATCCACGGCACGCCCGCGGACTGTACGGTCGTCGGGTTAGAAGCGCTCTGTCCCGACGTGGACCTGGTCGTGGCCGGATGCAACAAGGGGGCGAACCTCGGCGCGTACGTCCTCGGCCGGTCGGGGACGGTAAGCGCCGCAGTCGAGGCGGCGTTCTTCGACGTTCCGGCCATCGCCGTCTCGTTGTACGTCCCCGGCGGCGACGACGTGCCGTGGGAGGAGAAAGCGACCGACACCGAGGACTTCCGGAACGCGACGAACGCGGCGACGTACCTCGCGAAGCACGGACTCGGCGCGGGCGTCTTCGAGCAGGCGGAGTATCTCAACGTCAACGCGCCGATGCTCGCCGACGACGGGTCTCTCGCGCCCTTGGAGGTGACGACACCCTCGACGCTGTACGACATGACTGCCAGCCGAGACACAGAAAACGGCCGATTCACCCTCCACGACGGCGTCTGGGACCGGATGCGTAGCGGCGACCTCCCGGACCCGGAGGGGACGGACCGCCGCGCCGTCGTCGAGGGGCGCGTCTCGGTGTCGCCGCTGACAGCGCCGCACAGTACGGAACACCACGAATCGCTCGACGCACTCGCACAGACGTACCTCGACTCAGTCTGAGCGGCCGGAGTATCCGGGCGACGGAACCCCGAAGCGGACGATAGCGGCGGGAACGACGGCGAGAATGACCCACGACGCCATCGTCGCCACGTCGATGCCGCCGGACGCGAACGTCGAAGAGACCCCGGCGAGAGAGACGCGGTCGAACGCGGGGAGTCGAACGTCACCGTCCGTATGGGAACGCTCGCAGACGGGTTCTACGTCGAGGACAGCGGTCCGGGTATCCCACCGGACGAACGCGAACAGGTGTTCGAGTTCGGTTTCTCGCAGTCCGACGACGGGACGGGACATGGGCTGAGCATCGTCGAACAGATTGCGGAGGCGCACGGGTGGTCGGTGCGCGTCGTCGAGGGGCCCTCCGGCGGCGCGCGCTTCGAGTTCACGGGTATCCGGTGACGGCCCCCCCGCGACCGAAAAGGTAACTATGTGGAACATACAACGTAGGGCGAGTGATGTCGAAATCGGTAGAGAGGCGGGGACACCAGTGAACGGGGCGCTCTCGGTTCTTCACGTGGACGACGACGAGGCTCTCGGGGAGATGGTGACGCTGTTCCTCGAACGCGACGATAGCGGACTGGACTGTCGAGTGACCCACGAGGCGTCTCCCGCCGCCGCCCTCGACCGAATCCGGTCGCCGGAGACAGCGTTCGACTGCGTCGTCAGCGACTACAGCATGCCGGAGATGAACGGCATCGAGTTTCTCGAACGCGTCCGCGAGACGCACCCGGAACTTCCGCTCTTGTTGTTCTCCGGCGAGGAGACGACGGACCTGGCGGCGGAGATAATCCGCGCCGGTCTCACCGACTACCTCAAAAAGGGGTTCGGCACCGGCCAATACACTCTCCTCGTCCGGCGAGTCGAACACGCGGTCGACTCCGACGGCGAGTTCGACTCCGACGTCGAGACGGAACTCGACGGAGTCGGCGTCGTCGGACGCAACGAACGGTTCGAGAGGGTGGACCCGGCGTACGCCTCGTTCTACGACTACGAACCCGAGGAGATAGAGGGGAAACACTGGTCGGAACTGCATCCCGACGCGGAGGTAGACCACATCCGAACGCACGTCCTCCCGGTCGTCGAAGAGGGCGGAAAGTGGACCGGCCGGAGCGAGGGCCTCCGCGCGGACGGGAGTAGATTCACCGAGTCGAAACTCGTGACCTCCCTCGACGATGGCCGCCTCCTCATCGCCGTCTCGGAACTCGACGAGACGCCGCGCGCGACGGGGGACTGAGGCGCGGACGCCGGAACGACTCCGTAAGGTCGCTCTGACGCTCTGCGGGCCACCGGTAGTTTCGTTACGCGCCGCCCACGAGTTGGCTACCCGAACGATGGTGAGCCTTCCACTACAGGGCGCGATTTTCTTCGGGACGGTGCTCGGTCTCTGGGTCGGTGCGCGGTTACTCGTCGATTCGGCCGTTCGACTCGCCCGGTCCGTCGGGCTCTCGGAACTCACCATCGGACTGACAATCGTCGCGTTGGGTACGTCCATGCCGGAACTGGTCGTGACCACGGACGCGGCGCTCAACGGCTTGGGCGACATCGCGGTCGGAAACATCGTCGGGTCGAACATCTACAACTTGGCGTTCGTCCTCGGCGTCGTCTCCGCGGTTCGGTTCGTCCCGGTCGAACGGTCTCTCGTCCGCCGTGACGGCGTCGCCCTCCTCCTCGCGACTCTGCTGGGTGTCGCGACGTTGCTCGACCTGACCGTGACTCGCGTCGAAGGTGCCGTACTCGTCGGCTCTCTCGTCGTCTACACCGCCGTCCTGTTTCGCACGAGCGAGGACGCGGCGTCCGAACCGTCCGAAGAACGGGCGACGGCGGACGCGAGCGACGCGCCCGCGTTCCGAAAGCAGGACGGAGCGATGCTCGCGGCCGGTCTGGCCGTCGTGCTCGTGAGCGGGCATTTCTTGGTCGAGTCGGCGTCGGCGATAGCGCGAGTCGTTGGACTCTCCGAGTGGGTCATCGGCGAGACGATAGTCGCGGCGGGCACCTCGACGCCGGAGTTCGCCGTCTCCATCGTCGCGATACGGCGCGGAAGCGTCGGCGTCTCCGTCGGCAACGTCGTCGGGAGCGACATCTTCAACCTGCTCGGCGCGATGGGGCTCGGCGCGTTGATTCGCCCGTTGACCGTCTCCGCCACCGCAGTAGAGAGCACGGCGTGGTTGGTCGCCGTCGTCGTCGTCGTCGTCGCCGCGATGTGGTCCGGACGGAAGGTATCGCGACTCGAAGGCGTCCTCCTCGCCGTTTCGGAAGTCGTCAGGTGGGGGCTGAGCCTCTTCGACGTGTTCGGGTGACGGCCGACTCCACCGACACTATACGTCGTCGCGAAGATGGCTCGCCCGCCATGGTCGTGATTACGCTCGGGCAACGGTTGGTCGGCGAGACGGCGCATCCGCACCTCCGGCGGCGCGTGGACCTCGGAATCGAACTGTTCCGAGCGGAGGACGCACCCTATCTCGTCTTCACCGGCGGGGCGACGAATCCGGCGGTTCCGAACGCGGAGTGCGAAGCGATGCGCGACTACGCGGTGTCGCGCGGCGTCCCCCGAGAGAAGATACTGTTAGAGTCGAACGCCCGCGACACGAGGGAGAACGGCTTTTTCACCCGCCTCCTCGTCGAGGAACTCGACTGGGATGGAGACGCCGTCCGCGTCGTCAGTTCCTGTCTGCACCTGCAACGGGCGAGATACATCTTCGAGCAGTGTTTCGGCGACGGGTACGAGATACGGACGGACCGGTGCGTCGAACCCAGAGAGTCGATAGACCCCGAGATGCGGTTCACCGAGGCGGAGATTCGACGGCACCGACGACGTGACGGGGAGTTCTTCGAGGGGACGACCGCCGGAGACGTGGCGGAACTGCGGGCCCTGTTCGACCGGTCGGACGCCGAGTAGCCCGCGGCGGCCGAGATATCTTTTCGCCTCGACGCCGTACGCGCACGCGATGGCTGCGGAATCGAAATCCGAACGGCCGAGAGAGAAGTGGAGAGAGTGGCTTCTGCTCGACGCCGACAGGACACTCGTCGCGGGAGTGACCGCGTTCGCCCTCTTTGCGTTCGTCGCGTCCGTCAGTCTCTCCGGACTCGCCCCCTTCGTCGAGCGGCAGCCGGTCTTCTACGTCTACGGCGGGCTTTTGAGCGGGAACCTCACGGTCATCACCGTCGTCGTCTCCATCAGCCAACTCCTGCTCTCCCGGCAGTTGAACACGCCCTCCGAACTCCGATCGCAGATGGAGGGAGTCATCGACTACCGGAAGGACGTCGAGGACGCCGCCGGGCGGGTCGCCCCCGTAGAGCCGTTGGGTTTTCTCCGCCTCCTCGTCGAGAACACGCGAAAGAGGTCGCAAGAACTCGGCGGACTCACCATCGCGGAGACGAACGACGAGGTGTACGCGGAGGTAGACGCCGCCGTCTCCAGAGTCACCCGGCAGGTCGATACGGTGGACGGTCTCCTGCAGGAGTCGGACGCCTCGACGTTCCACGTGCTCTCTGCGACGCTCACGACGAACTACGCGAGAGACATCAACCACCTCCGGCGAATCAAATCCGAGTACGAGGAGAGCGTCCCGGCGCACGTCGAGGAGTCGATAGACCTCCTCATCGACCGCCTCCAGCAGATAGACGTCGCCAGACAGTACTTCAAATCGGTCTACCTCGAACAGCAACTCGCGGAACTGTCGAGGATGCTGTTCTACGCCGGTCTCCCGTCGGTCGCAGTCGTCGCGGTCAGCCTGCTTCTCTTCACCGCGGCGGGCGGCACGTCCGTCTCGCCTCCGTACGAACGCCTCCTGATACCGGCGACGGTCACGGTCGGTCTCGTCCCCCTCTCAGTTCTCTTCGCGTACATCCTCCGCATCGCGACGGTCACGCAACGGACGGCGGCGACGGTGCCGTTCACGACGCCCGAACAGGAGCGGTAGTTTCGGAGTCGCCCGCGGGCCGTCTCCGGACCGGACGCGGAGGGACGGTCCCGAGACGGCTCACTCGGTCGATTCGGCCTCTTCACCCGCCGTCGTCGGTCGGGAGAGACCGCCGACCACCCTCTCGAACAGGCGCAGCACGTTCGTGTGCGTCTCGACGAGGATAGCCGTGCTCGCGACGATTATCGCGACTTCGACGGGTTCCGAGAGCAGTCCGAGCGAGACGATGAGCGTCGTCGCGCAGGCCGGCGGATGCTTCATGTCGGTCGCTATCATTCCCCAACTCGTGAGGACGAGAGAGAGAACCCCGCTGGCGGCGAGTCGGAGACCCTCCGCGGAGAGGTCCGGCGAGGCGGCGGCGAACGCGACGCCCGGGGCGAGCAGTTCGTGCGCGAGTAGCCCGGCGACTCCGCCGACGAGGTGCGCTCCGACCATCCGATAGGTCCGGTTCCGGCCGCCGTGACGTTCGAAGGCGAGGACGAACGCCGAGGGTCCGAGACTGGGGAAGATGAAGGGTTGGCCGCTTATCCACGCGACGAAGCCGAGGACGCCGAACAGAAAACCCGCGTACAGGCTCGTCCCCACCCGTCGTCTGTCCATGGGCTTGGTCTTCTCTCGGCGGTTGAAAACCCTGCTGACCGACTTCGGCGCGTTCGCCGACGCGGCTACGGGGCGGCCCTCGGGCGTCTCCGCGACACCGGAACGGGGAACGTATTTCACTCCGTGCGAACACTACTCGCTCGTGAACGCTCTCTTGGGCTATCTCCTGCTGGCCGTCGCGTCGACCGGAGTCATCTGGAAGGGGAGCGAACTCCTCGAACGCGCCGCGGAACGCCTCAGCAAACACTACGGCCTCCCGGTGGCCGTCCACGGCGCAGTCGTCGTCGCCATCGGATCGAGTTTCCCCGAACTCAGTTCGGTCGTCCTCAGCACCCTGATCCACGGGGAGTTCTCCCTCGGCGTCGGAGCCATCGTCGGCAGCGCCATCTTCAACCTCCTCGTCATCCCGGCCGCCGCCGCACTCGCGAGCGAGCAGTTGGAGACGACGCGCGACATCGTCCACAAGGACGCGCAGTTCTACATCATAAGCGTCCTCGTCCTGTTCATCACGTTCGCTCTCGGCGCGACGTACGTCCCCGGCGGGACGAACGCGGAGGCCATCCTCACCCCGACGCTCGTGTTGATGCCTCTGGCCACCTACGCCATCTACGTCTTCCTCCAGTATCAGGACACCCGCGACCACGCGGCGAAACCCATCGAGGTGAACGTCCCCCGCGAACTGGGGACGCTCGCCGTCTCGCTTCTTCTCATCACCATCGGCGTCGAGGGAATCGTCCGCGCCGCCCTCGGCTTCGGCGAGATATTCGGCACGCCCAGTTTCCTGTGGGGGTTGACCGTCATCGCCGCCGCGACGAGTCTCCCCGACGCGTTCGTCAGCGTGCGCGCGGCGCGAGTCGACGACAGCGTCACCAGCCTCACGAACGTTCTCGGGAGCAACACGTTCAACCTCCTCGTGGCCATCCCCGTCGGCGTCCTCATCTCGGGGCCGACGACGGTCAGTTTCCTCGCCGCCGTCCCGATGATGGGCTTTCTCGCGTTCGCGACGCTCGTGTTCGTCATCGTCACCCGCACGCATCTCGAACTCACGGACCCCGAAGCCTACGGCCTGCTCGCCCTGTATCTGCTGTTTCTCGCGTGGATGACGCTCGAAACGTTCGGCGTCGTCGAGACGGTGCGAGGGATTTGACGGGCGACACTCCCGTCTTTCGGCCCGGTGAGAACGGACGCGACGTTCGGACTCGAACGCCCCGGCCCCCGACCGAAAAAACGGCTCGCCACACGACTTAGGGACGTCGCGCCGCAACTTCGACCCGAGACAATGTCCGAAGCACTCGACGACACGAACGTGGCGATACTTCTCGCGCCGGAAGGGACAGAAGAGGTCGAGTTCACCCGGCCGCGACAGGCAGTCGAGGACGCCGGAGCGAACGTGGACGCGGTCGGTCCGGAGACGGGCGAGGTCCAGACCGTCGAGAGCGACCTCAACGAGGCTGGGACGTACGAGGTAGAGAAGGCCGTCTCGGAGGTGTCGGCCGACGACTACGACGCCGTTCTCGTCCCGGGCGGGACCGTCGGAGCGGACACACTCCGCGGCGACGAGGAGACGGTATCGTTCGTCCGCGAGTTCTTCGACGCGGAGAAACCCGTCGGTGCCATCTGTCACGGCCCGTGGGTACTCGTCGAAGCGGACGCCGACGACCGGACCGGTTCCGGTGACGCCGTAGAGGGCCGAACCCTGACCTCCTACCCGACTCTCCGGACCGACATCCGCAACGCGGGCGGCGAGTGGGTGGACGAGGAAGTCGTCACCGACGACGGGGTGGTGACGAGTCGAAACCCCGACGACCTCGACGCGTACTGCGAACGGGTCGTCGAGGTGTTCGGCGGCGACGCGGAGTAGACCTCAGACCCCGAGTTCGTCGGCGAACTCGACGAACGACTCGACGGTGAGGTGAGGGTCGGTCTCGTACGGCCCCCAGAGTGCGTCCTGACGGTTCACCCAGACGCCCTGCATCCCGGCGTGAATCGCACCCGGAACGTCCCACCACCCCGCGGCGACGAAACAGATCTCTTCTATCGGCGTTCCGACTCTGTCGGCGGCGTGTTCGTACAGTCCCGCGTCAGGTTTGAACTGCTCAATCTCGTCTGCGCTGACCGTCGCTTCGATGACGTCGCCGAGGTCGGCGTGTTCGACCATCGAGTCGAGCATCTCCTCGCTGCCGTTCGAGACCACGTAGAGGTCGTACCCCGCCTCCCGCAACCGTTCCATCCCCTCGTGGACGTCGTCGAACACCGGCAGGTCCTGATACGTCGAGAGGATCTCTTCGCGTTCGTCCTCCGAGAGGTCGATGCCCTGCGTCCGGAGGGCGTACCGTAGCGCGTGCCGGTTCATCTCGTAGAACGAGTCGTACTCCTCGATTGCGTTGCCGACCATCGCGTACAGAAGCGACCGATTCCGCCAGAGTTTCGAGACCGCTTCGGGCGAGTCGACGTACTCCGAGAGCGGTTCCTCTACGGCCGTCACGTCGACGATGGTGCCGTACGAATCGAACGCGATAGTCTCGACTGCGTCGGGGTCGAAAGACATCGTGAGGAGTCTCGGCCCAGACGACGAAGTAGCTTGGGACAGTCTGGCACGGCCGTACCGCCGCCGGAGTCACTCCGGCGCGGCCGAGTCCCGCCTGCGTCGGACGACGATGACCGGTCCGAGCGACCGGGCGGCGACTTGGTCGGATATCTCGCCGAAGAGAAATGACCGCAGAGACGGTTCGCTCTCGCCCATGACGACGACGTCGTGGTCGTCGGCCGCGTCCGCGATGGCTCTGACCGGCGTCTTGGAGACGACGACTTCCGTCCGGACTGCGTCGGAGGCGAGTCCGTTCTCGCGCAGTCGCGCCGCCGCGTCCTCGACTATCGACCGACCCGCGGGTTCGGCCTCCTCGTCGTCGGCGACGTGATAGAGCGTCAGTTCGACGTCGCGGCCGTCGGCCATCGCGGCCACGAACGCCGCGACGCGGGCGACGTTCACGTCGTCTCCGACCGGGACGAGCACTCGTTCGACCCGAGTCGTCGGGTTCGGGACGAGAATCGCCGTACACCCCGCCTCGTCGGCCACCCGGTCCAGCGTCTGTTCCTCGTCGTGCGTGAAGACGAGACGGGTCTCACAGGACCCACCCGTCTCGCGGAACTCGGCGGCCAACTCGTCGAGGAGCGACTGCGCTTTCTCTTCGAACTGTATCCGCGCTTGTCCCGGCGCGGTCTGTTCTGGGAGAATGTGGTAGCCGAGGAGGACCACGGAGAACGGGGACAGCAACTCGACGACGGTGTCGGGAATCGTCTGGCCTTCGAGCACTTCCAGCGGCACGAGAACCGTCCAATCGCGTTCGGTCATTAGAGCACCCCTTTGAGTTTCACGTCGCGAGCGTAATAGAGGTACCAGCCCGCGGAGACGAGCATGATGGCGAGACCGATGAGTTGGGAGGTGCGTTGCATGAATCCGATCAGCGCGAAACTCGCGAGCGCGCCCAACACCGGAACGACGGGGTAGCCCGGGACGCGGAAGTCGGGGTCGTACCACTCCGGTTCGTCCCGGCGGAGTGCGATCAGCGCGACGCACATCAGCCCGTACATCACGAGGTGGAGAAACGAGGCGACTTCCGCGAGCACGTCCACCTCACCCAACAGGACGAGCGCGAGAATCGGACCGCCGGCCATCCCGAGTGCGACGTGCGGGGTGCCGTACGTCAGGTTTATTCGACTCGCAGCGCGCGGCAAGAGCGCGTCTTTACTCACCGCGTATATCGCCCGCGAGGTGCTGAGAATCGACGCGTTCGCGCTCGACACCGTCGCGAGTAGCCCGCCGATGAGGATGAGAAACGCACCGAGCGGCCCCATGAAGCTCTCAGCGACAGTCACCATCGCCGTCTCACCGAGCGAAGCGAGTCGCTCGCTGCCGAACGCGCTCGTCGCCACGAAAATCGTCGCCACGTAGAGCACGCCGACGATGAGCACCGACCCGACCATCGCGAGGGGGAGATTCTTCCCCGGCTGTTTGATTTCGCCGGCGACGGTGGCCACCTGCGCGAAGCCCAGATACGACGTGAACACCAACGCGGCGGTGGTCAACACCGAGACGACACCCTGCGACAGGAACGGTTCGCCGATGGGTTCGGGGTCGCCGACGACTCCGAGCGCAGAGAGACCGCCGAAGGTGAGAAAGCCGACGATGATAGCCAGGAGAATCGCGACCACGCCGTTTTGAAGTTTCGCCGCGTTCTCCGTCCCGGTGACGTTCAGCGCTGTCAAGAAGACGCCGAAGAGAAGCGCCAACGGCACGACGACGTCGAACCCGCCGAACGAGACGCCCGCCCGCGCCAGGACGGCCTCCGCGTAGAAGCCGAACCCGACGAGGTAGAACGCCGAGGCGAACACCAACCCGAACCAAAGCGAGAGGCCGACGATAGCGCCGAAGAGCGACCCTATCCCCCGCGAGATGAAGTAGTATCCGCCGCCGCTTCGGGGCATCGCCGTCGCCAGTTCGGACGCCGGTAAGGCGACGAGAAGCGCGATGACGGCTCCGATGGCGAACGACCCCGCCGCGGCGGGTCCGGCCTGCCCCGCCGCGATGCCGGGGAACACGAAGATGCCCGCTCCGACCATCGTCCCGACGCCGATGGCGATGCCGCCGGTCACGCCGATGGTCCGTTCGAGTTCCGTCCCCTCATCGTGGACGGTCGCCTCGTCGGCCGTCTCCGGTCGCTCTACGACCGGTGTTTCGCCGTCGCGGTTCGCGGTCTGGTCCGAACCGCCGCCCGTCTCGTCGGAGACACCGGCCATGTGGGCGATACCGGGCGAAGAGCCATTATACCTGCGGCAGATGGCGTCGAGAGGCGGAGAAACGTCGGCGAAAGCGTCGTCACCCGCCGCCGCGGGTCACGTGTCCGTACTTCAGGATACCGACGAACACGCCGCCGCCGATGGCGTTCCCGAGGGTCGCCAACACGAGGAACTTCGCGTAGTCGAATACCGACACCTCGGGCGAGAGGAACACCCCGAACAGCACCTCGATGTTGCCCGCGATAGAGTGCGGGAGGTGGAGCAGTCCGATGGAGGCCGTGACGAGCCAGATTATCAGTAATCGGCTCGTCGTCTCTTGGGCGGCGGCGAGCAACCACGCCAACAGTCCCATGAGCCAGCCCGCGAGGATGCCGGCGACGAACAACCACGTGAGGTCGTGGTCGACGAGTTTGTGCGCGATGGTCCCGAACGCTTCCGGGGTGGCGACCCCGAGGTTGGGCATCAAGGTGACGATGAACGCGGTGAACACCGCGCCGCCGACGATGTTGCTCGCCCAGACCAACCCCCAGAGACGCATCAGTTTCCGGAACGACGCTCGACCGTCGAGCACCGGCATCACGGCGAGGGCCGTGTGTTCGGTGAACAGTTCCGAGCGCGCGATGATGACGAAGATGAATCCGACGGCGTAGGCGCTCGCCAACAGTAGTTCGGTTCCGAGGTCACCGTACCCGCCTTCGGTGAGCGTGAGTAGAACCGCCATCAACAGCGGACCGAATCCGATGTCGAGACCGGCCGAGAACCCCGACAGCAACAGCCCGGTCCGCTCGCGCTCTATCTCGTGGAGCCCGGATTCGATGAGCGATTCGAGGATATCCGGGGCGGGAGTCTGCTCTACGGTGGTCGCCGGGTCGGCGTCCCCCACGTCACCCGCCCCCCGTATCGGCGTCGCTGGGTCCGTGCGCCTCGAATCCCATAACGAAGGCCAGTAGAGAGCGAACACGGAAGAAAGATATGGCGGTGCGAACGGCTCTTCGAGCCCTCGCGTTACGGAGTTTGACGCGCGTCACCTCCCTCGGCGAGAAACGACAACCCGACGGGGGCGCCGTCGTCGCCGCTCTCGGTCGCCGATTCGGACGTGCGCGCTATGCGCCGAGAGGGGATGCAGGGTCAGGCGAACGCGAACGCGCCGACCCCGCAGCGTCGTTCGCCAGCGGAAGTTCGACGGTGAACACGCTCCCGTCGGGCCCGGTATCCGATAACCGAACTATCCCGTCGTACCGTTCGACCAACGTTCGGACGAGATAGAGGCCGAGTCCGTGGCTTCCGCAACTGCCGTCTGTCCGTTCGAACAGCGTATCGCGGACGTCGTCCGGAACTCCGGGACCGTTGTCCGCGATGGACACCGTCGCCGTCGTGTCACCCACGTCGACGGTTACGTCCACCCGAGGCGTCTCGCTTTCGTTGTGCTGAACGGCGTTAGCAAAGAGGTTCACGAACACGCGGGGAAGAAGCTCGCCGGCCATCACGTACACGTCGTCGGGCATCGACGCGGTAATCTCGACGTTCTCTCTGTCGCTTCGGGGGTTCTCCAGTACGGTCGTGAGCGTCTCGGTCAGGTTCACCGCTTCCCGGTCGGCGTCTCCTTGGCTGGCCCGCATCAGCACTTGAATGTCGCGAATGACCTCGGTCATCTCTTGACCCTGTCGGTGGATCCGTTCGAGATTGCGCCGGAGTTCCTCGTCGATGTCGTCGTCGTCGAGATGGACGGACGCGTATCCCGTGATGACGTTTGCGGTGTTCAGGACTTCGTGCCGAAGGAGGCTGTTCAGGTAATCGAACCATCGGCGCTGCGCTTCGGCCTCGTCGGCGCGGATGGCCGCTCGTTCCGCGGTGAGTTCGCGTTGGATGGCGCGCGCCTCGACGATTCCGAAGACGAGACCACCCACTCCCCCCATCGCGGCCGACGTTCTGGCCCACCCGACGACGCTCTGGAGGGTTCCTGGATACCAGACGACCATCATCGGCGCGTTGACTCCGAGGAAAACCGCGATTCCGCCGACGAACCACGTCGCGATGCGCGGGTAACGTTTCGGAGAGAGACCAGTCCTCGCGATGCGGGAGCCACCGTAAACGATGCCGCCCGAGAAGACGGCGGTCAAGAGGAGATTGAGGAGGAAGTTGCCCGTCAAGAGCGGTTCCACGCGGAGACCGTAGAACACCACCCATTCGACGACGAACGCGGCAAACAGAAGGATACCGGCTCTCGATATCAACGTCGGTATCTCGTCGGGGGGAAAGACGGACGACAGCCGAGACGCCAGATCCATGATTCGAATATGCCAATTGAGAGTAAATAAGTTGGGCAGTATTATCAAATATGATACTAAAACTGAGACGGGAGAGATCCGGATTACAGCGCATCTAGCTGGTACCGTGCCGAAATTCGCCTGACAACTCCGAGAAAATATACGTGGTGATAGCGACGGTCCGGTGCTTCGGCGACACCGCGCGTCCCCCCGAGGCGGATTCGCTGCTCAGCTTCGAGACCGGTGGTCGCCTCGGCGACCGAGGGAAATTTTCGAACCGCCTGCAAACCGGCTCAGACGAAGAAAGGAAAGCAGACGACCGCGATTAGGCCGGGCGCGCCGTCTCAGCGGCTATCTCCGCTTCGATGATGTCCTTGGTGTTCTGGAGGTGGTTCTTGAACTGTCGGTTGTTGTAGCGACTGGCCACAGGTTCGAGCAGGCGGTCGCGGAGCGAATCCCCGAACTCGTAGTCGGCCTGATGCGTGATCCGGGTCCCGGAGGCGGTCTCCGCGAAGTAGTTGTGTACTTCGCCCTTCATGCCGGACCCCTCCATCGCGACCGTCATGTGTTCGTTCGGTTCGACGACGCTCAACGCCAGTTCGACATCTAGCGAGATGCCGAGCAGTTTGTACGTGGCGCGCATGCGCGCCCCATCGTCGGTCTCTTCGACGATTTCGAGGTCTCGGAGGCTGGCCATCGTTCGGGACCAGTTCTCGGGGTTGGAATCGAACGCGAAGACGCGTTCGATGGGCGCTGCGATCTCGACGGTGTGCTCGAAGCTGGGCATTAGTTTCAACTCTCTCGTCAAACCCCTCACGCGCTCCCCTCCGCCACAGAAACTCGGGCAGCTACGACGGCTGACTACACGAAGTAGGGTCCCTGAGGCAATAAGGAGACCGTACGCCGTACTGACACGTCCGGTGGGTCCAGAGAACCGAGATGCGATCAGGACCGGTTCAGGACAGCGCGAAGGGCAAGCTTGCGGAGAGTGAAACGTACAGCAGGAAGCGTCAGGTCGGATGGATGTTTGTCGGTCTATGTTCGCTCGCGGGCCTCGTCGGCGCTCGTGGTGCGCCCCTCGCGGATGCCTTCTTCCGCTTGGAGGAGTGCCACGAGTTCGTCGCGGTCGAACACCGAGAACTCGGTCGCGTCCCGAAGCGTGTACCGAATGAACTCGCTCCGGCTGTTGAAGCCGCGTCCCTGCCACGTGTCGTCTATCTCGTCGAGGAACGACTGCGTGACTTTGAAGTTCACCGTGACGATTTCGTCGTCGCCGTCGTTTCCCGTGGCCGCTTCGGACATACGCACGTGTTACTATCTACCAAGTCTGTTTCGCCGGGCGGGACAGACCTTTCGTGAGCGTTACGAACAGTAGAACGACGCTGAGCCCCTCTGCCGCGATTGCGGGAAGGACGCGCCAGAACGGTCCGTAATTGAGGCCCGACGAAGGAGACAGTACCGCGTCTACGTAGCCAAACCGAAGGAGTGTGAACAAGAGGAGTGCGACTACTCCGAGCAACGCGACGAGAGTACCGAGCGTGGATATTCCTCTCAGAGGGCTACCCCGCCTTCGGAGAAACCACAGCGTCGCCGCGGCGAGAGCAGTTCCCGAGAGAGCAAAGTCGGGTAGCGTGGAGGGCGGGAGCATATATCGACCGAATACGGGCGTCGTTGTCTACTTTCTGGAGTACAGAGATAGATGAAGGAATCGCCCACCGATGGACTAACTGAACAACAGCCGGAAGTTCTCGATCCGTAAACGCCCGAATCAGGGCTCGAAACGTCCGTTTTCGACTACCGCTTGCTCCGTTGCTCCACCTTGTTCAGGTGGCTGAAATCCATGATGGATTCTCGTGAAAATAGTGTCTAAGCACGCGCCCAACACCACAGAAATCGGAATATAGAGGACGTGAGTTGGTGTCCTATGTAAATGGATCTCCGCTGCTTTAGGCCGTTCCAATCGGCTAACGTGTGTCGAACGAGTCGATCACGTCGCTCGTCGAATACGTCTCGACGAGAGGCTGTTCGTCGAAATCAGTAACGTCGCTCCAGACTGCCGCGTCCTCTGCCAGGGCGCACGCGACATAGAGCACGTCGCCGGGGTCTGTGTCACCGATCGCTGCTTCGGCCTCTTCGATGTGCGGATAGAACTCCTGGACGGGAACGACCTCGATGTACTGAAACAGGAGGTCGATAAACTGGGCGACTCGCTCCGGACTCATGCCGGACTTCTCGACGATCAACTCTGTGTAGTTCCCAATCTCGTCGTAGACGAATTCGGGTGTCAGGAGGTCGGGTTCAAGTGTGACGATGAGTTCACGGGTTTTCGAGTCAGCGATGAGTGCGGAGATGACGACGTTGGCATCGACGACCAACTTCATTCGTCGAGGCTACTCCGACTCCTCTTCGACGCGTTCGCGTGCGCTCCCGTTGATTTTATCGGCGATCTCCGCGACATCGCTCTCGGTGAGTTCGCTTCCGGACGTGAGTTCGTCCATCACGTCGAGCGTCTCGATTTTCTCCTGAATAGCCTGTCGGGTGACCTCGCTCCAGTTGATCTCTGGATGTTGCTCCATTCGGTCTTTGAGATCGTCATCAACGTTGACGGTGATACTGGGCATACAGGAAACTATGCGTACACAGGATGTTGTGTCTTTGGGTTGGGACACAGTAAGAACTGACCGCTAGATTCGCGGTGTTCCTCTTATCCGGACTGAGCGGGGCGTTATTGGAACGTATTCGATACGGGTGAGTATCCGGTCTTCCGGCTGCTCACCGACTCTCTCTTTGCTCCACCTTGTTCAGCTCGATGAGCAGCCGGAAGACGGCTTTCACCAGGTTCGAGTCCACGTCGAACCGTTCGGCGTTCTGACCGGCGCGTCGCATCACCTGTTCTTCCTGCCCCTCGTCGGTCGTCGGCAGGTCCCGTTCGTCTTTCACCTGTGCGACGGTCTCTGCGACGTAGGTCCGTCGGGCGATGAGTTCGACGATTTCGCGGTCGATATCCTCTATCTCCGCTCGCAGTTCGTCGAGCGTCATCTCGTCGGGTCGCCGTTCGTCGGTGTCTGGAGTGTCTCGTGTCATAGTGTGTGTGCTCCGTCGGTCCGCGTCGTCGTCAGTCGCGTCCGGCCGTCGCGTCGGTCCCACAGGTCCCGCACCCGTTCGAGGTCGGTCCGGTCGCCCACGTCGCCAGAACGCTCCGCGTTCTGGCTGGCGGACGAGACGCAACGCGTCTCGTCAACGTCGCCAGACTGCCTCTGGCGGGCCGCAGAGCTCTGCTCTGCGACGGCGACGACGCTCGGTCCGGTCCCGGACAGAGAGACGCCGGTGGCGTGCGGCATCGCCTCGACTGCGGGGTCCGCGGGGAATCCGAGGGCGGCGGAGAACGCCAGCCCGTTCACCGTCATCGCCTCGGCGTACCGGCCGTCGAGTGCGAGGTCGGCCACCAACTCCGCCATCGGCGCGACGTTCGCACAGCGTTCGACGTCGGCGTCGGCGCTGTAGGCGCGTTCTTCGGGCGTCCAGACGAGAACGTCCCACTCCACCTCGTCGCGGGCGAGGAGTTCGTCGTCTCCGTTGTCGGTCACGGTGACGCCGCCGAGCATCGACGCGGAGGCGTCGTCGAACGCTCCGGTGACGGCGACGCCGGTTTCGCGGGCGGCGCGCACGCCGAGTCGGCAGGCCTCCTCTCTGTCGGGGTCGACGCCGAGGGCGGCGGCGGTTGCTAACACCGACGCGTTCGCGGCGGCGCTGGAACTCTTCAACCCCGCGGCCATCGGTACGTCGCTCTCCGTGCGGACGAATCCGCCGTAGTCCTCGCCGTCGCCGTAGCGTTCGACGGCGAGTTCGACGCATCGCTCTATCAGGCGCGTGTCCGCGGCGGCGTCTTCGGCCACCTCGCCGGTGACGGCGTTGGAGTCGTCGAGTTCCACCGTCGCCGTCGTCTCGGCGTCGATGGCGAAGGCGGACCCGACGCCCGTCGCGAGGGCGTTCAGCACCGTCCCGGCACCGAGGGCTACTGCGCGGCCGTGCATACCAGTAGGGGCGCGAGCGAACGGAAAGGTGTAGCGGTGGGCGCGGATTTGGCCGTCTCCGCGGGAGCGACTCCGCCGTCCGACCGACCGGACGCGTGCCATCGCGCACCTTTTCACCGGCCCGCGCCAACGCGGGAGTATGAGCGCGCGCAACGACGTTGCACCGAGTACGCTCGGCGTCGAACTCCTCGAACACGGGGTGCAGGTCGAGTACACGGACGGCCGGACGACGCTCTACCGAGGCGTCCCCGAGAAAGTCGAGGGGACCCTCACGACGGGGCCCGGAAAACAGACGCACATTCTCGTCACCGACCCGACGGAGACGGAGGGCGTGATGGTGTACGTGAACGACCTCAAGACGCACGACGACATCCTCGAATCGACGGGCGTCGGGCGCGTCATCTTAGAGCAAGGCGACGAAGAGGAGATATTCCCCGGCGTCACGGCCCGCCGCGTCGGCGGGATGCGGACCGAGGTGGAGGCCGACCCCGAGGAGGCGCGCGGGCGCGTCTTCGCGTTCGCCGAAGACGACTGGGGCGAAGAGTCCTACGAGTTCGTCACGGAGGAGTGATGTCGCTCCGAAAGCGCTGGCGACCGCTGACGCGTTCGACCGTCGGAGAGACGCCGGACGCGTACGGCGTCGTCGAGTTCGGCGACGAAGACGGTGCGGTAATCGAAGCGACTGCGGGACTCCTCCCCGACGTTCTCAGAGAGGAACTCTCCTACGGCGACGCCGCGAAAGTCCGCTGGAAGCGCGCGCAGTCGAAGTCGCACGCGGACCGTCTGCTCGACGACCTGTAACGCTCGCGGCGGGGGTCCGGTCGGCGTTCGGCGCAGTCTCCGCGAGGCGACGGCGCTACTGGAGGTACGAGGGACTGTCCGTGTCGCAGTTGCCCTCGTGTTGCTCTGCTTCCTCCTCTGAGTCGAACAGCAACCCGCAACCCTCACACTGGTACCACGTCATGTTGTCGCGTTCGGTCGTAGATACCATACCGACTGTTGGCTATCACCCCATAAAAATTCGTCCAGAAAGTCGGTCGAGCGGATAGGTTCTGCGAATTTCTCGCCTCGGTCGCTCTCCCGCGGAAGGATAAAGAAAGGCCCCACCCAAGGGTCGGTATGACCGACGAGGAGGGTCTCACTCTGACCGTCCGCGGCGCGGAGAAACGGGACGCCGGGCGGGGAATCGCTCGGCTTCCGGAAGCGACGCGGCGGACACTCGGCGTTCTCAGCGGCGACACCGTCGTCGTGGAGGGAACGCGAGAGACGGTGGCGAAGGTGTGGCCCGCGGGGGCCGGTGTCCCCGAGGGCGTCGTCCTCATCGACGCCGACACGCGCGCGAACGCGGGAGCGAAGATAGACGAGTCCGTTCGCGTCTCGAAGGTGGACGTAGACGACGCTCGTTCCGTCACGCTGGCGATGCCGGACGGCGTCGCCTTCGAGAACGAAGAGCGGGCGGTGGACCTGATAAAGACCAGCCTGCAGGACCGACCGATACAGGCGGGCGGACAGATTCACTTCGAACGGCTCAGCGACGACCCGTTCGTCGTCAGCGAGACGAACCCCGACGGGATGGTCCGAATCACCCAGTCCACGAGGCTCGAACTCGTCAGGCGCGGACGCGTCGAACGCGTCGTCGCCTCCGTCGGCCCCACGGCGGAGCAAGAGGACAACTCGACGGGCGTCACCTACGAGGACATCGGCGGGTTAGACGAGGAACTCGACTTGGTGCGAGAGATGATAGAACTCCCCCTCTCGGAACCGGAGGTGTTCGCCCACCTCGGCATCGACCCCCCGAAGGGCGTCCTCCTCCACGGGCCGCCGGGGACGGGCAAGACCCTCATCGCGAAAGCCGTCGCGAACGAGGTGGACGCCACCTTCCTGACCATCTCGGGACCCGAGATAATGTCGAAGTACAAAGGCGAGTCCGAGGAGAAACTCCGCGAACGGTTCGAGGAGGCCAGAGAGAACGCCCCGGCCATCGTCTTCTTCGACGAGATAGACTCCATCGCGGGGAAACGAGAGGACGGCGGCGACGTCGAGAACCGCATCGTCGGCCAACTGCTCTCTCTGATGGACGGGTTGGACGCCCGCGGCGACGTCATAGTCATCGGCGCGACGAACCGCGTCGATACGCTCGACCCGGCCCTCCGCCGCGGGGGACGGTTCGACCGCGAGATAGAGATCGGCGTGCCGAACGAACGCGGCCGCCGCGAGATTCTCGACGTCCACACCCGCCGGATGCCCCTCGCGGAGGACGTCGATTTAGAACGCCTCGCCGCGCGGACCCACGGGTTCGTCGGCGCCGATCTCGAATCGCTCGGGAAGGAGGCGGCGATGACGGCGCTCAGACGCTCTCGGCGCGCGAAGACGGGCGGAGAGAGGAAGTCTCTGACCGAGTTGCAGGTCACCGCCGCAGACTTCGAGTCGGCGATGGCGGCGGTCGAACCCTCCGCGATGCGGGAGTTCGTCGCCGAGTCGCCGACGACGACGTTCGACGAAGTCGGCGGCTTAGAGGAGGCGAAGGGAACGCTCGAACGCGCCGTGACGTGGCCGCTGACGTACGCGCCCCTGTTCGAGGCGGCCAACACGGACGCGCCCTCCGGCGTCTTGCTCCACGGGCCGCCGGGGACGGGCAAGACGCTCTTGGCCCGCGCCATCGCGGGCGAAAGCGGCGTCAACTTCATCCACGTCCGCGGCCCGGAACTTCTCGACCGCTACGTCGGCGAATCCGAGAAGTCGGTCCGCGAGGTGTTCGAACGGGCGCGACAGGCGGCCCCGGCCATCGTCTTCTTCGACGAGATAGACGCCATCGCGACGAACCGCGACTCGATGGGCGGCGACTCCGGCGTCACCGAACGCGTCGTCTCGCAACTCCTGACGGAACTGGACCGACTGGCGGACAACCCGAACCTCGTCGTCCTCGCGGCGACGAACCGAAAGGACGCGCTCGACCCTGCGCTCCTCAGACCGGGCCGCCTCGAATCGCACGTCGAAGTTCCCGCGCCCGACGCGGACGCCCGGCGGGCCATCCTCGACGTCCACGTCCGCGGCAAACCGCTGGCGGACGATATCGACCTCGACGCGTTGGCGTCGCGGATGGAGGGCTACTCCGGGGCGGACGTGGCCGCGGTCTGTCGCGAGGCGGCGATGCGCGCGATAGAGGAGGTGGCCTCGGCGTACGAGGGCGAGGCGGCGAACGACCACGCGGCGGAGATACTGGTTCGACCGGAACATTTCGACGCCGCCCTCGACTCCGTTCTCCCGTCCGGCGCGGACGCGTAGACGGCGGCGGGCGACGCCGCTCTCGTTTCGGCGTCAGTCGTCGTTCGGCGGCGGGTCCGAGCCGATAGATTCGGCGGCGGTGACGTACGGCGTCACCGGTTGACCGTGGATCAACTCGCTGAACACCAGCCGAACGACCTGCACCGAGAGAACGACGATGAACGGGCCGAGAAACAGGCCGTACCAGCCGAACAGCATCGGCCCGCCGATGTATCCGAACAGGACGAGTCCGGTGTGCGTGCTCCGAGCGGCCAGTTTCGGGAGGACGAACGTG
Source organism: Halopelagius inordinatus (assembly GCF_900113245.1). NCBI lineage: Archaea > Methanobacteriati > Methanobacteriota > Halobacteria > Halobacteriales > Haloferacaceae > Halopelagius > Halopelagius inordinatus. The sequence continues at coordinate 1,274,857 of NZ_FOOQ01000001.1, forward strand.
AGGGGAACGAAGTCCAAAAGGAGGAACGCGACGACCAAGAGCGCGAGCGGATAGACGAGAAGCGACCCGTCCGCCTGGAGGGCCGAAACGGAGAGGTAGCCGACCAACGGCAGGTAGACCACTTTCCCGACGACCAGCGGAATCAGACTCGCCATCCCCGTCGCGATAGCGACGGCGGTGGGAATCGGCACCGCGACGGCCTGCGGCGCGAGGAAGTTGTAGCCGTGGTAGACGAAGAGAGCGACGACGGCGACGACGAACACGAGAAGCGTCGTGCTGAAGTAGACGGTTTCGAGGTCGGTGTCCACGGCCGAGACGTAGGCGTACCCCGCAGAGCCTCTCTCGGCCACCTCCGAGCGGAACCACCCGGAGATGTCTCGCTCCTCGCGGAGGAGGTAGAAGGCGATGAGAAGCGCAAAGAACGTGTGCATCACCGCCGTCGTCGCCGCGCCGAGCACCCCGAGAACGGCCGTGGCCGCCGACCCGGCCCGCCCCCCGCCGTCCGAGTCTCGAAACGCCGACCGAACCGTCTCGACCGGACTCGACTGCAACGCCTCCACGTTCACGTACGGTTGTAGGATCTGTTGGTACTGCTCTGCGAACGTGCTGAGTTCGCTGAGACCCATCGCGGCGAGGTACGCGACGAACGCGAGGACCGGAACCGCGAGGAGAAACACCGTCGCGGAGGCGGCGTGTTCGTCCGACCCGACGTGGGGTCGAACGCGGTGGTACACCGGTCGAGTACCGTAGTAAACGAAGATAGCGAGCACCACGGTTCCGACGAACCGGTAGGTGGCGAAGACGAGAAACGAAGCGAGAACGGCGGTCAGTCCCCACCACGCGATGCGCGAACGCTCGGACGGTAGACGCGTCATGGCGTCCGCTACAGTCGGCGGTGCGAAAAGCGTGGTTGCGTGACGACACGAACCCGCGTCCGTAGTCGGGCGTCGGCGACAGAACGGTCGCGGGTCAGTCCCAGAACGACTGCGTCCGCGCGTACTGTCGCTCCTGTGCGAGGATATCGCGGTAGAAGTCCGCTTCGTCCTCTCGGAGTTTGGCGATGATTCGCGCGGCGTTCTGCGGGCCGACGCCGCGGGCGGCGAGGGCGATTACGGCCTGCTTGCCGTGACTCTGGACGAGACTCGCGGACCGGTAGGCGCGTCGCGTCAGTCGCTCCTGTTCGTCGTCTTTCTCCGTCGCGCGAACCGCTTTCACCGTCTCCTCGTCCCACGGGTTGAGACAGGCGATGCGCGTCGCGCCGCAGTCGGGACACTCCGGTTCGTCGGGGACGCGCCGCACTTTCGTCTTCCGCGTCCACTCCGTGCAGTGGAGACACATCAGGATGACCCGGTCGTTTCTGATTCTGTCTCTGATGGCGTCGATGACGCTCGCGTCGGCGTTCTCGGGCACGAGGAAGTCCCGACCGCTCGAACTCCCGGAGACGCCGATGGGCGTCCGTTCGCGGGCGGTGGTGAGTTCCACGTCTCCCCCGTGTGTTCGGCGGAGGAGGGCCGTCGTCTCGGGGACGGCCAAATCGACGTGGAACACCTCCCTGACCGCCTCGTCGTAGACGGGGGTGTCTTCGAGGGCGGCCACGAGTCGGTCCGCACCGAATCGCTTGTTCCCCCGGTAGCGCTTGAGAGCGCCGAACTTCGCGGCGACCTGTGCGAGGGTGAACTTCAGCGAGTCCGAGTGTTTCAACGCGAGTTCGAGCAGTCCCTCGACGTGGTCGGGGTCCGTCGCCTCTAGAACCTCGACGAACTCGTGGACCGACACCTTCGGCGGCACCTCGAAGGAGACGCGATAGGGGTCCACTTCGATTCCGACGGAGGACCCGGTTCGCTGGCCGACGAGGGCCGCGAGCAAGCGTCCGAGCGTCTCGTTGACGCGGTGGCCGTGACAGGAGTTCAGGACGACGCGACGCGCCTGCCCTTCGAGGACGAGGCGGTCGGCCGTCGGAATCGGGTGACCCGCCTCGACCTGTCGTTCGACCGGCTTCAACGCCTCCGAGACGGTGTGTTCGTCCGTCGGATAGCGGGTCAACACGTCGCGGGCGACGGCAGACCGGTCCGCGCCCGCCTCGAACTGCCGGGCGGCGATCTCGCGAATCTCGCCCACCTCGCCCGCGACGGGTTCGGGGACGGGAATCTCGGACCCCGTCCACGACGGCACCTCTCCGGTTGGGTCTTCGATGGGCGCGACGTTCACGCGCGCCTCCTCGTCGTCGATGTCGTTTATGCGCCACATCTCGCCGCGTTGGACGAACGACGCGCCGGGTTCCGCGAAGTTGACGACGAATCGCTCGTCGAGGGTGCCTATCTGCCGCCGCGAGGACATGTCGTGGACGTCGTACGTCTCCTCGTCGGGAATCATCGACAGGTTGGCGTAGAAGTACTGCCACGTCCCGCCGGACTTCTCTAAGAGGTCTTTTTCCTCGTCTAACCACAGCAGGCGGTTGCTGTGGAGTTGGCGGACCACCTGGCGGAACTGGGACTCCGAGAGGTCACGGAACGGATAGGCGGCCGTCACGAGTTCGTACGCTTTCCGCGCCGACGCCTCGCCGGTGTCCATGACGACGCCGACGATCTGGTTCGCGACGGTGTCGAGACTGCCGTGGTGGATGTGGGCGGGTTCGACGTCGCCCGCCTCGGCGCGCCGGGCGATGGCGAGGGCTTCGAGGGTGTCGTCGGGGTCGGAGGTGACGACGGTGCCGCGAGACGTCTGGTCGCGGCGGTGGCCCGCCCGCCCGACCCGTTGGAGCAGACGCGACACCTCGCGCGGACTGCCGTACTGGACGACGTGGTCTACCCGCCCCACGTCGATGCCGAGTTCCATAGAGGACGTACAGACCAACGCGTCGAGTTCGCCCGCCTTGAACCGGTCTTCCACGTCGATTCGCACGTCCTTCGAGAGCGACCCGTGGTGGACTTCTATCGGCGCGCCGAGTTTCTTCACCCGCGACCCGAGAGCCTCCGCTGTCTGTCGGGTGTTCACGAACACCAGCGTTGACTCGTGTTCTCTCACCACGTCGCGGACGACGCGGACGTGACTGGCTATCTCGGCGTCGGTGGCGAGTTCGCCCGAGAGCGTCTCGTCCTCGGCGGTCACCTCCGGATGGACGACGGTGAAATCCACCTTGCTCGTGACGTCCACCTCGACTATCTCGAACTCCCTGTCGCCGGTGAGGAACTTCCCCACCTCTTCGGGCGACCCGACGGTGGCCGAGAGGCCGATTCGCTGGAACGGTCCGGAGAGTTCGCGCAGGCGTTCGAGTCCGATGGTCAACTGCGCGCCGCGCTTGGCGGAGGCGAGTTCGTGCACCTCGTCGACGACGACGTGTCGAACGTCCGAGAGCGCCGTTCGGAGTTTCTTCCCGGTCAGCATCGCCTGTAGCGTCTCGGGCGTCGTCACCAACACGTCCGGGGGGTCGTTGGCCTGCTTCTGTCTTTGGTACTGCGTGGTGTCGCCGTGGCGGACGTCTATCTCGACGTCTAACTCCTCGCCCCACCAGTCCAGTCGCTCTCGCATGTCGCGGTTCAGGGCTCGAAGCGGCGTGATGTAGAGCGCCGAGAGGCCCTCTCGGTCCTCGGGCGGCGACTCCACTATCGAGTTCAAGACGGGGAGCATCGCCGTCTCCGTCTTCCCGGTCCCGGTGGGGGCGATGACGAGGGCGTTTCTCCCCTCGGCGAGGGGCGGAATCGCGCGACGCTGTGGCTCCGTCGGTGTGGTGAACCCCCGCTTCGAGAGCGCGTCGCGAACGGTTTCGCCCAAGAGCGTGAACGCGTCCATACCCTGCGCGGACGACCCGTTTTGCATCGTCTTCGGTAGTGGTGCGAGCGGATTAAGCGCACCGCTCTCGGCGTCCGAAACCGGATGGACGTCGAGTGATTACTTCCCCAGCAGTCGCAAGGCGATGCCGCCGAGGAGGACGATACCGCCGCCGACGAACGTGCCGGGTACGGGGAGGACGAACAGCGCTACGCCGAGAACCGCGACTATCGTAGAGAGCTTCATACCGTCTCACACTCCCGGCGGACGGAAATGTCGTATTGCCGCCGAAACAGAGAGTGTCTCTCGAACTAACGTCGGCGTCGCCCCCGCACCCTCACAGGGAGTCGTACGCGCCGAGGCGCGTCCCGTCGAGGAGATACGCGTCCGCAGAGCGGAGGGCGTCGGGGAGGAACGGCGATAGAAAGCCCTGCCCGTCGACGTTGACCCACGTCCCGCCGGACCGGTCGTTGAACGCCGGGAAGACGACGAGTTCGGGCGACTTCCAGTCGAGTTCGGCGGTATCGGCAGGCTTCGCCCGTCGGTCCGACGGACCGCGCCCGCCGACGTCGAGTCCGAGGTGGTCGGCGAACGGTTCGGGGCGGAGAGGGCCGCGAAGCCACGCCCGTTCTTTGCGTCCGCCGCCGACCGAGTCTTCCAGTCTGACGGCGGGGTGTTCGTGCGCCGAACAGACGATGTCGGCTTCGAGCACCTCTCGCTTCGGCCACCGGTGTCCGTGGACGAACCCCACGTCGCCGAGACGGACGCCCGCCCCGTCGGTGACGACGAACCGGTCGCCGAACTCGGGGGCGAGTTGCTCTTCGATGCCGCCGTCGTGGTTGCCGCGGACGAGAGTGACGGGCACCCGGTCGGTGACCATCTCCGCGAACGCGGCGAGTTCGCCCTCCTCGTCGCCCTTCGGATTCCCGATTTGGTGACCCAAGTCGCCGAGGACGACCAGTCTGTCCGGGTCCGTCCGGTCGAGGAGACTCCGAATCCGGGCGCGTCGGACCTCCGCGTGGCTATCGAGTTCGACGCCGCGTTCGTACCGCAGGCCCGCCTCGATTCCGGCGTGGTAGTCGGCGACGACTAACGCACGCTCTCGGCCGACGTCGGCGACGGCCGCCGGTTCGCCGGAGACGGGTTCGACCAACGGGCGCGAATCTGTCATCGTCTCTCAGATGGACTTCAGCGTCCCTTCCGCGGGTTCGTAGCATTTCCCGCCCATCAGCGCGTCCTCGATTGCGTCCTCGACGTCGCTTTCGTCCGCGCCGTACTGGTCCACGACGGCGGCGACGACCGCCTCTCGGTCCGCACCGTCGCCGTCGTCTAACTCCGACATCACGTCGACCGCGGCGTCTTCGAGGTTCACGTCCGCCGCGGGTTCGGATTCGTCGGCGTCCGAATCGGCTTCGACCGTCTCCGACTCGTCGGCCGCCGCAGTCTCGACCGATTCGGACTCGGTCGTCGCCGTCTCGGCGTCCACCCCTCCCGACGCCGGGCCGGACTCCCCGGCTACCTCGTCGGCATCGGCAACGTCGTCAGGCGAGGCCCGATCGCTTGCCGAGGTTCCCTCGGCAACGTCGATGTCGGCCTCGCCGGGCGCTTCGACCTCAGTACCGGTGGAGAACTCGGTGCCGAACTCCTCTTCGACTTCGCGGCGTTCCTCCTCGTCCATCTCGTACATCTCGTCCGTCGAGGGCGCGGCGGCCGCTTCGTCGGTCGAGTCGGAGTCCGCGTCGGCCCCGTTGGCGGTCAGTTCGTCGGACTCGGCGGTCGGCGACTCGTCGGTCGCGAAGTCGCCGAGTTCGTCCGACGAGGCGGGAGCGTCCTCGTCTGCGGGTTCGTCGCCGCCGAAGTCGCCCAACTCCTCGGTCGCGTCGGCGTCGTCTCCGGTCGCGTCCGCACCGGCCGACGCTCCCGGTTCGGGGTCGGTCGGCGCGTCGTCGGATTCGACGACCGACGACGCGTCTCCGGCGGGTTCCGGCGTCTCCTCGACGCCCTCGGCCGCCGTCTCGCCCGCGTCCGGAACCGGTTCCGGCGTCGTCGTCGCGTCCTCGGGGTCGGACGCCGCCGTCTCCGCCGCGGGGGAGTCGGTCGCCCTCGACTCCGCGCCCGTCTCGTCTGCATCCGTCGTTTCGGCGTCGCCGTCGGCCGTCTGTACGTCGGCCGCCGCGTCGTCGGCCACCGCGACGTCCGCTTCGGAGACGGCGTCTTCGCCCGCCAGTCCGTCTGCGTCTTCGACGGTGGATTCGACCGTCTCCGCCGCGGTCAGTTCGTCTTCGAGTGCGTCCTCGTCGGTCGCCTCGGCCGCCGGTTCGACCGGCGAGTAGTCGCCGAGGTCGAGTTCCGGAAGTGACCCCAGCGTGTCCGGCCCGTCGTCACCGGGCGCGACGTCGAGTGAACTCACGGACTCGCGGTCACCGGAGACGAGGTCCAACGCCTCGACGGCGAGGCGTCGGACCGCTTCGAGGTAGTGTTCGGTCGTCCCGTAGTGGTCGATGGCCATCGGGATGCCCGTCGCGAGCGACTCGTCCACGCCGCGGGCTTCGAGTGCGCGGCGCAAGTCGTCGCCGCGTTCGTCCATCTCCAACGCCGCCGCGAACGTCGCCACGCGTTCGAGGGTGGCCTCCGCCGCGGAGACGACCCACCGGTCGCGCGTGTCGGCGTCCACGTCGTTGATGCTCTCGGGGCGAACCGAGGTGAACACGCGGTCGGAATCCTCGGGTTGGTACGTCCGCGCCTTCCCCGTCAGAGAGACGAACGCGGGCGGCGTCGCCCGGTCCAAGAACGCCATCGCCTCGGGTTGGTACTGTCCGGCGTAGGTGACGAACGCGCCGGAGGGGTCGACGATGCGGCCCCGGAGCACCTCCTCGTTTACGTTCTCTATCTCCGTGAGGACGCCGACGGCGAACAGGCGGTTCACCCGCGCGCCGGTGGGCGTCACGACGTAGTTCGGCGCGCGTTCCTCGTCGCCCTCCGAGTACGAGAGGGAGGCGTCGTCGAACTCGGCGGCGAACATGCGGTAGGCCACCTCGCGGCGGTTCTCGACGACGCTCATGCGCCCACCTCCTCGCGGAGGGCGGCGGCGCGTTCGGCCGGGTCGTCCGCCGTCTCCTCGAACTCGTTGGCTTCGAGGTTCGCGCCGTAGTCGTCCACAGAGAGGTTGCCGCGGATGCGGAACTCGCGCCCGACGACGGTGTCTCGGATATCGTCGGCGACGACTTCCTTGTCCATCGCCTCGCGAGCCTGTTCCATCGCCTCGTCCATCGTCCCGCCGTACAGCGTCTCCGTCAGGTCGCGGTCCAAGACGACGGTGACCGTCCCGGTGCCGTCGTCGAGGATGGCCTTCACGCGCATGTCGTCTTCGCCCGCCACGTCGCCGTGGGAGCGACACTGGCCGTTCTGCAGGACGCGCCCGCAGTCGGGGCAGCGTTCGATGAGGCCGGAGCCGTCGCGGACTTCGAGCAGGTTGCCCGTCACCTCGACGTCGAACATCCCGCCGGAGCCGACCGCTTCGCCGATTCCCATCCGCGGGGCCGATTCGTTGACCGTCACCTCCCGACCCACGGGCGTGACCGTGGTGAACTCCGAGAGGTTTATCTGAGGGACGCCGCGGAACTCGCGGGCGTACACGTCCTCGAACCGGAGGTCAGCGCTCTCCCGAAGGTCGGAGCGCGCCCCCCAGTCGGTGAAGGGGAGGCGGCCCGTCTCGTCGGCGACGACGCCCGACCGGATGAGCGTCTCGCCGTTGCGACCGTCTATGGTGCGTTCCTCGGATTCGAGGACGCGGACTTCGACCGTCCGGCCGCGGTCACCCGCGCGGACGTTCACGAGGTCGGTCTCCCCGCCCACGTCGTACGGCGTCTCGACGGGCGTCGTCTCGACGGCGACGGTGGAACTGGACCCGAGGTTCAGTTCCGGTTCGCCGTCCCACTCGCGGACGCCCGCGTTGCCGACGGTGACGGAGTCTCCGGGTTCGAAGCCGAAGTCCTCCCACGCGGTGTAGGATATCTTTCCCGTCTCGTCCGCGAGTTCGCCCTCTCGGATGGTCTGTTCTTCGCCCTGATAGCGAATCGAGCGTCGGCCGACGGTCAACACGCGCGCGGTGACGGTGACGTTTCCGTCCTCGGTGGTGATGTCCGCGATATCGCGCGAGGTGGGGGACCCCCCGCTACCTCCGGAGTCGCCGCCGTGCTTGCGTCGGATGCTCTGTTTCGCCTCGTCTATCGGGACGCTGTACTCCAAGAGGTTCTGTAGGTCGGATTTGACCTCCGCTTTGTCTACGCCGAGGGTGGAGGCGAGTTCCTCGGCATGGTCGTCTACGTCCATCGCCTGAAGATTCGCTCTCGTACCGTAAAAAGGGTTTCCGGCGCAGGGTCGCGGTCACCGCTCACCCCCTCGCGAACCCGTCGCGAGGTGGGCCACGAGTCGCCGAGAGCACGAACTGCTAAGTGACGGGGCGACGGTTGGCAACGTATGGCAGCGTCACCAGACGAAAACGACGAAGAGGAGGACGCGGAGTCCGTCACCTTCAGCTTCGAGGTGAAAGACGGGAAGACGGAACTGACGATGCGCGGTGACCGAGATACGGCGGTCATCGTCCGGTCCGAGTCCGGGGAGCGAATCTACCTCCCGCCCGAAGATTTCGACCGGGACGCGAAACAGAGAGACGACAGCCCCTATCAGTCCCCCAGTTCCGACAGCCCGTACCAGTCTGCGGAGGCCGACAGCCCCTATCAGTCCCCCAGTTCCGACAGTCCCTATCAGTCTGCGGACACCGACAGCCCGTACCAACCCGCGCGGCAGAGTCTCCCGAAGGAGGGCCTCGTGCCGACGGCGGACGGCTATCGCATCCGCCACCCCGAACCCGTGACGGACGTTCGCGTCCTGCGGTGAGGCGGCGGGGAGACCGGTCGAAGATGCGAGCGTCGCTTTTTCCGTCCGTTCAGGCGATTCGGTCGTAGAACTCGAGGGTCTGGTCGACGACTTCGTCCCACGTCAGCGGTTCGTACTCCGGCGGCCCTTCGAGCGAGAGACCGTACTCGATACCGTCGGCGATGGAGTGCGAATCGGGTTCGACTTCGATGACGCAGTCTTCGGGTAACACCTCCGCGGCACCGCTTTCGGTGGCGACGACGCGCGTCCCCACAGAGAGCGCTTCGACGATGGTGATGCCGAACGGTTCCGACAACGACGGCGAGACGAACAGGTCGGCGGAGGCGTAGTAGTCGCCGAGTTCCTCCTCGGGGACGTATCCGACCCACTCGATTCGGTCCTCCACGCCGAGCAGTTCCGCGAAGCGCTTCAGTTGGCCCGTCAGGTGGCCGGACCCGCCCATCACCAACGTCACGTCGTCGCGGTCGAGTTTCTCGAGGGCGTAGACGAGATGCGAGATTCCTTTCTGGTCTGTGTGTCTTCCGACGAAAAAGATCATCTCGCCGTCGATGCCGAGTTCCGCCTTCAGGTCGCGTCCGGTCGTATCGACGGTGGAAAAGCCGTTGTAGATGACGTCGGGCGTCTTCCCGTACTCGTCGTTGACCTTGTTCGCGAGGAGTTCGCTCACCGCCAGCAGGTGGTCGCAGCGTTCGACGACGCGGCGTTCCGTCTCTTTCTCCCGTTTGGGTGGGTCGATGTTCCGGTCCGACGACAGCGAGTGGAACGTCGTCACCCACTCGACGTCGGCGTCGTCGTTCGACTTCGCCCGCGACCCGGGACCGTACCCGAACCAGTCGTGCGTGTGAACGATGTCCGCGTCTTCGGCGCGTTCCGCGAAGGTCGAACTGAGCCGACCGATACGGGTGATGATGTCGCCGTCGCCGGTGGGGACGCCGATGATATCTTCGCGTCCCTCCGGGGCGTACTCGGCCGGAAGCACCAACTCGATGTCGGCTCCCTTCGCTTGCATTCCATCGAACAACTCGCCGACGTGCGTGTCGAGTCCACCGCTCACGTTGGGAGGGAACCCCCAGCCGAGCATCAGGATCTTTGGCGACATATGTGCGCCACAATACCACGATAGCGTATATAATTGCTGTCCGTCCGGTCGCGGGACCGAAACTCGGATACGCCGATGCACACCTGATAGAACTATGCACGTCGTCGTCAACGCCGCGACGAGCGTCGACGGGAAACTGTCGAACCGCCGCCGCGAACAGGTCCGAATAAGCGGCGAGGAGGACTTCGCCAGAGTCCACCGGGTCCGCGCGGCGAACGACGCCGTCCTCGTCGGCGTCGGCACCGTCTTGGCCGACGACCCGCATCTCACGGTAGACGACGAGTCGCTTCGAGCGAACAGGCGGGCGGACGGTCGGCCGCCGAACCCGGCCCGCGTCGTCGCGGACTCCCGCGGGCGGACACCGACGGACGCGCGGATTCTGGACGACGCGGCGGCGACGTACGTTCTCGTCTCGGACGCCGCGCCCGAACGCAGAATCGACGCGCTCGAATCGGCGGGCGCGACAGTCGTCGTCGCGGGCGACGAACGCGTCTCCCTTCCCGAAGCGTTCCGGTCGCTCGAATCTCGCGGCGTGGCGTCGGTGATGGTCGAAGGCGGCGGGGAAGTCATCTTCTCGCTGTTCGAGGCGGGGATGGTGGACGAACTGAGCGTCTACGTCGGATCGCTCGTCCTCGGCGGACGCGACGCGCCGACGTTGGCCGACGGCGAGGGGTTCACAGACGACGGTACGGCCCTCTCGCTTCGGGAGGTAGAGCGTCTGGACGACGGCGTCCTTCTATCGTACGACGTAGTGCGAGAGTGACTCGGGGTGACGCGAGGGCGAGTCTCGGACGGTCGTGCGGAGAGCGGACAGAGACGCTCAATAGTTAAGGCAGTCCCGACTGTACGTCTCTCTATGAGTACACCCGAATCAACCGGCAGTCCCGTCCACGTCGAGAGCGCAGCACAGTTAGAGGAACTGGTCGCCGAGAACGACGTCGTCCTCGTCGACTACCACGCGGACTGGTGCGGACCGTGCAAGATGCTCGAACCGACGGTCGAAGAGATAGCCGCGGAGACGGACGCCGTCGTCCTGAAGGTGGACATAGACGAACTGCAGGAACTCGCCCAAGAGCAGGGAATCCGCTCCGTGCCGACGCTTCAGTTCTACGCCGACGGCGAACAGGCAAAGCAGGTCATCGGCGTGCAGGACAAAGACGACTTAGTCGCGATTATCGACCAACTGTCGAACTGAACGGCTTTTCGAGAGGCCCTCAGAGGCGTCCGACGGTCACGTCGTGACCCGTCTTCTCGTCGTGCCGAGTCGCCGCGTCGCGCGCCTCGTCCGCGTCCGTCTCCAGCGACTCTACCCGACAGTCGTGACAGACGACGTGGTAGTATCCGGGGGCCGCTTCTCCGTTCGACTCGTTCTCCGGTCTGCGGTGACTCCGTGACATTTTGTTCCCGGACGACAAGTCATACTGACTGAATATAAGTAAACGCAGCATATTTCGGGCGTCGCCCGACCGCATCGGTCGGTAGTCACCACCTACGGTGTCGAATGCGGTGCCTAGAACGGGGCGTCCGACCGACTCCGCTCGAAGGGGTCGCTCTCCGCGTCCGCCTCGTAGTCGAACGCCCCGCCGGTCGAAACGTGGACGTCCGACACCGCCTCGAACTCCGCGACCATCCGCGACTTCAGCGCTTGGACGGTCATCGGCGAGATGCCGCACCCCGAACACGCGCCGGTGAGCGAAATCCAGACCGTTCCCGTCTCCTCGTCCACGGCGTCGATTCCGGCGGCCCCGCCGTGCATCTGTATCTGCGGGAAGTTCCGCCGCACGAACAGGTCGATTCGCTCTTCGAGGCTCTCCTCTGCCCCGTCGGGCGTCGATTCGATACTCATACCGACGCGGAGGACGCCGGGCGATATAGCGCTTCGCACCCCGGTCACGGCGGATTCGACGCGTCGGTAGTCGCCGCCCGAGGGCGCGACGTGTCGGTATCGCGGACGACGCCCCGTCGGTCCAGTCGGGGAGGGCTTTTTAATTCGGGACGAGTATCTACCCGTATGATTTCACTCGACGAGGCGGTCACCGCCCGACTCGAATCGCACGGCGAACGGTTCGAGGTTCTCGTAGACCCCGACGCGGCACTGGATATAAAGCGCGGCGAGTTCGACGGCGAGTTAGAGGACGTCATCGCCGCAGAGGACGTGTTTGAGGACGCCTCTCGGGGCGACAGACCGGCCGAGACGGACTTAGAGGAGGTGTTCGGAACGACCGACCCGATGGAGATAATCCCCGAGGTGGTCAGACGCGGGGAGATACAGATCACGGCCGAGCAACGCCGCGAGATGCAAGAACAGAAGCGAAAACAGCTCATAAACCGCATCGCGCGCAACGCGGTCAACCCGCAGATGGACAACGCGCCGCACCCGCCCGAACGCATCGAACGCGCGTTGGAGGAAGCCGGGTTCAAAGTCGACCCGATGGAGAAGGTCGAATCGCAGGTCGACGACGCTCTCGACGCCCTCAGACCGGTCATCCCCATCCGATTCGACGAGGTGACGATAGCCGTCCAGATTCCCGCGCAGTACGCCGGGAAGACGCAGGCGCAGGTCCGCGAGTACGGGAGTCTCGAACGCGAGGAGTGGCAAAACGACGGGTCGTGGGTCGGCGTCGTCACGTTCCCCGCCGGGATGCAGAACGACTTCTACGACATGATAAACGACATGACATCGGGCGAGGCGGAGACGCGAATCGTCAAGGACAAAGACGACCTGAAGACGCGGTGACCGTCGGACCGCGGGCGTAATCGCCGTCCGGAGTCGAAGCCGAACGCGGACTATCCCTTCTTGAAGCCGACGAGGAATCCGCCGGTAAAGCCCGCCGAAACCGAGAGCGTAGAGAGGAAACTGCTCAGCCAATCGGGCGGCGCGCCCGTCGCGGCGTCCTGCGACTTCGTGACGAGTCCCGCAGAGAGGCGTTCCCAGTCCACGGTGAGGATGCCCCGCGATTCGAGGAACTTGAACACGGCGAGTTCGACGCCGACGATGACGGCGACGAGTTTCGCGACTTTCTTCGCCGCGAAACCGATGACCCCGCCGATGACGGCACCGCTCCCGAAGTCGATTCCGAGAGCGGTCGGGTCGAGTGATAGTTGCAACGGGTCGGACATACGACGTTCTCACTCGTCACGGTATAAGATGTTTGTGGTGACTGACCAGTCAGAAGGTAGATATTTAATCGAGAGCGCGTGGTAGCGGGGAACATACAAGGCGTTCGGCATCCAAACGGGGATATGGTCGTTACCGCACAGAACGCCGCGTCTCGAACGGGGGTGCCGAAGTAACATCTCCTCTCTACGTCGGTCCGGCGGCGTCCGAGGAGGGTTCAAGTGCGTCGAACCCTTCAGTTCGAACCGAACCGTGAAGGCAATATTTGCGACCGCGACCGGTCCGACGCGGACGGGCCGGGTGGTCAGATGAATCACGGAACGAGAGCGGTCGTCGCAAAGCGAGTCGACGAGGGGACGGCCGACCTCTCGGAGATAACCGACCTCGCGCGCGCCGCCGGATACGACGTCGTCGGTGAACTCACACAGAGTCGCGACGAGGACGCCGCGTTCCACTTCGGCGAGGGCAAAGTAGAGGAGTTAGCGACGCTCATGGCCGACGTCGACGCCGCGGCGGTCATCGTCGACAACCGACTCGGCCCCTACCAGACGTTCAACATCGGGGCGAAACTCCCCGACGGGACGGAGGTGATCGACCGCTTTACGCTCATCTTGGAGATATTCGGCCAGCGAGCGAACACGCGGAAGGCGCAACTGCAGGTCGAACTCGCGGAACTCCGGTACGAACTGCCGCGCGCGGAGGCGAAGGCGTCTCTCGCGACGCGCGACGAACGGCCGGGGTTCATGGGTCTCGGCGAGTACGACCAGTCGCGCGAACAGGACATCAAAGCCCAGATATCCCGCATCAAGCGCGAACTCGACTCCATCGCCGACAAAGAGGAGACGCGCCGAGAGGAACGTCGCGAGTCGGGGTTCGACCTGGTCGCTCTCGCGGGCTACACGAACGCCGGGAAGTCCACGCTGATGCAACGACTCGCCGAGGACCTCGAAGTCGGGCAGAACGAGGACTTGCACCCCGACTTGGAGACGACCGCCGAGTCCGAGGACCGACTGTTCACGACGCTCGGGACGACGACGCGCCGCGCCGACACCGGGACCCGAAACGTCCTCTTGACCGACACCGTCGGGTTCATCTCGGACCTCCCGCACTGGTTGGTCGAGTCGTTCAAGTCCACGCTCGACTCCGTCTACCGCGCTGACCTTGTCCTCCTCGTCGTGGACGCCTCGGAACCCGTCGACGAGATGCGCGAGAAACTCGTCACCTGCCACGACACGCTGTACGAGCGAAACGAAGCGCCCATCGTGACGGTGCTGAACAAGTGCGACAAACTCGACGAGGGCGAACTCGAAGAGAAGACGGACGCTCTCAGCGCACTCGCGCCGAACCCGGTGGTCGTCTCGGGCCTCACCGGCGAGAACGTCGCGGAACTCTGCGACCGAATCGAACACGAACTGCCGCCGTGGGAGAGAGAGCGACTGCTCCTCCCGATGAACGACGACGCGATGAGTCTCGTCTCGTGGGTCCACGACCACGGACACGTCGAGAGCGAAGAGTACGAGGGCGACCAGGTGTTCTTGGAGTTCGAGGCCCAACCGGCCATCGTGGAGAAAGTCCGCTCGAAGGCGGCGAACCTCCGACAGGCGGAGACCGACGGCGTCGTCGATTCGCCGTAATCGCCCGCGACTCGTTTTTCAGTTCCGACGGCGACGGAGCATCGCCGCGACTGGGAGAGCGACCGCCGCGGGTAGCGCGCCGAACCCGGGTGCCTCGCTCTCGGTCGTTCCGTCCGCAGTCGTCGTCTCCGCCCCGAAGGTCACCGTCTCACCTTCGGACGGTCCGGCGGTCGATGCCGTCGTCGTCTCCGCGGACGCGTCGGTCGCCGACTCGTTCGTTCCGACGGCGAAGACGGAGAATCCGGGCGTCTCCGCCTCGAATCGGCCGTCGCCGAGGTGCGTCGTGTTCAGTTCGCGCCACGACCCGTCGTGGAAGCGATAGAGGCGCACGTCCTCGGGCGAGACGTTCCGAGCGGCGAGTTTCGACTCCGACACCTCGAAGCCGACCGTCGCGTTCGCTATCTCCTCGTCGGCGGCGCCGGAGACGTCGATGGAGAGATATCCGACCGCTCCGTCGGACGCGCCGTCGTCGCCGCCGGCGTCGAGTTCGGGCGTCCCGTTCGGCACCGTCTCCTGCGGGGCGACGTCGACGCCCATCGAGTCGGTGTCGTTCGAGAGCGAGATTCCGAGTTCCGTCACGCTGGCGGTGTCGGAGTCGTTCTCCCCGAAGCGGACGCGAACCGTCTCGTTCGCGGAGGCGTTCTCGACCGTCGCCGACGCCGACCCGTCGGCGTTCGTCGTCGCTTCGACGACGCCGTCGTCCGTCCCGTTCGCGGCCGGCGCGTCGTCCGCCGACTCGTCTGCGTCGTCGGAACCGTCGTCGGTCGAACCGCTGGACTCCGACGAGGACGACGAGGTGGTGTCGTCCTGCGGACGCAGCGACACCCGTCCGCTGGAGTAGTGGACGTCCATCGCCACGTCGAGGCTGCCGTCGGGGTTCGTCGTCGTCGAGAGCGTCTTTGACTCCCCTCGGTACGTCCCGGCGAGTTCGTCCGCGCTCTCGACGCCCCACTGCGAGAGCATCGCCGACGGAATCGTCGCCTGATAACTGCCGTCGTTGGTGTCGCCGTCGACCGTGTAGTGCGGTGCCGCGAGGTCGATTTCGACCGTGCCCTCTCCGGCGTCGTACCGCGGCGCGCCGAACGTCTGCGCGTCGGTCGCGATGGTCATGTTCGTCATGTTCGCATTGTGAAGCGACCGCTCGTCGACGAACGAGATGGAGTACCACAGCAGTTCGTCGGTCGCTCGGTCCTCGGAGTCGTCGAGGGAGTCCCAGTTGTCCAGCGACGGCGCGTCGCGCATGAACTGCGATTCGAGCGGTTGGGCCGTGACGGTGACGACGTAGTGCTCGGTCGTGTTCTCGACGGTCCACGAGACGTTCCGGGCGTTCGCGACGAGGAGTCCGGGGTCGAACGAGTGGTTCACGTGGAGGACCACCTCGAACACCGACGACTCGGTGACGCCCGTCCCCGCGAGGTCCTGTTCCGTCCCGTTTCGGAGGTCGACGCCGAGCATCCCGCCGGTGGTTATCTCCGAGGAGAGGGCGGTGGCGTTCTCGGGTCCGGAGACGTGGGTGACCGATTCGACCGTCGCGGCGGGGGAGACGACCGTCGTCCCGTGACTCTCGTTACCGAGGTAGGTCGTCCGCGTTCCCTCGGCGTACGCCGCGGAGACGTTGTACGTCTCCTCCGTCCCCGCGGGGACGAAGACCCACTCCGTCCCGACCGAGTACGTGCTCGTCGCGTCGTCGTACACGCGCAGTCGGTACGATTCGTCGACCGGTCCGGTGTTGTTCAGCGTCACCGTGACGTTCGTCCCCGCCGAGGCGACGGCGGCGTCGGGCACCGTCACGGACTCGACCGAGACGTTCCCCGCGACGGTGACGTTGGCCGCCGTCTCGGCGAGGAAGGAGTCCGCCGTCGCGTTCCGGACGACGACTTCGAGCCTATTGGCCCCGGCGACCGACCGCGCCGGAACGGTCAGGTTCACCGTGCCGTTGTCGACGAGAGACGCGTTCGAGTCGAGCGTTGCACTGTGGTTCCGCAGTTTCACCACCGCGTCCGCAGGCGTCACGTCGTCGGCGAGGTCGTACGAGACGGAGACGTTCCCCGACTCGTTCAGCGGAATCGACGTGTTCGCCGCCGAGACGGACGTGTACGTGACATCGGTAGACCCGCCACCCGACCCGACGGTCACCTCGGTCGGCGCCTCGTCGTTGACGGTCAGGTTCGCCGTCACCTCTCGGTCGTAGGTCACGTTCAGTTCGACGTGCCGCCGTTCGTCTCCGGCGAGGGTCACCGTCGCGTTGTCGGCGTCGGAGACAACTCGGTCGGACTTGTAGACGCGGACCGTGAAGTTCTGCTCCGTGCTCGCCGTGTTGTTCAGCGTGGCGTTCACGGTGACGCTCTCACCGACCGCGGGCGAGGTGTCGGAGACGGTGTACGACTCGATGTCGACCGGCGACGCGGTGGGAACGACGGTCGTCGCCGACGCGTTCGCGGCGCTCGTAGTGTTGTTGATCACGTACGTCACGACGCGTTCCGCCCCGCCCGAACTGCGCGGACCGAGCGTGAGGTTGAGCGTTCCGTTGACCGTCCCCGGCGCCGCGGAGGACTGGGTTCCGCTCCCGTTGCTCAGAAGTAGTTCGACGTGGCTCGCGTCCACCTCGTCGGAGACGTTGTATCCGACGGAGACGTTCGTACTGTTTCCGACGGACTGCGTCTCCGCGGCGGCGGTCACCGTCGGCGACGTCGACGGTTCGGAGACCGACTCGGTCGCGGTTGCGACGCCTATCGCGCCGAGAGACAGTCCCGAGAGGACGACCATCGCGGCGAGAGCGATACCGAGGAGAGATTCATACTTTGAATACATATAGGAACGTAAACTAATTCGGGCACATATATATTGGCAATCGAATATCAACTCCGAAAACGCCTGTGGTGGGTTCTACACGGCTCAAAAAGAGATCATACACCGAGAGCTGGAGCCGGGAGCTACATCGTCTCCTTCTCTTTCTTCACGACGCGCACGCCGTCGATTCGGGTGTCCGGATACTGTCCGTCGCCGTCTTTCTCCGCGGCCTTCACCATATCCCAGACGACGTTCAGTCCCGTCGTGACGCCCTGAAGCGCCTCCATCTCGCATCCGGTCTTCCCCGTCGTCTCGACGGCGACGGTGAGCGTAATCTCCGTCGCCGCCGCGTCGAACGTCGTCTCGACGTTCGTGACCGGTATCTGGTGGCACATCGGAATCGTCTCCCACGTGTGTTTCACCGCTTGAATCGCGCCGATTCGCGCCGTCGCCAGCACGTCGCCCTTCCCGATGTCGTCGTCTCGGACGGCTTCGACGGTAGACTCGGTGAGAGAGAGAGTGCCTTTCGCGACGGCCCGCCGCCGCGTGTCGGGCTTTGTTCCCACGTCGACCATCTGGGCGTTCCCCTCCTCGTCTACGTGCGTCAGGTCGCCGCTCTCGGCGTCCGGTTCGGGGGTCGCACCGACTCTCTCGTCGTCGCTCACGACCGCTCACCCCACAGCGTTCGCGGGATGGCGTCCAACAGATCCGACGCGAGGAGGCCGTCGCCGCGTTCCGCGTCGAGACGCTCGGCCGCGCGGCCGTTGACGAACGGGGCGGCGCACGCCGCGTCGAAGGCGTCCTGCGTTCCGAAGAGTCCGGCTATCACCCCCGCGAGAGTGTCGCCGGTGCCGCCGACGGTCATCGCCGGCGTCCCCGCGCGCACGATTCGCGTTCGCTCGCCGTCCGTGACGATATCCTCGGCCGCCTTCGCCACCACGACGTGGCCGAGGTCGGCCGCGAACGACTCGATGTCGTCGAGCGCGTCCCGAAGCGGTCCGTCGACGTCGGGACCGCCCATCTTCGCCAGTTCCCTGCGGTTCGGCGTGCAGACGAGGGTGGCGTCGGTGTCCACCTCCGGCACGGCGGGGAGGGCGTCGGCGTCCACTACCGCGTCGCCCTCGAACGCTTCGAGGAACCGCCGCGCAGCCGTCAACGTCTCGTCGTCGTCGCCGAGTCCCGGGCCCAAGACCACCACGTCGTCGTAGTCGTGGGCCGTCTGCACGAGGCCGTCCACCTGGTCGGGCGTGAGGTGGTCGCCCGGGTAGTCCTGTACGATGAGGTCCTCCGCGTATCCCTGTATCTGCGGGGCGACCGTCTCCGGGGCGGCGACGAACGTGAGGTCGGCCCCCGCGCGGAGGGCGGCCTGCCCGGCGAGGGCGGGCGCGCCGGTGTACGGCCCGCCGCCGACGACGAACACGCGCGAGTCGCCGCCGCGCACGCCTCGACGGACCGAGCGCAGGTCGCCCGGTCCGACGAACAGTTCCGCCGCCGCCGGGATGCCGATGTCCGCGACGGTCACGTCGGCGTCGAGGTCAGAGAGGCCGGGTTTCCGGTCGTGGAAGGTGACGACGTGGTCCGCGGAGACGGCGGCGTCGGCCGTCTCGCCCGTGTCCGCGTCGAGACCGGACGGAACGTCCACGGAGAGCACCGTCGCGTCGAGGGCATCGATGGCGTCCGCGGCGGTCGCTTCGGGTTCGCGGAGTTCGCCCGTGACGCCGGTTCCGAGCATCCCGTCGACGACGATATCGGGGTCGCCGAGTTCGAGCGACTTCGAGTCGGTTACCGTCCGCGCGTCGTACTCCGCGACGACGAGAGCGTCCCAGTTCTCGCGCGCGATATCCGTGGAGACGGTCTCCCGGCGGCCGAGGAGGTGGACCGTCGGGTCGTAGTCGTCCAAGAACCGCGCCGCGACGAGGGCGTCGCCGCCGTTGTTGCCGCGTCCCGCGACGATAGCCACCGCCGACTCGGGCTCTGCGAGGCGGCGAACCGCCCGCGCGACGGCGTTCCCGCTCGACTCCATGAGCTGTTTCCGCGGGACGCCGAGAGCCTCGGCGTTCTCGTCTACCGCGGCCATCCGCTCGCTCGATATCATATCGCGGGGTTCGGTCGGCGGCGTGGTAAAAGGGGGTGGCCGGGGCTGTCGCGTCGCCGTTCGGTCGCCGAAGACCGAACGGTCAGAACGACACCTGCGTCGGTCCGGTCTCGCCGGGCGACGGCGCGTCCCGGTCGCTGTAGTACCGCCGACCGACGGCCTCGTGGCCGAGTCCGCAAAGCACCGCGTCGTGGACGTCTCGGGGGCCGTCGTACACCTCCGCGCCCATCCGACCGAGAACGTCGCCGACCGTCTCCGACCCGTTCGCGAGTTCGATTCGCTCGTCTCCGAACGCGTCGATTATCTCCGCGCTCGTCGCCGGGAACTCGTATCCGCTCACCGCGTCTTCGATTCTGTTCGTCCTCATCACGATAGCTCCGTGGTCGAGATGATACATGAACATTTCCCATAAATATGAATAACAAGTACACACAAACTAGGTCCATAATATCTCTACTCGGAATAATAGGTCGAGGGGGTGGCGACGGCCGCCACATCTAACGCCGAGTCGCCCCTCTCGACGACCATGTCCGACGAAACCGAGGCGGACGTCACGGACCGCGACCCCGAGATAGAAGACGAGGAGGGACACGGTATCTCGGTCGAAGGCGGCGGCGACGCCGGAGCGTCGTCCCCCGAGGAGTCAGACGAGGTAGACGCCGACCGAGAGACGGACGACCCGGACGAAGAAGACGAGATGCGCGAGGAAGAGGCCGAAGAACAAGAGAACGTCGACAACCACCGCGACGAAGAGCCGTTCCAGTCGTAAACCGCCCGGAACCCCGTACGGGTCGCCGCCGGGCGCCTTTTTATAACGAACTATAACGTACCATCAGGAGATGGCGCAACAGATACAGCAGGAACTGGAGGTAGACCAGTACACGTTGGGGCTCGTCGGTCCGGACCAAGAGTGGGCCGGAACCGTAGCCGACGGCGGCACCGTCCGGACGCACACGCCCCCCGCGTGTTGGGGACCGATGATAACCCCCGAGTTCCGCGGGGGCCACGAGGTGACGCGACCGATTCGCGTCGAGAACGCCGAACCCGGTGACGCGCTCGTCGTCCGAATCAAGGACGTGGAGGTGACGAGCGTCGCCACCAGCACCGGGAGCATGGCCGAACGCGACGGGGCGTTCGGCGACGACCCGTTCATCGACCACCGCTGTCCGGAGTGCGGCACCGAGTGGCCGGAGACGGTCGTCGAGGGGACGGGCGAGGACGCCGTTCGCTGTGCGGACTGCGGGGCGAACGCCTCTTCGTTCGGGTTCGAGTACGGCTACACCGTCGTCTTCGACGACGACCGCTCGGTCGGACTCACCGTCGGACCCGAGGGTGCCGCCGACCTCGCGGCGAACGCCGAAGAGAACATGGCGCTGCCGGAGAACTCGCGACAACACCCAATTCTCCTGTACGAACCCGACGAGATTCCGGGGACGCTCGGCCACCTCCGACCGTTCGTCGGCAACATCGGGACGACTCCGACGGTCGAACTCCCCGACTCGCACAACGCCGGCGACTTCGGACAGTTCCTCATCGGCGCCGGTCACGACTGGGGCATCGAAGACGAGAGCGAACTCGAAGCGAGAACCGACGGCCACCTCGACTCGAACGACGTCCGTCCGGGCGCGACGCTCGTCTGTCCGGTCGAGATAGACGGCGCGGGACTCTACGTCGGCGACCTGCACGCCAATCAGGGCGACGGCGAACTCTCGCTTCACACGACGGACGTCAGCGGGACGACGGAACTCGAAGTCGAAGTGGTCAAAGACGTCAACCTCGACGGACCGCTCCTCCTGCCGAACGAATCCGACCTCCCCGACATCGCGAGACCCTACACCGACGCGGAACGAGAGACCGGCGAGAAACTCGCGGCGGAGTACGGCGTAGACGAGGTGCGCGACGCGCTGCCGGTCCAGTTCATCGGTTCGGGGGCCACCATCAACGACGCAACCGAGAACGCGTTCGACCGCGCATCGTCGCTCTTCGACGTCTCGGAGGGCGAAGTCCGGGCGCGGTGTACCTTCACCGGCGGCGTCGAAATCGCCCGACTGCCGGGCGTCGTCCAACTGTCGATGCTGGCACCCGTCGAACTGCTCGAAGACGCCGGCCTCGCGGACGCGGTTCGCGCCCACTACGAGGTCTGAACCCCCGCGTCGCGCTCTACCCCTCCGGCCGACGGCCGCCGCGCACCGCCGGAACGATTCCGACGTCTGCGGTCGCCGGACAGGTCGCGTCCAGTTCCGCCGTCTCGCCGTCGAGCAACACGCGAACGCTCCCTCGAACCGTCCCGTCGTCTGCGAACAGGTGCGGTTCGGTCCGGGGATGAGCGTCGGCGAGGCAGTCGAGCACCTCCCGAACCGTCGGGTCGCCGTCGAACCCCGAGATAGAGAGCGTCTTCGACCCCGTCACACCGCGGAGAGGGCCGTGTACGGTCACGTCCATACTCCGGACCGTGTGACCGCGCGACCAAGGCTGTTGCGTCCGTCGGCGCGTCGGCGCTACCGCTTCCGCAACTTTACTCACGGCGTTGGACGAACCGCGAGTCGTGACGCGACCACTGTTCGGGACGCTCTGCGGGTTGGTCTTTCTCGTGAACCTCGGTCGGACGGCCTTCGCGCCGTTGGTCGAGACGTTCCAAGCGCAGTTCGGCGTCGGTCCCGCGGCCGTCGGGATAGTGACGACGCTCGTCTGGACGGGGACGGCGTTGCCGCGCATCCCCGTCGGATATCTCCTGACGCGCGTGTCGCGGCACCGCATCGTCCTCGCCACCGGGGTGCTTTTGGCCGCCGCCGCGGCGTTCACCGCCTCCGCGACGTCGATTCTGATGCTCCAAATCGGGGCGTTCGCCATCGGCGTCGCCTCCGGCGCGTACTTCGTCGCCGCCGTCCCCCTCGTCGGCGAACTCTACCCCGACGCCGTCGGACGGAGCATCGGCATCCACGGCACCGCCTCCCAACTGGCCGCCGTCGCCGCCGCGCCGATGGCCGTCTACTTTCTCGCGACGGCGTCGTGGCGGGGGACGTTCTGGGTGCTCGCCGTCGCCGCCGTCGTCTCGACGGGCCTCTTCTACGCGATAGTCCGCCGGATGGACGGCACACCCGGAACCGGCGCGGACCGCGATTTCGCGGGAGCGCTCCGACACTGGCGACTCATCCTCACCGGGATGTTCGTCATCGCAACCGCCGGGTTCGTCTGGCAGGGGCTTTTCAACTTCTACGTCTCCTATCTCGTCACCGCGAAGGCGTTCTCGCAAAACGCCGCGAGCACGATGCTCACCGTCGTCTTCGCCGCGGGCGTCCCCGCCTTTTGGCTCTCGGGAACGCTCGCCGACCGACTCCCCCGGATTCCGTATCTCATCTGCGTTCTCGCCGCCTACGTCGCGTCGCTTTTCGCTTTGACCGCGGTTCAGGGGTTCGTCCCGGTGCTCGTCGTCACCGCCGTCGTCGGCTACACCGTCCACAGCCTCTTTCCGGCGCTCGACGCGTGGCTTCTCGGCACGCTCCCCGAGGACGTTCGCGGGAGCGCCTACGCCGTCTTCAGCGGCGCGTCGCTTCTCCTCGAAGCCAACGGGAGCGGTGCCGTCGGCTTTCTCACCGAGGCGGGCTACGGGTTCGACACCGTGTTTCGGACGTTCGCGGGATGTCTCGTCGTCGTCGTCGTCTCGCTGACGGTGCTGTATCTCACCGGGCGGCTTCCGGGTACCGGCGACTCGCCGCGCGCGAACGGTACGTGACCGGGTATCTCACGCGAAACTGAACCCGAGGCGAGCGAGAATCGGCAGACGCGGCCGTTTCGGCGACCGATTCGCTCCGAAATGTTTACGGTACGGAGATGTGAACTGGCCGATATGTCGACCCTCCTCCCGTCGGACGCCGACGTCTCGAGCGCCGAGGGTGACCTCCGCGTCCTCTGGCTCGACGACGACGAGGCAGACCGACTCATCGGCTGTCTCTCCTCGGAGACGGCTCGTTCGACGCTCGCCGCCCTCCAACGGACCCCCGCGACGGCGTCCGAACTCGCCGACGCGGTGGACACCTCCCTCCAGAACGTCCGCCACCACCTCGAAAACCTCCGGGACGCGAATCTCGTCCGCGTCGCGGACACCTGCTACTCGGTGAAAGGCCGCGAGATGAAGGTGTACGCGCCGACCGACGGCGCGTTCGTCGTCTGCGTCGGCGGAACCGACGACAGGTCGGCGGTTCTCGACGAACTCGACCGGTTCGCCGACTCTCTCGGCTACCCCGCCGACGCAGACGACGCGGAATCCCGACCCGAGGAGTAACCCGCGCCCCTCCGCGCCGAACGTTGAAGTGCGGAGACGGGACCAGTCACCGACACCGATATGAATACGGGGGCGCGAGGGGCGAACGTGAGTTGGCAGGCGGTCTTCGGCCATCGGGAAGCGTACGAAGAGCAAGCCGACGGTATCGAGGCCGCCGCCGAGGCGGCAGACGACGACGGATTTCTCGTGGTCGAGGGCGCCTGCGGAACCGGAAAGACGATGCTCGCTTTGACCGCGGGCATCGACAGGGTTCGCGACCCGGAGTCGAAGTACGAACGCGTCGTCGTCCTGACGAGCGTCAAACAGCAACTGCGCCAGTTCGAGGCCGACCTGCGGACGATAAACGAGAATCTACCCGACGACTGGCGGCCCGTCTCGGGTCTGACGATGGTCGGGAAGGCGGACGTCTGTCCGTACAGCAGAGAGACCGTCGCCGGAATCGACGACGAGACGGTGTACGACCGGTGCGAGGGCCTCCGCGAGCGAACGCGAAACCTCGTCGGCGACGGAGGCGTCACCTCCACGTCGTCGCTCGTTCGCGAGGCGCAGGCGGCCCAGACGGGGTTGCTGGACTCGGGGAGCGAAGGGGGA
Organism: Halopelagius inordinatus; assembly: GCF_900113245.1. NCBI lineage: Archaea > Methanobacteriati > Methanobacteriota > Halobacteria > Halobacteriales > Haloferacaceae > Halopelagius > Halopelagius inordinatus. The sequence continues at coordinate 1,299,133 of NZ_FOOQ01000001.1, forward strand.
CCGACCTATCTGGAGACGGCGGGCGAACCGACGCCGTATCTCCCCGAGACGGGCGAGTACGAGGACACGGAGTTCTGCCCGTTCTACGCGACGTTCCTCGACGATCTGCCGGAGGACGGCGACCCGATAGAGGCGGTGCCGTTCGACGTGACCGAACTCGGATTGGTCGACACGGAGGAACTCGTCCGCCTCTCGGCGGGATACGGTACGTGCCCCCATTCTGTGATGGGTGCGGTCCTCCCGCACGTCGAAGTCGTCGTCGGCAACTACTACCACGCGTTCGACGCCACCACCGTCGGGTCGTTCACGGGCGCGTTGGTGGACGATTCGACGTTCGTCGTCTGCGACGAGGCGCACATGCTCGAACCGCGAGTTCGCGAACTCGTCAGCGACGGAGTGGGCGACGCGACACTCCGCGACGCAGAGAGCGAACTGACGCGCGTGATTCAGCCGCTGACGTTCGACGACGACGGCAAGGGCGTCGAGGACGCCGAACTCGTCCGCGGCGAACTCGAAGACGCCGACGTGACGCTTCGGGAACTGGAGGAGGTGCGCGACTTCATCCGCGAGTTGCGCGAGGAGATAGACCGTCGGGTGACGGCCCACCTCGACCGGACGACGCCGGACTGGCGCGCGGACCTCACTCGACTCGACGACGACGAGATTCCGCTCAGAGACCCCGAGACCCCCGAGGTAGACGAGATAACCGAGTGGGCGGAGGAGGCGGGCTACGACGAGGGGACGTGGCTTCGCGCGGAGGCCGTCGGGGCGGTGGTGGCCCGAGTCCTGAACGAAGTCGAAGCGGAAGATAGGCGGCGGGCGTCGCTCCCCGCGGGCCGGACGCTCGCAAACTGGGCGCGGGAGGACCACGAGACGTTCTTCCGGGAGATAACTCTCGACCGGACGTGGGACGAGACGGAGCGACCCCAGTCGTGGCGGCGGGCGTACAACGCCCACTTGGCGCTTCACAACTGCGTCCCCGGCGACGCCATCGCCGAGAGACTCGACGAGTTCGGCGGCGGCGTGTTGATGTCGGCGACGCTGGCTCCCTTGGACGTGTTCAGGGAGGTGACGGGGCTGAACGCCCTCGAAGCGTCGGACCGACCGGTCGTCGAACGGACGTACGGGCTCTCGTTTCCCGAGGAGAACCGCGCGTCGTTCGCCGTCGACGCGCCGAAGTTCACCTACGAGAACCGCGGCCCGCCCGGCGAGGACAACGAGACGCGGCGGGCGTACGTCGACGCCGTCGAGGATATCGCGCTCTCGCCCGGAAACGTCCTCGTCGGGATGCCGAGTTACGCGGAGGCCGAGTGGATGGCCGGCGCGTTGGAGTCGCGTCTGCAAAAGCCCGTCCTCGTGGACGAAGCCAGCGACGACGGCGCGACGGAGGCGCTGAAGGCCGACTTCTTCGGCGGCGACGAGAAGGTGCTCGTGACGAGTCTCCGCGGGACGCTCACCGAGGGCGTCGACTACCGCGGTGACCGCCTCGCGGCGGCCGTCGTCTGCGGCGTTCCCATCATCAACACGTCGAGTCCGCGGACGCGAGCGGTGAAGACGGCCTACGACAGGACGTTCGGTGACGGTCACGCGAGCGACGCGAGCGGGGGCCCGAAGGGCGCGTCAGCGTCCTTCGATGGGTTCGAAGCCGCGCTGACCGTCCCGGCGGTCAGGAAGGCGCGGCAGGCCATCGGACGCGTCATCCGCGGCCCCGAGGAGACGGGCATCCGCGCGTTCGTGGACGCGCGCTACGCCCGGGAGTCGTGGAACGGCGTCCGCGACTACTTCCCGCCGGGCGAACGAGAGGAGTTCCGGCCGGTGAGTCCCGACATGCTCCGCTTCGGCGTCGAGCGGTTCTGGTCCGAAGCGGAGTGAGCCGCGGTTACGCGGACTGCTCGTCGTAGGCCGCCCGGCAGTCGTCCGAGCAGAAATGTCGGTGTCGCGCCGCTCCGTCTTCGACCCACGTGACGACTCGGTGCGTCGGCGACCGAACTATCATCTCTCCGCAGTGTTCGCACTCGGGCGCGTTGCTCTCGTCTACGTCCTCGCCGAGGTCTGATGTGGGGTCCACCATCGCTCTCGGGGGAGAGCGTTCGCGAGCACTTGACTCCGTCTCAGGCGGCGGTACTTGCCCCTCGTTCGTCCTTCGCGGTTCGTCGTCCGCCGTTCGCCGTTCGTCGCCCGGACGCGGACGAACCGCTCGGTGCCCCCGGTTGTCGTCGGGAGGCTCCGGGCGTCTCAATATCCGTGGTAGTGTCTATAGAGTTGACTTAGCAGAGGTTATGTACTCTCGGAGGTGGTGGTTCGAACGAGGACCCCGTGATGTCCGATTCACCCGCACACCCCACGTGGACGCCCGAACCGCGGTCGTCCGGCGACGCCGTCGGCGACCGAGCGATCGACGGGCGCGAGTACGCCCTACATAGCGTCGTCGTCGAGTACGACGGCCGGCCCGACCGCTGTACGATCTACCCGCGCCGAGAGAGCTGTCGAGACCGGATGTCGTCGTGGCTGAGCGCGGACCAAAGCGCGTTCGTCGGCCTCGAAGAGTACCGCTGACGCCGCCCTCCGGTCACGATTCGGTCCACTCCACGTCCGAGAGCGTCTGTTGGACGGCCTCCTCGCCGACGGCGGCCGCCAGCGCCTCGAACCCCATCCGCTCGGACTGATCGCGCGCGTTGGCGACGAGACGAGAGACGATGAACTCCGGCGTCGATTTGCCGACGGTGCCGAACCGCGGTTGGTAATCGACGCGAAGCGCCAACTCCTCCGTTAGCCCCTCGGCGAAGATGCCGTCGATGCGCGCCTCCGGCGGAAGCGGGTCTAAGTCGTCCGCGAGGTGGGTGACGTAGACGCCGAGTGCGTCCTGCCGGACGGTGAGGTCCACCAACCCGTTGAGCAGGTCCGCGGCCCGTCCCGGTTCCGTGATGGCCTCGAACTCGTCGACGAGCATGAGCGTCTTGTCCCCGGACGAGAGGGGCGGGACGATGGATTTCAGCGTCGATTCGAGGACGCCCGCGTTGAAACTGGCGTGGCGGCGGTGAAAGACGACGCTGTCGAAGGAGCCGACCTCGGCGCGTTCGGCGGGGACGGGCATCCCCATCATCGCCAACAGCGCCACCTGACACAGCGTTTCGAGGAGCGTCGTCTTCCCACCGCTGTTGGCCCCGGTGAGGACGGCCACCCGGTCGCCCGACGGCGGACGCGGGCCGTCGTCGGTCTCTCCGTCCCCGCCGAGACTGTGCGTCCCGACGCCGTAGGTGACCGACTGCACGTCGCCGGAGAGAGCGAGGTTGCGCGCGCCGGAGACGGCGAGTCCGTCTTCGACGAGCGTCGGGCGGTGCAGGTCGTGTTCGGCGGCGAACCGGCCCAAAGAGAGCTCGAACGCGATGTCCGAGACGGCTTCGACGGCCGCGTCCACGTCCTCGCGTGCGGTTTCGACGTCCTCGCGGAGGTCGGCGGCGACTTCGGCCTCTCGTTTTTCGACCTCGGATTCGAGTTCCTCGACGAGCGTTCGGAGCGACGTGCTCGCGAAGTCCGCCTCGTCGTAGGCGTCCTCGGCGGCGGCAGACTGGATTCGCCCGCGCCGGAGGTCGGTCTCTCGGGCGACGTACTCGACGAACGCGGAGCGGAACTCGTCTAAGCTCTGGACGCCGCGCGACCGGACGGATTCGAGCACGTCCAACGCACCGCTCTCCAGCGACCGGACGGATTCGAGCGTCTCGCGGAGTGCGTCGAGTTCGTCGTCCGCGCCCGCCGCGACGGTGCCGTCCGCGTTCACGTAACCGAGCGCGCCCGACGCGTCGCGGAGTGCCTCGTCGTCGACGCCGTCGAGGGTGGCGAACGTCTGCCCGCGGAGGCCCGCCGCTCTGAGCGTGAGCGCCGTCTCGACCGCCGCGCGGTCGGTTCCGCCCGCCTCGTCGTACTCGGCGAAGGCGTCGAGCACCGACGCGCGAGCGTCGTCGTCGAGCGACGCCCACGCGTCCCGGGCCGCGAGGATTCCGTCGAGTCGGTCCTCGCGCGCCGCGGGGTCTTCGAGCGGTGTCGTGACGCGGATGCGGTCGGCCGCGTGTTCGGTGACCGCGTACTGACTCGCGAGCGTCAACAGTTCGTCGTACACGTCGCGGGCGTCGCGCGTCCCGAGAGCGTCCATCCCCGCCGCCCCGTTGGCGCGCCGGAGGATGCGAACCGCCCGCCCGCGCGGGACGCCCGCCTCCGAGAGAGCGCGGATATCGGCCCCTTCGATGGCTTCGACGGCGCGTTCGACGCCGAGTGTCTCCGTGAGATGTTCGCTCGTCTTCGGACCGACCCCCCAGTAGTCCTCAAGTCGCATACCGAGAACTACTCCGGGTGGCTCTTGTAGGTTGCCCGTCCGCGGCGAAACTGGTCGCGGCGGGCGGCGTCACCACTCCGAGGGGAATCGGCGAGAGAGAGAAGAGGGTTACCAAGTGGTGAGAGCGTGCTCGTCGGTAGACGGCGATTCGCCCGCGGTGGGTTCCTCAGAGGCGCGTTCTTCGGCTTCGCGTCCGGCGGCGACGGAGAGAATCTCCGACAGAAGCAGGACGGCCTCTTCGTGTTGGTCGCGCGACGCTCGGAGTGCCACGGGTGAAATGCCGAGTTCCTCGTACTCTGCGAACTCCTCTCGGGTCACGATACCTCGCTCGACGAAGTCCGTCGAGACCTGCTTGAGCAGGGCGTGATAATGTACCAGTTCGTTCTTCTTCATCGAACCGTACCTACGTTCTCAACGCACCTAAGAGACCCGCTTCGTGGAATAAAAAGCGAAATTAGAGACTATGGACGGGTTACTGTACGGCTCGCGACGCGTGGAAGGAAGGGGAACCGAAAGACGGGCGAATCTCCGAACCGCCGTCGGTCAGTGCCGCGTCACGTGACTCGCTTCGACCGCGCCTCGCGGACTTCGGACCCGTCGCGCATCATGTCCTCGCAGTGCGGACAGACGCGCGGGTCGTCGTTGTCTTGGGGCGTGAACACTCTGACGTAGTTCTGCGTGACGAACGACCCGCAGTTTTGGCACTCAGGCACGGGGAGGCACCTCCCCGAACGTCGTGGCCTTCGGTCGTGCGGCCGATGCGTCGTCGAGGGTCGGTCTAACGAGCATACTCGCATCTACCGACGAGAGAAGACCGCCTAAGTCGGCTGCCTATTTTGTTAGGCGCTCGCCCGGCGGGGGAAAGCGGTATATGGCTCTGCGTTCGACTCTCGAAGAACGAACGGTGCGCGTTCCGTCCGCACGTCCGAAGACCCATGGAGAACACTCGCGACGGTCCCGACGGCCACCTCGGTACGGACGTTCGAGAACACCTCGACCGTATCTCCGAGGCCGTCTTCGCCCTCGACACGGAGTTTCGGTTCACCTTCCTGAACGAGAAGGCCGAACTGCTGCTCGAACGCGACGAGGAGGAACTCCTCGGCTGTGTCCTGTGGAACGAGTTTCCGGAGGCGGCGGAGACGGAGTTCCAGCGAGGGTACGAACGCGCGCTTCGAGAGATGGAGGACGTCACGTTCACCCAGTATTACGATCCGTCAGATGCGTGGTTCGAGGTGAGCGCGTTCCCCTCGGAGACGGGGTTGACCGTCCACTTCCGGGACGTGACGGACCGACGCGAAAGAGAGAGACGGATAGAGATTCAACGCGACAGGCTCGACCTCTTGGAGACGTTCACGCACGTCGTCGCCGACGTCAGTAACGCCACCGAGGAGGCGGTCTCTCGGACCCACATAGAGCAGATGGTGTGTCGCCGCCTCGTCGAGACGACGTCGATGCGGTTCGTCTGGGCGGGGCGCGTCGAACGGGGGAGCGACGAAATCGTCCCCTCGGCGTGGGCCGGACACGAGGACGGCTACCTCGACGAGGTGACCATCACCGCCGACGGTGACAGCGAGACCGGTCGGGGACCGGCCGGACGCGCCGTGACGACCGGCGACGTACAGATTACGCAGTCCACGGCCGCGGCACCGGAGTTCGCCCCGTGGCGCGAGGCCGCACTCGACCGGGGGTATCGCTCCTGCGCCAGTCTTCCGTTACAGTACGACGGAGAGGACTACGGCGTCATCGGCCTGTACGCCGGTCGCGAGAAGGCGTTCGGCGAATCCACCGACGCGGAGGGACCACTCGACAGACTCGCGGACACCGTGGCTCACGCCATAGACACCGTAGAGCGCAGAGAAAGAGAGCGCGAACTGCGGCGTCGGCGCGAGGAGTTCTCCGCGTTGGTCGAGGACGTAGAGGAGTACGCCATCTTCCGCCTGGACGCGGAGGGGTACATCACGAGTTGGAACCGCGGCGCAGAGGAGATAAAAGGCTACGAGGAACACGAGATACTCGGCAGACACTTTTCGACGTTCTACACCGAGTCGGACGCCGACGACGGACTCCCGGCGGAACTCCTCGAACGCGCCGCGACGGATGGACAGGTCGAACACGAGGGGTGGCGCGTCCGGAAAGACGGGTCGAGGTTCTGGGCGTCCGTCGCCATCACGGCGCTTACGGACGACGACGGAAACCTCCGCGGGTACATCAAAGTCGTCCGCGACATGACAGAGAGGAAGCGCCGCGAACGCCGCTTGGAGGCGGTGTTCGACAAGACGTTCCAGTTCATGGGCCTGTTGGAACCCGACGGCACGGTGGTGAAGGTAAACGACGCGGCGGTGGAGTTCGCAGGAGAGAGCCGAGACGAACTGCTCGGCCGGCCGTTCTGGGAGGTGCCGTGGTGGGACGCGGGCGGCGACGTGGCGGGCCTGCGCGACGCCATCGAGTGGGCCGCCGCGGGCGAGTTCGTCCGGTACGAAGAGAACGCGAAAGCGGCCGACTGCGAGGGCGACGTGACAGTCGACGTCTCCCTGACGCCCGTGACCAACGAGTCCGGCGAGGTGGTGCTTCTCGTCCTCGAAGGACGCGACATCACGGAACGAAAGCGGCGCGAACACGAACTGCGGCGCGAACGCGAGCGACTGGAGTTCATGAACCGCGTCCTCCGGCACAACCTCCTCAACGGACTGAACGTCGTAAGCGCCCGCGCTGACATCCTCGCGGACTTCGTCACGGACGACGGCGAGACGCACCTCGAAACCCTCCGCGGACGCGTCGGGGAGATGGCCGACACCGTCGAGACGATGCGGTCGTTCACGAGAGCCATCGGCGACGACTCTCACAACCTCGAACCGGTCGAACTCGGGCCGACACTCGAACGCGAACTGGAGGCGTTGGACGACGCTCACGACGGCGCCGTCGTCGACGCTGAGGGGTCGATTCCCGACGTGGAGGTGATGGCCGACGAACTGCTCTCGAACGTCTTCGAGCAGATTCTCACGAACGCGGTCCAACACAGCGACAGCCCCGAACCCCGGGTGGTGGTGTCCGTCGAACCGGACGCAGAGAGCGTCGCGGTTCGAGTGGCGGACAACGGCCCGGGCGTCTCGGACGAGGCAAAAGAGCGGATAGTCGAAAAGAGCGTCGAGCGGTTATCGACGCCCGGCGACGGGTTCGGTCTGTTCCTCGTGAAGGAACTCGTCGATAGTTACGGCGGGACGATAGCCGTCGAAGACAACGACCCCGAAGGAACCGTGTTCACGGTGTCGATTCCGCGCGCTTGACTCTCGCTGGCGTCCGGCGACCGAGCGGTCATCGACGGTTAAGCGTACGGTATCGCCCGCGGTAGAACGGAGTATACACACACTAATTTTGAACAGTATGTCCTGTTGATGGCCAGATATATACTGGTGGATGGAGTGGCTACCGTATCCGATGTCCACGAAGCGTTCGCCGAGCCGAGAGCGAGAGGACAAATCGGCGGCGCCGGTCGTTCTCGTCGTAGACGACGACGAGGATTTAGCGGACACCTGCGAGTACTGGTTGCGTGACGACTACGACGTCCGCGTCGCGTACGGCGGACAGGAGGCCCTCGACGCGGCGGACGAAACCGTCGACGTCGTCCTCCTCGACAGGCGGATGCCGACCGTCTCGGGGGACGACGTCCTCGAACGCCTCGAGAAACGCGGCTTGGACTGCCGTATCGCGATGATGACCGCCGTCGAACCCGACACCGACATCGTCGAGATGGAGTTCGACGACTACCTCGTAAAGCCCGTCACCAAGACGGACGTCCGCGAGACGGTCGAAGAACTGCTCGTCCGGTCCGACTTCGAAGAGGAAGTCCAGCGCTTTTTCGCCTTGGAGTCGGCCGAATCCGTCCTCGAAAGCCGTGACCGCGAGGAACTCAGAGACCCCGACACGCTCGAATCGCTCCACGCGCACGTCGAATCGCTCCGGAGCGAACGCGAAGACGAGATAGAACTGCGCCAGCGCCAACTCGACCACCTCCACCACGTCAACAACTTACTGAGAGAGGTCGACCGGGCGATAGTCGACGCGACGACGCGCGAGGAGATAGCCGAGACGGTCTGTCTCTCCGTGGCGAACGAGGAGTCGTATCTGGGCGCGTGGATAGCGCGCTACAACCGGGCTATCGACGACGTGGACGCCCGCGCCACCGCCGGCGTCGATGCCGCCCGCCTGAGCGACCGGTCGGACGCGGTGCGGTCGTTGATACGCGACGCCGTCGAGTCCGAGGAGGTCAGAATCGTCGAACGACTCGCGGACGACCACCGCGACGCCGCGTTTCCGATGCGGGACCCAGGGGAGGCGGCGACGGCCGTCGCCGCCATCGTCGTCCCGTTGGTGTACCGAGAGACGACGTACGGTGCCCTCGTCGTCTACGCCGACGGCCCCTCGGAGTTCTTCGAAGAGCGCGTCGAGGTGTTCGAACAACTCGGGCGGAGCATCGGCAACGGCATCAGCGCCGCCGAGTCGAAGCGCCTGCTCTACAGCGATACCGCGGTCGAACTGGAGTTCGAACACACCGACGACGGCGACCTGTTCGTCGAACTGTCGAGGCGACTCGGCGGAACGCTGACGCTGAAGGGGTTCGCTCCCGAGGCGAACGGGAGCGTCTCGTGTTACGTCGCCGCCGCGGGCGTAGACGGCGAGACGGTGTTAGAGGAGGCGACGAAGCACGCCGCGGTCGAACGGGCCCGAATCGTCTCTCAGAGCGACGACGAGACGCTGTTGGAGTGGGAGCTAACCGGGTCGACGCTGCTCGCGACGTTCGTCGAGTTCGGAGCCGACGTGAAGACGCTCTCGGTCACGGACGGCGAGGGAACCGTCGTCACCACCGTCTCGCCCGACGCGGACCTCAGAGCGCTCATCGACTCCGTCGAGCGGTCGTTCGGCGACGTCTCCGTCGTCGCAAAGCGAGAGGTAGAGCGGTCGGTCCAGTCGACGGAGTCGTTCCGCCGCGAACTGGAGAACAGGCTCACCGACCGCCAACGCGACGTGTTGGAGACGGCGTTCGTGTCGGACTACTTCGAGTGGCCCAGAGGAAGCACCGCAGAGGAGGTGGCGGCGTCGCTCGGCATCTCCGCGCCGACGTTCCACGAGCATCTGCGCTCGGGCGAGCGAAAACTCATCGAGGCGTTCTTCGAGGAGACGAATCTCGAAACCGGCGACGGACGCACGCAGAGTCGAGCGGAGAACGACTGACCGGCGGTTCGGAGACCGGCGGTCCGACTCGTCTGCGTCTCAGTCGTCGGCAGAAGAAACGTCGCGGGGGGTCGTTCGACCGTCGCGGGCAGTTCGTCTTTCGGGGTCGGTGTCGTCGAACGGGGGGTTCGACGACGTCGGGTCAGATTGGGGGTCCGTCACCGCGAGTGCCGACGCGTTTGGGGGGATGCGTCGGGTCGGCGGAGAGGCGACGGTGCCGGTCGGGGTCGGGGGTCGCACCGTCGCGGGTGGGGTCATCTCGGCCCGCGTTCGGTGATCGTTCGATGAATCGGATTCAGGCGTCGTTCATCCGCTGGAGCGTCTCTTCGCCGCAGTGGGCGCACTTGGTGGCCCGGTACGGCTCTCGCGAGAACTCGCGGTTGACCTGTTTTGCGCTCTCGGTCTTGAGGGTGATCGAGACTTCGTGGGGAGTACGGGCGTCGCACCCGTCGCAGTACTCGGTCAGTTCGGTGAGCCCCGATTTGCTTTTGGACATGGTTGATCTCTCGATTACAGTATACAAGCTATCGGAGGATAGGTGGACAGCCTAAGCCGTTAGGGGACCCGTAGGGAGACGTGAAAGAGTGAGTGGTTCACTCGATAGGAGGCGTCTCGACGCCCTCTCGCCCCTCGTCGCCGAGAGACGCGGACTCGGGTCGGTGTGGCTCTCACTCGGCGCCCGCAGACAGGTTCCAGCCGTCGCAGAACGACTCGAACCGGTGTTTGTCGTGCCCGTAGAGCACGTCCGCGTCGGTTCGCCGCTCTATCTCCTTGAGCGTCTGGAGACTCTCGTACCAGTCGCGGTCGGACCACGAGAGACCGGGCCCGAGCGGTATCTCTTCTGTGTAATTTTCGTCCACGTAACACTCGTCGCCCGCGATGAGCACCGTCTCCTCGGGTAGGTCGATTCTCGCGCCGAGCACGCCCGGCGTGTGTCCCGGTAAGTGGAGCAACTCGAAATCCGCCGCGAGGGTGTGGCGGCGTCGGTGGACGACGTTCCAGTTCAGGTCGCGGTCGAAGTCCGACGCGAGGTAGGCGATAGAGCCTTGGTCCGTCTTCGCGGAGTAGTACGCGAACTTCAACTCCTCCTCGTGGACGTATATCGGCACGTCGGTGCCTTCGAACGCCGAGAGGCCGCCCGCGTGGTCCAGATGCAGGTGGCTCATCACGACGGCGTCGATGTCGGAGACGGCGTAGCCCGCGGCGGCCAAGTCGTCCGAGAGGGCGTGTTCGTCCGCGTCGACGTGTTCGAACGCCGCGTACAACGGGTCGGGCCAGTAGCCCTCTCCGGCGCGCGGGTCCGACCCCGTGTCCCAGAGGAACGTCCCCTCCGGGTGGTCCACCACGGCGTTCCAGACGACGAACTCCCGCATCTCGTGGGCGGGGTTCGGGTCCGCCGCGGTGCCCATCGTGTAACCGTCGAGGACGAACCCCGCGTCCGCGACGACGCGGCCTCTGTCCAGGAGTCTGACGCTCGCGTCAACCATGGCGGTAGTTAGGCGTCTCGACGGATAACTGTTGGTCGGCGACGGCGTCTCGGTTCAGAGGACGCTCTGGAGGATACCGCCGTCCACCGCGAGTGCCCGTCCGGTGACGTTGGGATTGGTCGCGTAGAAGACGGCCAGACGACCCATGTCCTCCGGCGACTGGTCGCGTCCGAGGGGGATGGCGCGTTCGATGGTGTCCTCGTAGTCCTCTCCGAGCGTCGGGGTCAACACCGGATTCCACATCGGCGCGTCCACGATGCCGGGGCAGATGGCGTTGACCGTCACGTCGTCCTCGGCGAGTTCGACATGGACCATTCTTCGACGTCGGATATACGTCTCCGAGAGAGACAGTTCGAGAATCGGGTATGGGAGACGCCGTCTCAGACCGACGTCAGGTCCACTGCCGGTAGATGAGGTTGCGCTGAATCTCGTTTGCGCCCTCGTAGATGACCGGGATGCGGACGTCGCGGTAGACGCGGGCGATGCGGCGTTCCGTCAGGATGGACCGGCCGCCGTGGAGTTGCATCCCCCGTTCGGCGCAGTCCGTCGCCGTCTCGGTGGACTTGGTCTTACAGATGGCCGCCCAGAACCCGGCGTCCTCGCCCTCGTGGACCTTCTCTGCGGCCCGCCAGTTGACTGCGCGCGCGGACTCGAACTCCATGCGCATCTCCGCGAGGGTGTGTTGGGTCGCTTGGAAATCGGCGATGTTGCGTCCGAACGACTCCCTGTCGTGGACGAAGTCGTACGCCTCCTCGATGGCCGCCGCGGCGAGTCCGAGTCCGTGGCCGCCGACGACGACACGCCCGTGGTTGAAGAACTCCGCGAGCATGTAGAAGCCGCCGCCCTCGGTTCCGACGAGGTTCTCCTCGGGAATCTCGCAGTCGTCGAAGACGATGTGGCCCTGCTTCGAGGCGCGCATGCCCATCTTCTCCGGGATGTGTTCTGCCTCGTAGCCGTCGGCGTCCGTCGGGACGATGAACATGGAGTAGTTCGAGTAGCGGTCCTCGCTGTCGCCCGTCTTCGCGTAGACGGTGAGCCAGTCGGCTTCGACGGCGTTTCCGACCCAGTACTTCTCGCCGTTGAGAACGTAGCCGTCGTCCGTCTTCTCGGCTTCCGTCGTCATCCCCGCCATGTCCGACCCGGTCTGGGGTTCGGAGACGGCGAGCCCCGAAATCTGGTCGTTGGCGGCCACGGGTCGGAGATACTCGTCTTTCTGCTCTTCTGAGCCGTACTGCTCGACTATCTCGCACCCGAACGACGCGAGCATGAGAGTCAGGGCGATACCGGCGTCGGCGCGGTAGAACTCCTCGTTGATGGCGAGAATCTGCTCTAAGTCGAAGCCGCGTCCGCCGTACTCCTCGCTGATGTCTTGGGCGACCAACCCCGCGTCCATCCCCGCCTCCAGAATCTCCCAGGGGTACTCTCCGCTCTCGAAGTACTCCTGTGCGTTCGGTGCGATGTGTTCGTCTGCGAACTCCCGCGCTTCCTGTTTCACGTCTCGGGCGTGTTCCGGCACGACGGTGTCGTCGAGAAGGTCCATGGGGTACGGTAGATTCCTAACGTAAAATAATCCATGGAACTTGAGAAACGAGAAAACGAGTTTACCGTTTGTTCGGCGGGAACGGGCGCGCCCGCCTCCCTCCGTGGTCAGTCGTTGGATTCCGGTGCGGCGTCGTCGGGCGTCTTCCCGGCGATGAGCGACTCGTCGTCGTACTCCTCGCGAAGCACCTTCTTGTCGAACTTCCCGGTGGCCGTCTTCGGAACCTCCTCTATGAACAACACGTCGTCGGGAACCCACCACTTCGGGAACTCCGACGCGACCATCTCGGTGAGGTCGGACTGCAACGCCTCGCGGTCTGCGCCCTCTCGCGGGACGACGAACGCGACGGGGCGTTCCTGCCAGCGTTCGTGCGGGACGCCGACGACGGTGGCCTCCGAGACGTCGTCGTGCGCCATCAGGGAGTTCTCCAGTTCCACGCTCGATATCCACTCGCCGCCGGATTTGATGACGTCTTTCGCTCGATCCACTATCTGGACGTATCCCTCCTCGTCTACGGTCACCACGTCGCCCGTCTTCAGCCAGTTCCCCTCGAAGTCCTCCTCGTTCGCCTCCGGGCGTTCGTAGTACTCCGTCGTCACCCACGGGCCGCGGACCCACAGTTCGCCGAAGTCCTCGCCGTTCCACTCGATTTCCTCGCCGCCGTCGCCGACGACGCGCATCTCCAGTCCGGAGGCGATGAGGCCCTGTTTGGCCCGTTTGTCGTATTTATCCTCCTCGTCCCACGACTCCATCCCCGGCTTGAGGTGCGCGACGGTTCCGATGGGTGACAGTTCCGTCATCCCCCACGCGTGGAGGACGTCGACGTCGTACTCCTCGTCGAACCGCCGGATGACGGATTTCGGGGCCCCCGCCCCGCCGATGACGATGCGTTCGAGCGAGGAGATGTCGGCGTCGTTCTCGTCGAGGTACTCCAAGAGTCCGAGCCACACCGTCGGGACGCCCGCGGTGAGGGTGACGCCTTCCTCCTCTATGAGAGTCGCGAGGTCCTCCGGCGAGGGGGACGGGCCGGGGTAGACGTGCTTTGCGCCCGCGGCGGTGGTCGAGAACGGGAGTCCCCACGCGTTGACGTGGAACATCGGCACGACGGGCATCACCACGTCCGACGACCGGAGGTCGAGTCCGGACTCCGGAAGCGTCGCCATCGTGTGCCCCCACAGCATCTGTTGGGTGTACTCGACGCCTTTCGGCTTCCCCGTGGTCCCCGAGGTGTAACACATCCCTGCGGGTTGCTCTTCGGGCAGGTCGGGCCAGTCGTACTCCGCGTCTCGGTCGGCGACGAACGACTCGTAGTCGGTCACCGGCGACAGCGACGTCTCCGGTACCTCGCTTCCCGTCACCACGTACTGTTCGACGGACGCGAACGCCTCCTCGTCGTAGGCGTCTTCTAGTTTCTCGATCAGCGAGGGGTCGACGAAGAGCAGTTCGTCGGCCGCGTTCTCGACGATATACTGGATGTGGTGGTCCGGCAACAGCGGATTGACGGTGTGCAGTTGCCCGCCCATCGACGGAGCGGCGAAGTACATCTCGAAGTGTCTGTGGTGGTTCCAACAGAACGTCCCGACCCTGTCGCCGCGCGAGACGCCGGCCGCTTCGAGGGCGTTGGCCAACTGGGCCACGCGCTCTTGGTACTCGCCGTAAGTGTACCGTTCGATGCCGTCGTGCGTCCGCGAGACGACCTCTCTGTCGGGGTAGAGTTTACTCGCGCGCCACAGGAACGGCCGCAACGTCTGATCGGTTGCTCCGGGCATGCCTCAGACCAACGTGACGGTGGGTAATTATCGTTTGTGTATAATGTCGGAGCGTTCGCCGCGTCCGTGGCCGCGACTCACTCCGGCGAGTCGGCGGGGGCGTCGTCGTTCTCTGATTCGACGCCTTCGTCGTTCTCTGATTCGACGCCTTCGTCGCCCTCCGATTCGACGCTCTCCTCGTTCCCCGGTTCGACGTCTTCGTCGCCTCCGTCGTCACTCCCGTCCACCGTTTCGCTCTCTGTGGGTTCCGCTTCTGTCTCCTCGCCGACCGCTTCGAGGCGTTCGCGGACGGCGTCTCGCTTCACCGTCCCCGAGACGGTTCGGGGCAGTTCGTCGGCGAACGCGACGATTCGCGGGAGTTTGAAGCCCGCGAGTCGCTCTCGGGCGTACTCCTCGACGACGTCGCGCGTCACCGCCTCGGAGGCGCGAACGACGAGTGCGCCGACGCGTTCGCCCCACTCGTCGTCGGGGACACCGACGACGGCGGCGTCTCGAATGTCCGGGTGCGACCGGAGCACGTCGACGACTTCGCCGGGTTCGACGTTCTCGCCGCCGGTGATGATTCGGTCGTCCACTCGGTTGAGGACGTACAGCCTGCCCGCCGAATCGACGTACCCCGCGTCGCCCGTCCGCAGACCGTACTCGCAGAACGCCTCGGCCGTCGCCTCGTCGTCGCCGTAGTAGCCCGGCGTGACCGTCGGCCCCGAAACGACCAGTTCGCCCGTCTCGTCGCCGTCGACCGGCGTCCCCGTCTCGTCGAGGACGGTCACCTCCGTCCAGTAGAGCGGTCGGCCGACGGTGCCGACGTTCCGGAACGCCTCTTTCGGGCGTGCGGTCGCTATCTGAGAGGCCGTCTCCGTCATCCCGTACGTCGGGTAGACGGGGACCGAGTAGTTTCGACACCGCTCTATCAGTTCCGTCGACGCGGGCGCGCCGCCGAGGAGGACGACCCTCAGCGACTCCGAGAGCGTCCCGCGCTTTTTGAGCATCCGGCGGAGCATCGTCGGGACGAGAGAGACTGCCGTCACGTCGTAGCGTTCGATGTCGTCGGCCGTCGCCCCCGCCCGGAACTCCGATCTGAGGACGACTGTCATCCCGTACAGCGGCATCCGGAGCACGGGCGCGATGCCGCCCATGTGGTGCAAAGAGAGGGCGACGAGCCACTTGTCCGCGGGGTCGAAGCCGAGTCTGAACGCGGAGGCGACGGCGCTCGAAAGCAGGTTCCGCATCCGGAGCCTGACCGCCTTCGGGTCGCCCGTCGTCCCGGAGGTAAAGAGGAGCAGTTGCGTGTCGTCGAGGTCCCACGAGGCGGGGGCGACGGTCTCGGGAGAGACGTCCGAGAGCGAACTCGCCGCGTCCGTCGTCGGCGAGTCGACGCTGACGACCGGTACCGACTCGGTGGCATCGACCGCTCTCCGTTCGGTTTCGGCCCCGCAGACGAGGGCGGTCAGATCCGCCGTCTCCGCTTGCGCCCGGAGTTCGGTCTCGGTCAGCCCGTCGCCCAACGGGACGAGTACCGTCCCGAGACGCATCGCGGCGTGGAGGAGACGGACGTAGGCGACGCGCGTCTCCATGACGACGCCGAGGTGGTCGCCCGACTCGATTCCGAGGGCGGCGAGATGCCCCGCCGTCTCCGCTACCATCTCGTCGAGTTCGGCGAACGTCCACGAATCCCCGGTGGAGGCGAGCAAAAGCGCCGTCGCGTCGGGCGTCACCCGAACCCGGTGAGAGAGCCAATCGCGCATCGTCCGCTACTCGCGTCGGGGGCTGAATAGAGTACCGTCTGCGGCGCGTCGGTCAGTGCGAGACGAACTCCACGAGGACGCCGCCCGTCGATTTCGGATGGAGGAACGCCACCTCGTGACCCCACGCGCCCTGTCTCGGGTTCTCGTCTATCAGTTCGACGCCCACCTCTCGGGCCGTGTCGAGTGCGTCCGCGACGCTGTCCGTCCGGACGGCGACGTGGTGGATACCGGGGCCGTACTCGTCGAGATACCGCCCTATCGCCCCCTCCTCGTGGGGTTCGAGCAACTCGAAGTAGCTTCCGCCCAGTTCGAGAAACAGCACCGACATCCCGTCGAACTCCTCCTCGTGGACGAGGGGCGCGTCGAACAGTTCTTCGAACATCGCTGCTAGCCCGGCGGCGTCGGCGGACGCGACGCCCACGTGGTCCAGTTCCATGGATATCGGCACCAACTACCTCGACGCTGATAATTCTACGCCGCAGAGCGGAGGCGAGTCAGGAGGGTCGTGGTACCGCGACCCTCGGAAGGGTTATCCCTCCGTCGGCTCTCTGTTTATTCGTAATGGCAAACGGTAAGGTTGACTTCTTCAACGACACAGGCGGCTACGGTTTCATCTCGACTGACGACGGCGACCTCGACGACGACGAAGACGTGTTCTTCCACATGGAAGACGTCGGCGGCGAAGACCTCACGGAAGGGACGGAAGTGGAGTTCGACATCGAATCCTCGCCGAAGGGCCCGCGCGCGGCGAACGTCGTCCGGCAGTAATACCGAGACACGACTGTCGCCGACGGCGACAGAACGACACTCTCGATTTTTCAGACGGTTACGCGCCCCGAGCGAACGCTATCTTCAGACTCGTTTCCGACCCGCGGGGTGTCGGAGAGTCGATGGTTCGGCGGTGAGACGTCCCTCTCAGGCGTGACTCGGGTGGTACTCGCCGAACTCCTCGCGGAGGACGTTCGACACCTCACCGACGGTCGCGTACGCCTTCACCGCGTCCACGATGTAGGGGACGAGGTTGTCGTCGCTGTCGACCGCCGCCCGGAGGGCGTCAAGGGCCGCCGCCACCGACTCGTCGTCGCGTTCGGCTCTCACCGCTTCGAGCGTGTCGAGTTGCCGGTTTTCCTCCTCCTCGGCCACCTCTTGGACGTCCGGGTCCGGTTCCTCGTCGACGCGGAACTCGTTGACGCCGACGATGATTCGCTCCCCCTCCTCTATCTCGCGTTGGCGTTCGTAGGCGACGTCCTGAATCTGCCGTTGGACCCACTGGGACTTCACCGCGTCGAGCATGCCGCCGCGGTCGTCCACCTCCTCTAGAATCTCGAACGCCTCCTCTTCGACTTCGTCCGTGAGCGCTTCGACGTAGTAACTCCCGGCGAGTGGGTCGATGGTGTCCGCGACGCCCGACTCGTGGGCGAGAATCTGCTGGGTGCGGAGCGCGGTGCGGACGCTCTGTTCTGTCGGGAGCGAGAGCGCCTCGTCTTTCCCGTTGGTGTGGAGGCTCTGGGTGCCGCCGAGGACGGCGGCCATCGCTTGGTACGCCACGCGGACGACGTTGTTCTCGACCTGTTGGGCCGTCAGCGTCGAACCGCCGGTCTGGGTGTGGAACTTCAGTTGCTTGGATTTGGGGTTCTCCGCGCCGAATCGCTCCTCCATTATCTTCGCCCACATGCGGCGGGCGGCGCGGAACTTCGCCACCTCCTCTAAGACGTTGTTGTGCGCGTTGAAGAAAAACGACAGTTGCGGCGCGAAATCGTCGACGTCGAGTCCGGCGTCGAGGGCCGCCTGTACGTACTCGATGCCGTTTCCGAGCGTGAACGCTATCTCTTGGGCGGCGGTCGACCCCGCCTCGCGGATGTGATACCCCGAGATGGAGATGGTGTTGAAGCCCGGCGTCTCCGCCGTGCAGAACTCGAAGACGTCCGTGATGAGCCGCATCGACTGCTCCGGCGGGTAGATGTAGAGGTTCCGCGCGATGTACTCTTTCATGATGTCGTTTTGGATGGTCCCGCGGAGTTCCTCTCGGGGGACGCCCTGTTGGTCGCCGACGGCGACGTACATCGCCAAGAGCACCGCCGCGGGCGCGTTGATGGTCATCGAGGTAGACACCTCGTCTAAGGGGATGCCGTCGAACAGCGTCTCCATGTCCCGAAGCGAGTCGATGGCCACGCCCGACTTTCCCACCTCTCCTGCGGCCATCTCGGCGTCGGAGTCGTAGCCCATCTGCGTCGGCAGGTCGAACGCCACCGAGAGCCCCGTCTGTCCGTTGTCGATGAGGTAGTGGTAGCGCTCGTTCGTCTCCGCTGCGGTGCCGAATCCGGCGTACTGCCGCATCGTCCACAGGCGGCCGCGGTGCATCGTCGGGTAGACGCCGCGGGTGTACGGTTCCTCGCCGGGGAATCCGATATCGTCCTCGTAGTCGTGGCCCGAGACGTCGTCGGGCGTGTACAGTCGCTTCACCGACTGGCCCTGCGTGTCGGTGGTGAACTCGTCTTCTCGTTCCCCGAAGCGGTCCAGCGTCGGCGAGAGCGTCTCCTCTTCCCACTCCGCTTTCGCGTCGCGTATGCGCTCTAACTCGTCCGGGTCGAACATGGTCGAAGATGCGAGTCGGGCCACCTTAACGATGTGCGGCCGCGCGCCGGTACCTCCGCGGGACACCGATTTTCCGGTGAGATGGGCGGCTCGCGGCCGGTTCGGACGGAAGCGCCGGCGGATGCCGCCCGAAGTCGAATCCGCGCTCCCGTCTGCGGGCCGTACGCTTACGTTCTCGCCGGTCGAAGCCCGCCCCATGAGCGACGACGCCGAGACGATTCGACGGTTCGTCCGGGGACTGGCCCCGGAACACGACGATATACACGCCGAGATGGCCGCGTACGCCGACGAACACGGCTTCCCCATCGTCGGCCGGGAGGCGGGCGGGACGCTCAGACTCCTCGCGCGCCTCACGGACGCCGACCGAGTGTTCGAGTTCGGGTCCGGGTTCGGCTACTCGGCGTACTGGTTCGCCAAAGGCGCCGCCCCGGACGCGCGGTTCGTCCTCACCGAGTACGACGGCGACGAACTCGACATGGCGCGGGAGTTCTTCGAACGCGCGGGCCTGACCGACCGAACGGAGTTCCACGAGGGCGACGCCCTCGCGGCCGTAGAACAGTACCCCGGACCGTTCGACGTCGTCCTCGTCGACCACGAGAAATCCCGGTACGCCGATGCGTTCCGAGCCGTCCGCTCGAAAGTCGCCCGCGGCGGCGTCGTCGTCGCCGACAACGTGACTCACGGTCCGGCGGACGTGTCGGCTCTCACCCGGTACGTCGAGGGGGAACCGCTCGACGCCCCCGACGAGTCGACGGAAGGGATCGCGTCGTATCTCGACGCCGTGCGGGCCGACCCGGAGTTCGAGACGGTTCTGCTTCCGGTCGGCAACGGACTCGCGGTCAGCGTCCGAACCGGCCACACCGCCACGGAGTCGTAAGCCGAGCGACGATACCGGCGTTCGACGCCTCCCCATCGGCCGACGGGACCGACCCGCCGAGCGGTGTTCGCCACGCTTTTGCTATCGGACCCCGACGCTTCGGGTATGTTTGGCGGAGGCGGCATGAACCCACGGAAGATGAAACAGATGATGAAACAGATGGGCATCGACGTCACGGAACTCGATGCGGAGGAGGTCGTCATCAAGACGGCCGACGAGGAACTCGTCTTCTCGGACGCGCAGGTGACGCGGATGGACGCCCAAGGCCAAGAGACCTACCAGATAGTCGGCCAACCCGAGTCGCGCGAACTCGGCTC
The DNA here is from genome assembly GCF_900113245.1 of Halopelagius inordinatus. Classification (NCBI taxonomy): domain Archaea; kingdom Methanobacteriati; phylum Methanobacteriota; class Halobacteria; order Halobacteriales; family Haloferacaceae; genus Halopelagius; species Halopelagius inordinatus. The sequence goes on from NZ_FOOQ01000001.1 coordinate 1,319,022, forward strand.
CGGCGGCGACGATACGGTCGCAGTCGAGTCCGGCGCGGGCGGCGCGGCGGAGGCAGACGAGTCCGCCTCCGAGGGCGACGCCGAGATTCCAGACTCCGACATCGAAATCGTCGCTCAGCGCGCGGGCGTCGGCAAGAGCGAGGCGAGAGACGCACTCGAAGCCGAGAACGGCGACCTCGCGGCCGCTATCTCGCGACTCGAATAAGTGTACCTGCTCGTCCACGGGGACCGAGAGTACCTCCGCGGACCGGGAGAGGAACTCCAGACCGACCTCGGCGTCCTCGACGTCCCCGAAGACGTCGAACCCGGCGAGACGTTGGAGACGCATCTCGGCGAGGAGTTCCTCGTTCGCGGTCTGCGCGGCCCCGACCTGTTCAACCACCTCGAACGCACCGGCGCGCCGATGATGCCGCGCGACATCGGCCTCGTCGTCGGCCACACGGGCGCGGCCGCGGGTGACCGCGTCTTAGACGCCGGAACCGGTACGGGCGTCCTCTCGGCGTATCTCGGCCGGATGGGCGCGGAGGTGACGACGTACGAACGAGACGCCGAGTTCGCCGACGTGGCCCGACAGAACATGGAGATGGCCGGCGTCGCAGAGACCGTCGACGTTCGCACGGGCGACCTGACGGCGGAACTCGACGAACTCGACGGCGGGTTCGACCTCCTGACCCTCGACACCGGCGACGCCGCGGACGTCGTCCGGCGCGCGCCCGACCTCCTCGTCAGCGGAGGCTACGTCGCCGTCTACTCGCCGTTCGTCGAACAGAGCCGCGAGGCCGCTCTCGTCGCGCGGGAGGTCGGCCTCTCGGACGTGGAGACGGTCGAAACCATCCAACGCGAGATGGACTTCGGCGAACGCGGCTCTCGCCCGTCCACCGCGGGAGTCGGTCACACGGGCTATCTCACGTTCGCGCGAAACGAGTAGCCTCCCGACTACCGCGTCGCGCGTATCATCTCGAACAGTTCTTCTCTGAACCGTTCCGGTTCGAAACAGGCCGCAACCGCGTCGGGTCCGGACGCGACGGCCCGCGGGTACGCGCCCCCGGCCGCGAGAAAGTCGCTCCCGTCGGACCACACCGCGAAGTACGCCTCGACATCGACGCACACGTCGCCGACGGCGACGCGCGCCTCGTATCTCGTCAGGTCGGCCGTCTCCTCTCGAACCGACCACCGGCGGGAGTCGGCGGCGCGGACGGCGTCGAACCCCCTCTCGCGGAGGGTATCGGCGAACCCGGCGTTCGCTCGGTTCGCGACGATTCTCGTCATCGCCCGCGAGGGCGGCGCGGCGGGGGCGAGGCGGAGGCGACTCGCGAAGAAAAAGCGCCACGTGGCGTCCGCATCCGCGTCCGCGTTCGCTTCGACCCTCTCTTCGACCCGTTCTCGGAGTGCGTCGTCGGCGAGGACTACCGTGTGCGCGCGGACGGAGACGACGCGAACGTCGAACGGCGTCGTCAGTTCGTCGGAGGCGACGCGCCATCCCTCGGGCACGGGCACCGTCGGCGACGGGAGGTCCGACGAAGGCATACCCACCGCTACGGGCGACGCGAACTTAATTCGACGTCCGAACCGGAGCGTCGCGGGGTCGTCAGTGGTCGTCTTCGCGCCACTTGTGACTGCACTCGACGCAGGTGAAAAAGCGCGTCTCCGATTCGTCGGCGGAGCGAATCTGCTTCATCTCGTAGCGGGCTTTGTCGTGTCCGCACTTCGGGCAGATGACGGTGGTCGTCGGGCCGATATCGGCGTCGTCCACTTCGGACATGTCGACGACTTCGCTGTCTTCGCGCGCCGCGGTGGAGGTCATGTGCGACTCGTCGGCCTTGTCGCGCAGTTTCTCGTAGCCGCAACTGCCGCAGACCCACTCGTCACCGTCCGTCTTCATCATCGAACCGCATTCGTCGCAGAACTCCATTCTTACAAGAGAAAGTCGCTTCTCGGACTTAAACGTCCGGAAAACGCCGCGGCGAAGAGTCCGCGACGCGGGCGATGTCAGGCGTCTCCGTCCGACTGTCCGGGTTCGCCAAGCGCCTCGATCGGCAGGGCGTTCTGTACCTCCTCGTACAGTTCGTTCGGCCCGTCGAACGATTCGCTGCCGGTGTCCGCTATGACGGCACCGAGGTTCGCCTCGCCGTCGGCCAGTTGCAACTCCACGTCCGAACACTCCGCCGCCGCCTCCGACCGCGAGATGGGGTAAGAGAGTTCTCGCAGTCTCGATTCGACGCGGCTCAGTTTGACGTCTTCGGTCATACACGGTGTTCGGCGCCCGACGGCTTATCGCTGTGGTACGTCACCGTTCCGTGAACGTCGTCGTTCCGAGTACTCGCAGCCGGTAGAATCATAGTTGATAACTCGAATGTGGGCTTTATAACGCTGATTCACACAGAGGTGAGCATGAACCTCGGTCTACTCACTCGGTGGTTGCAAAGCGGCGACGAGACGCGGGAGAAACGGACAGACGGGGGCGTCGTCGCGAACGACGTCGCGACGGGAACGGACCCGAACCCGGTCCGGGAGACGCCCGACCGCGCGGGCGGGTTAGACCCGGCTATCGACGCGGCCGACGAGACGGAACGCCTGCAGAAGGAACGCGACTACTGGCGCGGCCTCTTCGAGCAACTCGTTGAGTCGCACCCCGAACCCGGATTCGTCATCAGTAGCGACGACACGGTGGCGTACTTCAACGAAACCGCGGAATCGGCGTACGGGATAGACAGAGACGAGATGGTCGGAGCGAGCCTCGAAGAGGCGTTCGAAAAGGAGAAGAAAAACGAGGAGACGTTCGCCGAGGAGACGCTCAAGCGCGGTGAGGCGGCCCAAGAAGACGAGTTCCGGCAGATTCAGACGCCCGCGGGGACGGAGTGGGTTCGTTCGACCGCCGTCCCCCTCTCCGACACCGAGGGGAACGTCGTCGCCGCGTTCGAGACGACGTCCTCGGTGACGGAGTTCGTGGAGCAACGCGAGGCGATAGTCGAGGCACAGACCGGCGTCGAAGAGACGCTTCGGTCCGCCGTGAACGAAGCGACCGAGGCGACAGACCGGGTCGACGACTCACTCGGTGAGGCGGCGTCGCTCGCGGGCGAACAAGCCGAGAACATGGACGAGGTGTCGGGTGAAGTCGGGTCGCTGTCGGCCACCGTCGAGGAGATAGCCGCCTCCGCAGAGGAGATAAACCAACGCTCCGAGGAGGCAGAACGCCTCGCAGAGGAGAGTACGGAGTCCGGCGAGGACGCCGTCGAGGCGATGGAAGACGTCGCAGAGAGCGGGGACGAAGCGGCCGAACAGACCCGCCAACTCGCAGAACAGGTCGCCGAAATCGACGACATCGTCGAAGTGATAAACGAAATTGCCGACCAGACGAACATCCTCGCTCTCAACGCCAACATCGAGGCGGCGCGGGCGGGCGAGGCGGGCGAAGGCTTCGCCGTCGTCGCAAACGAGGTGAAGTCGCTGGCGAACGAGGTCCAAAACGAGTCCGAGCGAATCGAAGAGATAATCCAAGAGACGCGAGGTGACGCCAGCGAGACGGTCGAGAGCATCGAATCCGTCACCGAGGAAGTGCGCTCGAACGCCGACGCCGTCCGCGAGATGGTCGAGAACCAAAACGCCATCGCCGAGGAGGTGCGCGCCACCTCGACGGGGATGGACGACATCGCCGCCGCGACGGACGACCAAGCGGTGCGGACAGAAGAGGTAGCGAGCATGGTCGACACCGCCGCCTCCCGGTCGAAGTCGGTGCGTTCGGAGGTGAAAGACGCCGCGGCGGCCAACGACGACCAGATGGCGGTCGTCGAGGACATCGAGTCGTCGGCGCGCGAACTCGAATCCGTGATGTCGGCCATCGACGCCGCGGACGGAAGCGACATCGTCGATACGGCGTAACGCTACTCGAACACCGGGTCTCGCTTTTCGAGGAACGCGTCCATCCCTTCTTTTTGATCGTCCGTACCGAACAGTCCGCTCCACGCCCGCGCCTCGTGTTCGAGGGCGGCCGAGCGAGGCGCGTCGTGACCGGCGTTTATCGCCTCCTTGGCCGCGTGAAGAGCGACTCGGGGTTTCTCTGCGAGTTCGGCGGCCATCTCCGCGACGCTGTCTCGAAGTTGGTCGTGTGCGACCACCTCGCCGACGAGTCCGCGTTCGTAGGCGTCGGTGGCGTCGATGCGTTCGCCGAAGTAGATCATTCGACGCGCCGTCTCGTCGCCGACGAGTGCGGGGAGTCGTTGCGTGCCGCCCCACCCGGGGATGATTCCGAGATCTATCTCGGTCTGCCCGAGGATGGCCCGTTCGGAGGCGACGCGCATGTCGCAGGCCAACGCGAGTTCGCACCCGCCGCCGAACGCGTATCCGTTGATTGCGGCGATGGTCGGTGCGGGAAGCGACTCTATCGCGGACGCGATGCGGTGGCCCTGTTCGGCGTACGCCTGTGCCTCGGCCGTTCCGAGGTCCTTCATGTGTGCGATGTCCGCGCCGGCGACGAACGCCTCGTCGCCCGCACCCGTCACGACGAGAACCCGCGCGCCCTCCTCGCGGACTTCGGTGACCGCCTCCTCGACGGCGTCCATCGTCTCGGCGTTCAGCGCGTTCATCCGGTCGGGACGGTCGACGACGAGTGTCGCAACCTCGTCGTCCCACTCTAGTCTGACGGTATCCCAAGCCATGCAGGGCGCGACGCGCGGCGCGGGGGTAAGCGTTCCCCCGCCGTCGATGGCACCGTCGCGGCTGTCTGCGAGAGCGTCGAGAAAACAGGTCTATATCCCCGGATGCAAATTTTCACGCAATGGCACTCTCGGACGAAGAGAAAGAACGACTCGCAGACGTCGTTCGTCTCCAACCGACGAAGAACAAAGAGTTACAGGAACGGTGGGGACTCGACTCCGGGAGCGACGTGCATCGCTACCTGGAGGACAGCCTCAAGGAGTACTACTACCGCGACGACAACAGTCTCATCCGCGCCACCGCGGAGGCGGCGGAACTCGTCGACGTGGAACCGGGCGTCGAAACCGACGACGCCGAAGCGGAGGTGCCCTCCGTCATCCGCGTCCCCCGCCTCGAATCGCGGGTGTTCAGCGTCGTGGCCGGACCGGACGAACGCTCCGAAAGCGTCGTCAGCGTCCTCAACAAGGTCCGCGACCGGTTCGACGCCGACCCGGACGTCGAGGACGTCCGCCGCGCCCTGCAGAGTCTCCGCCGGAAGGGCGTCGTCGAAGTCGTCTACCGAACCGTCCCGACGTTCCGCCTCGCCGTCGAACGCGACGAGGTGGACGTGGAAGTGACAGACTAGTCCGACCGGGCCTCTCTCCGGCGGACGCGTTCTCGCCGGTCTCCGAGCAACCGCCGAATCGCCGCCCCGGGACCCCCTTCTATCGGCCACCCTTTCGTCCGCCACGCGGGCGGTTCCGGTTCGAAGTCGGGGCAGGACCCCGCGCACTCGGCGGCGGTCTGTGACCGCCCTTTCGCCGCGCAGTGGGGGACGAGGGCCTCGCCGAACCGCCGGAGTTCGAAGTGACGGCAGTCGGGCCGCATCGTCTCGTGGAACGACCGCCAGCCCGTTCCGTAGGCGCGTTCGGCGAGTTCGAGGCGGGTCGTTTCCCGTTCGTCGTCTCCCTCCGCTCTCGCGGGCACCACGTCGCTCGGGTGCCACTCGACGTTCGCGGTGGCCCACTCCGAGAGGTCCGAGTCGAACGACATCGTGAGGATACCCACCTCGACGGGCACGTCTTCCAAAAGCGCGGGTTCGACGCGCCGCCCCGTCGTAGCGGTGGCGACCCACACCTCGTCTGCGAGTCCCGTCTCCACGTCGCGTTCGAGTTGGTCCGAGAGGGCGCGGGCCGCGGAGGCGTCCAAGTCGGGTTTGTTCTCGACGGCGACGATGCGGCGGACCCAATCGGGGTACGGTGCGATGCGGCGAATCTCGATTCGGTTCCCCCGGCGGCGCGTCTCCACGACGCCGCGGTCCGCGGCGCGGTGGACGGCCGCGCGGACGTACCGCCACGGGTAGCCCGGATGAGGGAGGGCGTCGCGGTACCACGCCCACTCTTCGGGCGCGTTGCGGACGACGTGCAGGAGGTCCGAGTCGAGCGTTCGGTCGCCGAACTCGGCTCTCGCCGCGAGTCCCGCCGGGTCGCACTCGACGACGACGGTGTCCCACCGCCGGCGCTTCGTCCCGAGTTGCCGCGCGACGAGGACGGCGGAGTCTCTCCGTCCGCCGGGCGGCCACGACTCTTCGGCCCACCGACAGACGAGTAACTCGAACCCGAACTCGGCGTCTGCGGGGTACACGTCGGGTAGTGGTCCGTCGGGCGACGAAACCGTTTCGGGTCGGCGGCGCAGTCGCTACGGACGGGCCGACCGGGCGTGTCCCGGTCGAGCGACGGAGTCGCCGATCAGGCGATGTAGCGCCGGTTCTCCTCGTCGTTCTCCGCGAGGATGTCGTCGAGGAACGTGTGGGCCCGCTCTAAGATGTCGCGCGGGCCGTCCTGCGTGATGGTGTTTATCGCCTGCTCGTAGTCGCGCCACTGCAGGTCGCGGTGCTCCCGGGAGAGTTCCGCACTCGCCTCGAAGGAGCGTGCGATAAACAGGTGCACCGTCTTGTGAATCGTCTTGCCGTTCGCCTCGAACACGTAGTCGTAATCCTCGCGGAACCCGTCGATGAGACGGAAATCTTCGATTCCCGCCTCCTCTTTGATCTCGCGAATGGCCGTCTGCTGGAGCTCCTCGTTTCCTTCGACCCCGCCTTTGGGGAACTCCCAGTCCCCCGGTCGGCTCTTCAGGAGTAAGTACTCCCGTCGGCCGCGGGTGTCGCGGAAGAGGATGGCTCCAGCGCTCACCGCTTCCACTGTCATTGGTGAATGTATATATACGGGGATTTAAGAGGGTATCGGAGAGTCGGTCGTGTTTGCCTTTCGAAAGATGAGAGACACGTCGCCCGCCGTGTCCGTCAGGCTCACTCACAGATGGCGCGTGTAGGTGTGTTTTTACCGCTCGATACACTCTTCGACTGTAACGGCCACCACTCAGCCATGACTTTCGTAACCAAACTCACCTTCCAAAGCGGGAACCGCTACGAACTCGAAGACCACGTGTCAGAGATACAAGACATCGTCGAGCGAAAGGGCGCCGAGTGCAAAGGCCCGCACGCGGAACCGCCGGAGAACGTCCGCGTCCCCCAGTACCGGAATCTCGCGCCGGGCGACGAGTTCTCGCCGTGGGACTACACGGTCTACTCCCGGAAACTCGAGATTCACGGCAACGACCACATCGCGCGCGAGATCGGCCACATGGCGTTCCCAGACAGCATTCACATCGAGATAGAGGTCGAACAGAAGAAACCGCTCGGCCACAGGCGGGAGTGACTCCCGCCCGGGACCCCACTGCGCTCTGTCTCTGCGTCTCTTCTCTCTGCGTCTCTTCTCTCTGCGTCTATCCTCTGTCTTCGAGGACGTCGACGAGGCGTCCGCGCCCGCGACTCGACTCCGCGTCGAACGCCTCGACTTCGAATCGGACGCGCGTTTCGACGGGGACGCCCTCTGCGCCTTCGAGTTCGAGGACGGTGTCACCGACTCTGACGAGGGCGACGTCGCCCCGCCTGCCGGTGACGAACGCGGTCACCATCTGACCGACTTCGAAAGCGGGCTTCGACGACCGGAAGGCGGATTCGGCGAACAGTCTGTCGAAGAAGCTCATACGCGACTCACCTCCCCGGACTCGCGGTCGGAAACGTACTCGCGTCCGTATCCGGTCCACGCCGCGAGCAGGAACACCGCGACGAGGAACCAGCCGTGGAACACGTACGGCCAGACGCTCGCGGGGTTGACGACCATCGACTGCGTGAACCACTCGTACTGTTCGGGGAGGCGCTGCATCGCGGAGTAGCCCGCCAGCAGGCCGCCGCCCCACGGGAAGATATACCCGAGTGCGGAGGTGTTCGCGTCGAGGATGTTCGCGCGCCGGTAGCCGTTGATGTTGAACCGGCGACCGAGCGTCGAGATGTACGGCGCGATGGCGATTTCGGCGGCGGTGTTTATCGTTATCATTCCGTTCACGAGTGCGGTTCCGAGAACCATCGTCGTCTCGGCGCGGCGAACCGTGGTGGCCACGCGTTCGAGGAGGAACTCCTGTATCGCCTCGAACGCGCCGCCGACCTGCATCACCTCCGCGCCCGCGACGATGAGCAAGACGAGAACGATGAGCGGGAAAAAGCCCGCCGCACCGGCGTAGAGACTCCCGCCGACCGCGGCGTTACCGGGGTCGACCGGGACGATGAACGCGCCGACGACGGGAATCGCGTCCATCGCCTGGACGAGTCCCGAGGTCCGCGGCGCGTTGAACGCGACCATGTCCGCCGGCGCGGCGAGTCCGAGGACGACGTTCAACACCGCGGAGGTGACGAGTCCCCACGAGACGGCCTCGACGATGTGTCGGCCGCGAATCGCCGTCACGATGACGAGGCCGATAGAGACGAGGTGGACGAGTCCGAGCGCCGTCGAGGGACCGCCGACGTTGTCCACGTCGATAGGCTGTCCCGCCATCGCGCTTCCGGCGAGGAGGTACGCGGCGAAGGCGAAGACGGCGGCGACGAGCGCGTACTTCAGGCGCGAGAGGACGACGCCGCCGATGTCGGCGTTCTGCGTCACCGCGCTGACGATGGTGGTGTCGCTGACGGGAGCGAGGTTGTCGCCGAACACCGCGCCCGAGAGGATGGCACCGAAAAGCAGCACCGGATTCGCGCCGAGGACGACGCCCGCCGGGAAGACGAGCGCCGTGAACGCGATTGCCGTCCCGTACCCCGTCCCGATACCGGTCGCGAGCAGGGCGGCCAAGAGGAACGTTATCGCCGGGAACAGCGCCGCACCGACGCTGACAGCGTCCGCGGCCCAGACGAGTCCGTCGACGAAGCCGCCGACCTGAATCGTCTCGGCGAACATGCCCGCCCACAGCCACGCGACGATGGCCGTCGCGGCCACCCGCTGGGTCATGCCGTCGAAGAGGACGTCAGCGTACGCCTTCCAGTCGCCGACGACGAGGAACATCCCGAGGATGAGTCCGAGTAACATCCCGACGATGAGTCCCGTCGTGTCGCCGATACCCAGTATCCCGCTCTGTACGATGGCCCACGCGACGAAGAACGCTATCGGAACTGCGCTCGCGAGGCGTCCGCCTCGGAACCGCAGGTCCGGAGTCCCGTCTGTATCGGTCATTCTACTCACTGGTGCATCATGATTCCTCATAAACGGCCCGACATAGACCAGAGGCCGGGCGTCGCCCGGGCGGTCGAACGGTCGCCTGTCGGCAATCCCGACGCAGTCGGCGAGGTTTATCACCGTTCCCCGCCACCGACCGACAATGACGACGTCTGACCTCGTCACGCTTCGACGCGACTTGCACCGACATCCGGAACCCGCGTGGCGCGAGTTCTACACGACAGCACGTCTCGTGGACGAACTGGAGACGCGGGATTTAGACGCCCTCTACGTCGGGCGCGAGGTGTTGTCGGAGGACGAACGCATGGCCGTCCCCGAGGAGTCGGAACTCGACGAGTGGTACGAACGCGCTCTCGCCGCGGGTGCCCGCGAGGACGTCCTCGAAGCCCTCCGCGGCGGCTACACCGGCGCGGTGGCCGTCGCAGAACGGGGCGACGGGCCGACTGTGGCCCTGCGTGTGGACATCGACGGACTCCCGATTACGGAGTCCGAGAGCGACGACCACGTCCCGGCGGCGACGGGCTTTCGTTCCGAACACGAGGGGTTCATGCACGCCTGCGGGCACGACGCCCACGCGGCAATCGGACTCGGCGTCCTCGATTCGGTTCTCGCGAGCGACTTCGAGGGGACGCTGAAGGTGTTTTTCCAACCCGGAGAGGAACTCGTCGCCGGCGGGCGAGCGATGTCGAAGTCCGGCCACTTAGACGACGTCGATTATCTCTACGGCGTCCACGTCGGCCTCGACCACCCGTCGGGCGAGATAGTCGCGGGTATCGACGGTTTCCTCGCCGTCTCCCACTTTCGCGCGGAGTTCACGGGCACGCCGTCTCACGCGGGCGCGCGACCCGAAGCGGGAGACAACGCGGTGCAGGCGATGGCGGCGGCGGTCCAGAACCTCTACGGCATCCCGCGGCACGCGGACGGCGCGACGCGCGTCAACGCCGGGATGGTCGGCGGCGGTACCGCGACGAACATCGTCCCCGAGGAGGCGTTCATCGAGGGCGAAGTCCGAGGCGAGACGACGGAACTGATGGAGTACATGGAGGAGAAATCCCGTCGCGTCCTCCGGTCCGCCGCGGAGATGCACGGCTGTGAGGTGGAGACGTTCACCGAGGGCAAAGCGCCCTCCGCGCGGAGCGACGACGAACTCGTCTCCGTCGTGAGCGACGTCGCCCGGGAGAACGCGAACGTCACCTCACTCGTCGAACGCGACGCTCTCGGCGGGAGCGAAGACGCCACCTACCTCATGCGGGAGGTACAGGAGAACGGCGGCAAAGCCGCCTACATCGGCGTCGGAACCGACCACCCCGGCGGCCACCACACCGGCACGTTCGACGTGGACGAAGACAGCATCGGACTCGGTATCGACGTCCTCTCGTCGGCCATCCGAGAACTATCGACGCGACGGCCCTGAGCGTCCGTCACCCGTCGGATTACGTATCGCCACGATTACACGCGAAGGTAAAGCAGAGACACCCCGATTTCGGTCCAGACGAGCGGCTAACATTCTCCACGGCGTGAATTTTTGTAATTTGAGTTACATCTTTTATGGGGACAGGATGACAGTTGTACACTGCATGACACGTAGACGAACGGTCACCGTTGCGGTTGCACTTCTAGTCGCCGTGGCAATGCCGGCCGCGATGTTCGTCGGCCCGGTTGCCGCACAGACAGACTCAGAAGTTATCGACTCGTGCACAGTCATCACCGAACCCGGAGCGTACGTCGTCGGTGAGAACTTCTCCGCGGAGAACGCGACACAGGCGGTAGCCGACCCGGGCGTAGACGCTAACGTCTCCGCCTGTATCGTCGTCGAGAGCGACGACGTGACTCTCGACGGAGAGAACGTCCGGATGGACGGCCCGGTGTCGGACGAGATGGACACAAACGAGACGGACACAAACGAGACGGCAAACGAATCGCTCGTCACCGGTATCGCCGTCACCGGTGACAACGTCTCCGTCGAATCCACGCACGTCAGAGACTTCGACGTGGGAGTGCTCTTTGCCGGTGCGTCCAACTCCTCTTTGACCGAGTTCGAGGCGGACGATACCGAGCGTGCGGGCGTTGCCTTCGTGAACGCGTCCAACAACTCCGTCGAGGACGTCAACGCGGATGACGTCACCGAGGGTGTGTCGGGCATCGACGACACGGAGAGCGACTCGACGAACGACACCGCCGAAAACGAGAGCGAGGAGATGTTCGCCGGTGCGTTCGTCTTCGTGGACGCGAGCAACAACACCGTTCAGAACGCCACCGTCGACGGGACGACGGGGTGGACGGTCTACAGCGAGAAGACGGCCGAAAACGAGACGACTGAAAACGAGACAGTGGAGAACGAAACGGCCGAAAACGAAACCGTCGAGAACGAGACGGTCGAGAACGAAGCGACCGCGGACGCGAACAACTCCGTCGAGAACATCAGCGTGAACGGCATGCCGTTCTCCGCGGAGTTCCAAAACGCGAACATCGGTCTGGCTTCGGAGTACCCGGACGCGCCCGACGACACAGTCGTCGTCAACGGACCTCTCCAGACCGAGGTGGCTTCCGACAACGATAGCATCCAACTATCGTTCCTCTACGACGACGCCGGACTGGAAGACGCGGGGACCACCGAACTCACCTTGAACATCTACCAAGTCAGCGGCGACACGTGGACCGAAGTCGACGGTGCGGTCATCGACGTGAGCGACGATAGCGCGAACGCGATGGTCGACAACGGCACCTACGCTCTCGTCGGCGAGGTAACCGAAGACGAGATGCCGGAAGACGAGACGGAGACCGAAACGCCGGTCGAGAACGAGACCGAAACGCCGGTCGACGACACCGTCGAAAACGACACCGAAACGCCAGCTGACGACACCGAAACGCCGGTCGACGTCACCGTCGAAAACGACACCGAAACGCCGGTCGACAACGAGACGACCGAAACCGAGACTGAGACTGAGACAGCAACGGAAACCGAAACGGAAACCGAGACAGCAACGGAAACCGAGACTGAGACCGACACCCCGACGCCGGTCGACATCGCTATCGACAACGAGACGACCGAAACCGAGACGGTCAGCGACGACACGATGACGACCGAGAACGACACGGGGACAGAATCGACCGATACCGCGACGGCAGAAGCGTAAGAAAACGAATCTCGAACCGCTCGCGCCTTCTTTTTCAGTACTTCGGGTCCGCGCCCGTGACCTCGTATATGTTCTCCATCAGACGGTCACGTTCTGCCTGCCATCCGGCGAGTGCGCCGGGACGGCCGGGATAGCGGTTGTAATGGCTCATAAGTTCGTCCGCGAGGTTCTTCGTCTTGTAGAACTTGTAGATAAGCTCCCAGTAGCCGTAACTCTCCTTTGCGGTCTTGAGAGCGAGTTTCGGGCCGAACGACGTGGTCCCCGAGTAGAGCGCTTCGGCGAGTTTCTCGCCCGGAAGCGCGGCCAAGAGACTCATCAGTTCGTCGACGTTGATGGCCGTCGAGAGGATGTTGTAGACGTCGAGTCCGGCGTACCGCGCCCCGAAGTGCGACATGACGCGTTCGTTGTAGTGCCAGAGCATCTCCTCGGAGACGTCGTCGTTCTCGACGGCTTTTATCGCCTGGTCGCCCGCGTACTCGCCGGCGTACGCGGCACCGGCGATTCCGCCGCCGGTGGTCGGGTTGACGTGGGCCGCGGAGTCGCCCGCGGCGATGAACCCCGGTGCGACGGCGGAGTCGTAGGGGCGACGCGTCGGCAGGGCCGCGCCGAGTTTGTCGGTGACCGTCGCGCCCTCGAACTCCTCGCGGTTCCGGAGATCGTCTTTCAGATCGTCGACGAGTTTCATCGGTTCCTCGTTCATCTGGAACCCCAGACCGGCGTTGATGGTCGTCTCGGTCCGCGGGAAGTACCAGACGTACGCGGCGGCGACGTCGGCGGGCTTGAACACGAGTGCGTCGGACCACTCGACTGGCTCCTCTACTTCGACGATTTCGCGGTAGGCCGAACAGAACTGCGAGTACGAGACGTTCGTGTCGAACGTCGCCTCCGAGAGGTCCGCCTTGTCCTGCAGAAGCGACAGGGCACCGGCGCCGTCGACGACGATGTCGGCGTCGTACTCGACTTCTTCGCCTTTGTGCTTGCCCGTGACGCCGGTGACGGTGCCGTCGTCGTCCTGCGTCACGTCTTGGACGACGGTGTCGTAGTGGAACTCCGCGCCCGCGTTCTCGGCGCCCTCGATGAGGCGGCGACCGTACTCCCAGCGGTCGATGACCGCGAGTTCCCCGGGGACGGGAATTTCGAGCACCGAGTCCTCTTTGGGTATCTCGAAGCGCCCGTGGTCGACGTCGGTGTTCGTGAACGCCGGCTCTATCTGCGATTTGGGGATGGCATCGGGGAACTCGTCTGCGCCCTTGAGGGCGTCGCCACAGGCGATGTGGCCCGCCTCTTCTGCAGTCTTTCGCTCGACGACGACGGCGTCGAGACCCTCATTCGCGACGGTCGCTGCCGCGTAGCACCCCGAAGTGCCTGCCCCGACGACGACGACGTCGTACTCGTGGGTCGTGCTCATTGATTCGTATTCCCTTCCGTGATAAGAAAACTCTTTATTTGTTGGTCTGCGTCGGGCAAAGGCCCACCTCGGAACCCGAACGGTCGATACGAGACGTCTCGGGCGCGTATTTACCAGTTGACTGCACTGCGCAACCGGACTCGTCAGAAGGCTTGACTGACCGCGAGTGAAGAGGCTTGCGATACATCCACTGAGCAATCACTGGTTCGCGAGGGCGCGGCGCTTCACAGCTATCAGATTCGGAGTCGCGCCGTCCCGTGTCACCTCCGCTGTGCCAACGAGCGTCCAGGCGGCTTTGCGTCTGCGAATCGACGCCCTCACTCGGCGTCTTTCAGGTCGGTGCCGAACACCATCTCGGCGTCGGACTCGTCGTCTCCGTCGTCGGCCGCAGTCTCTTCGCCGTCGCGTCGGTCACCGCCGAGAATCTCGGCGTCGTCGGCCGCCGTGCCGTCGGGGAGCGTCGACTCCGCGTCGTCCGTGAGTATCTCCGCGCCGTCGCTCTCCGTCTTCGGCGTCTCGGCGGGGAACTCGCTCTCGTCGTCGGCGAGGAGCGACTCCATCCGTTCGCTGGCCCGTCGAGAGGCCTCCGCGAGGGGGTTCTCGTCGTCTTCCCCGTCGGACGGAGTCGCCTCGCCGGGGGTCGCGAGGGCGTCCTCTCGGGAGGCGTCGTCCGGAGAGTCTCCGTCCGAGTGCGCCCGACGGCCCGCGGCGGGTCGGCCGTCGACGTCCTCGACCGAGATGTCTCGAACCTCTCTCTCTCCAGTCGGATCGACGACTCTCCGGGTGGCGTCGTCGGACTCGTCGTCTCCGTCGTCGAGAGCGTTCTCGACGGCGGCTTGGACGTTCGACTCGATCTGATCCGAGGCGACGTCCATCGTGTCGGCGACGGAGTGTTGCACCGCCAGCGACACCGTCTCGCGGAGGTCGTCGGGGTCGATACCCTCGTCTCGCGCCGACTCGACTTCGGCGGCGACGAGATCCGCGGCGGTGGTGGCGCGGGCGACCGTCCGGCCGAACGCGACGACGAAGAGACCGACACCGACGAGAGCGAGGGCGGGAACCGCACGCTCGGACCCGGCCAACGCGGTCGGAGAGAGAGGCGTTCCGTCCCCCGACGGGAGTCCGTACCAGAGACCGATTCCGACGAGACCCACGCCGGCGGCCGTCGGGACGAACGCTCGGAGATGGTATCGGGCGGCAGTTCGAACAGCGTCTCGCGGGCGCATATCCGGCGCATCACCGTTCCGGATAATAAATCCCCCAGACCTGTTAGAGATAATGACGTGTCAGAAATATGTCGTCGAGTCAGGAGGCGACGCGACGTTCAGTCGTCGCCCGACTCGTAGTGGTCGCCCGCGGCCTCGGGTATCTGGGTCCGGCCGACGAGAGCGAGGACGACGATGACCGTCACGTACGGGATGGTCCGGACGAGCGGTTGCGGAATCGCGAACACGTCGCGCGCCTGCAGCGTCAGTTGAAGCGCGTCGAGTCCGGCAAACAGCATCGTCGAGAGCATCGCGCCGATGGGGTTGTAGTTGCCGAACAGGTAGGCGACGATGGCGATGAACCCTTTCCCGTTGACCATCGTCGGGCCGTTGCCGGTGAACTGTCCGAGACTGAGCGACAGCGCCGCGCCCCCGATACCGGCGAGGACGCCCGAGATGACGACGGCGGCGTAGCGGACGCGTTGCACGTCCACGCCCGCCGTGTCGAGCGCTTTCGGGTTCTCACCGCTCGCGATGACCCAGCGACCGAACGTGGTCCGATTGAGCGTCCACCACGAGAGGGCGACGGCGACGAACATCATGTAGACGAACGGCGTCGCGTCGAACAGCGCACCGAGCGACGGGATATCCGAGAGGTACGGAATCGTAACCGTCCCGATGGTCGGAACGCTCGCCGTGTTCGGGCCGCCGTAGACGACCTGTGACGCGAACGGAGCGAGTCCGAGCGCGATGAGCCAGATGGCGAGTCCGGCGATAATCTGGTCGGCGCGGAACTCGATGCAGACCACCGCAAACAGCAGTGCGAGGAGCGTGCTGGCGAGGACGCCCGCCAACAGACCGAGCCACGTGCTCCCTGTCACGTCGGCGAAGTAGACGCCGCCGAACGCCGAGATGATGAGCAGGCCTTCGAGCCCGATGTTGATGACGCCGCTCTTCTCGGCGAAGATGCCGCCGAGAGCGGCGAACGCGATGGGCACCGAGAGACGCAGCGTCGCCGAGAGCGTGCTCTTTGCGGTGAGGATGTTCAGCACCTGTCCGGCGTCCGACGACGGGAACAGGACGCCGAGGACGCCGATGGCCACGAGCAGGAGGGCGGCGACGCCCGCGACGAGTCGCCGCGAGTCGAGGCCCTCGGTCAGGTTCGACCGCAGACTCGTCTCACTCATCGGTCTCACCTCCCACGCCGCCGTCGGTGACCGGGCGACCGGTGGTCTCGTCTTCGAACGTCCAGACGTGCTTGCCGATGAGGCGGAAGAACTCGGGCATGGCGACGAAGAGGATGATGAGGCCGCGGAGGACGCCGACGAGTTGCGGCGGCACGTCCGTCGCGACGTCCACGACGATGGACCCGCTCTTGAGGACGCCGAACAGCAACGCCGCCAAGCCGACGCCGAGCGGATTGTTCCCCGCGAGGATGGAGACGGTGATGCCGTCGAAGCCGTACGCGGGAACGCCCGTCTGGAAGTTCCCGAGGACCATGAGGACGTACACCGCGCCGCCGATTCCGGCGAGCGCACCGGAGAACGTCATGCTCGCGACGACGGTTCGAGCGGCGTCTACGCCGCCGTACTCCGCGGCCTCGGACTGGATACCGCTGGTCCGGAGGTCGTAGCCGAACGAGGTGCGTTCGAGTATCAGGTAGACGGCCACGAGGAGGCCGATAGCGAGGACGAACGCGACGAGCGAGAAGTCGTTTCGGGGGTCGAACAGGATCGGAGGGAACAGAGCGCCGTCGGGAACCGAAACGGTCTGCGTCGCGAAACTCTCGGGGTCTTTGAAGTGGTCCTGTACCAGATACAGCGCGATAGACGTCGCGACGAAGTTCAGCATGATGGTCGTAATCACCTCGTTCGCGTCGGCGTACGCCTTCAGAGCGCCCGGTATCGCGCCGTAGGCGCCTCCGGTGACGGCTCCGACGAGGAGTCCGAACGGGAGCAAGAGGAACGGGCCGACGCCCGCGGGCACCGTCGCTCCGACGACGGGAACCGCGATGGCCGTCGCGAGAGCGCCGACGACGAGTTGCCCCTGCGTCCCGATGTTGAAGATGCCGGCGCGGAAGGCGACGGCGACTGCGACGCCGGTGAACATCAGTATCGTCGTCTCCGAGAGCGTCGTCGCGAACTGACCGTTGAGCGGGTTCTGCGAGAGGTTACCGAACGCGCCGATGAACAGTCGGTCGTATATCAAAAGCGGGTCGTAACAGAAGCCGACGCCGAAGTACGTCGCGGCGGCCGTCCCGCACGTCGTCATCCGACCGGCCGCGAGGATGAGGACGAACCCGACGGCGATAGACAGCAGTAACGCGGCCCCGCTTATCAGTACCCGTTCGCCCCTCGACGCGCCGACGAGTCGTTCGGCCGCGTCTTTGACGCTCATCGGCTCTCACCCGTCGGTTCCGCGGCGCCGACTCCGCGCGAGGAGTCGTAGGACTCGGGGTACTCACCGGCCATCAACAGGCCCAGTTCCTCTTCGGTCACCGCCTCGGGGTCTACCACGTCCATTATCTCGCCCTCGTACATGACCGCGAGTCGGTCCGACAGTCCCTGTACCTCCTCTAGCTTCGAGGAGACGAGAAGCACCGCCTTCCCCTCGCTTCGGAGTTCCAACAACTGCTCGTGGATGAACTCGGTCGACCCGATGTCGACGCCGCGGGTCGGATGCGTCGCGACGACGAGAGAGGGGTCGCGTTCGAACTCGCGGCCGACGATGAACTTCTGTTGGTTGCCGCCGGAGAAGGAGACGGCGTCGGCGTCGGCGTTCGGCGGCCGAACGTCGTACTTCCGGATGATGTCCTCGGCGTGCGACCGGGATGTCTCCCAGTCGATGCGTCCGTCCGTGGCGAACGGTTCCGAGTGTTGGCTCCCGAGGATACCGTTCTCCACGAGGTCGAAATCCATCACCAAGCCGCGCTCTTGGCGGTCTTCCGGGATGTAGGCCATCCCCTCGCTGATTCGTCGCCGCCGGGACCAGCGGTCGATTCGCTCGCCCTCGAAGGAGACGGTACCCGCCTCTTGGCTCCGCAGTCCGGTGATAGCCTCGACGAGTTCGGACTGGCCGTTGCCGTCGACGCCCGCGATTCCGAACACCTCGCCGGACCGAACCTCGAACGACGCGTCTTCGACGACGTCCACGCCGCGTTCGTCTTCGACGGTGAGGTCCCGAACCGAGAGGACGGATTCGCCGGGGTCTACGGCCGGTTTGTCCACTTGCATCAGGACTTCGCGACCGACCATCAGTTCGGCGAGTTCCTCGCGCGTCGTCTCGTCGGTTGCGACGGTGCCGACGTTCTCGCCGTCGCGGAGGACGGTCACCTCGTCTGCCGCCTCCAGAACCTCGCCGAGTTTGTGCGAGATGAAGATTATCGTCTTTCCCTGCGCGGTGAGTTCTTCGAGGACGGTGAACAGTTCCTCTACCTCCTGCGGCGTCAACACCGCGGTCGGTTCGTCGAGGATGAGCACGTCCGCGCCGCGGTAGATGGCCTTCAGAATCTCGACGCGTTGTTGCGCTCCGACGGAGATGTCCTCGATGCGAGCGTCGGGGTCGACGTCGAACCCGTACCGTTCGGACAGTTCGACGACTTCCTCTCGGGACCGGTCTCGGTCGATGGCCAACCCGCCCCACTTTCGGGGCTCGTTCCCGAGCGTGATGTTCTCGGTGACGGTCATCGGATCGACCAGCATGAAGTGCTGGTGGATCATCCCGACGCCGGCGTCTATGGCGTCTCGGGGCGAATCGAACGAACGCGGCGTCCCGTCTATGTACACCGTGCCTTCGGTCGGTTCGTACAGTCCGTAGAGGACGTTCATCAAGGTGGTCTTCCCGGCCCCGTTCTCACCGAGAAGCGCATGCACCGTCCCGCCTTCGACGGACATGTCGACATCGTCGTTCGCGATGACTCCCGGGAACCGTTTGGTTATCCCGGCGAGTCGAACGGCTGTTGACATTGGGGGTAAATGAGCGAGGAATAGTTTAGTTCCGCCGGTTCCGGGTTAGACTTCGGACGGGTCCGTCGGGACGGAGACGTCCCCGTCGATGATCTCCTGACGGACGGATTCGACGGAGTCTTTCACGTCGGACGGAACTTCGGAGCCGAGCGAGTCGCCGTAGACGAGGGCGACGCCCTCTTGCTCCAGACCGAGCGTGACCGTCGAGCCACCCTCGAAGCTGTCTTCGACGACCGACTCGATGGAGTTGTACACCGCGGTGTCGACGCGTTTGACCATGCTCCCGAGGATGACGCCCGCAAAGGAGGGCTTCGTCAGCGACTGGTCGCGGTCGACGCCGATGGCGAACGCTCCCTGCTCTTGTGCGGCCTGGAAGACGCCGGTACCCGTGTTACCCGCGGCGTGGTAGACGATGTCCGCACCGCTGTTGTACATCGACAGCGCCGCCTCCTTCCCCGCCGAGGGGTCGTTGAAGCTACCGACGTAGGAGGACTGGACCTCGACCGAGTCGTCGGCGTTCTTGACTCCGGCCGCGAATCCGGCCTCGAACTTGGCGATGAGGCCGCCTTCCTCGCCGCCGACGAAGCCGACAGTCTTCTGGTCGGGTTTCGTCTCGCCGTCGCCCGCGCTGAACTCTTGGGTCGTCAGCAGACCGGCCATCTGACCGGCGAGGAACGAGCCCTCGTGCTCTTTGAACACGTAGCTCGCGACGTTGTCGGCGTCGACGGCGCTGTCGACGATCATGAACTGCTGGTCCGGGTACGAAGACGCCGTCTCCGAGAGCGCGTCCGCCTGCAGGTAGCCGATACAGGAGACCAGGTCGTAGTTCGGGTTCGTCGAACTGGCGAACTGCTGTTGGAAGTTTTTGAACTGCGATACCTCGTCGGGTTGCGCCTCGTTGTACGCGACGCCGAACTCGTCTGCGGCCTGTTGAACCCCCTGCTGTGCTTGGTCGTTGAACGACCCGTCGCCGAGGCCGCCAGTCGCGTACACGACGCCGACCTGCGCCGCCGGTTCGGACTCGCCGGTCGTCTGCTCGCTTTCGGTGGTGTCGCCCGAGGTACCCTCGGTCGTCTCGTCGCCGCCGCTTTCGTCGCTCGGTCCGCCCGTACAGCCCGCGAGTCCGACTGCACCCGCGAGGCCGGTCGCCTTGATGAACTTCCGTCTATCCATGAGTGTGGTCACCTATTGAGGATAGGTCTCAGAGATGTTGATAAATGCTCCGTTTCGCGGATGCCCGATTCGTTCGAAAACGGACGCGAGATTCGACGTACGACCAGTTGCACCGGCGCGGTCGCGTTCGCCCGCGACGCGACCGGTCAGGACGCCGCCTCGACGGCGTCTTCGACGACGTCCGTGGCCGCCTCCACGAGGGCGTCTACGTCGTCGGCCTCGGCGTACACCCGAACGTACGGTTCGGTGCCGGACGGGCGGACGAGTATCCACGAGTTGTCCGGGCGTTCGATTCGGACGCCGTAGTCCGTGTTCGCGGACGCCCCGGGGAACCGGTCGGGGAGCGTCGATTCCAGCGTCCGCATCGCCGCCGTCTTCGCCTCGTCCGGGCAGGCGACGCTCACCTTCCGGTAGGGTCGTTCCGTCACGGGTTCGCGGAGTCCGGAGAGACCGGACTCGGCGACGAGACGCGAGAACACCGCCGCCGACGCGACGCCGTCTATCCACCCGCCGAACGCGGTGTGGACGTGTTTCCACGGTTCCGCCGCAAAGACCACGTCGCCGCCGTCGGCGCGGGCGGACGCGATACCCTCGTGGAGGGCACCGAGTCGGACGCGTTCGACCCGCCCGCCCGCGGCCGCCACCCGTTCGTCGATGCGCCCCGAAGCGTTGGGCGTGGTCACGACCACCGGGTCCGAAACGTCGCTCGACCGGACGTAGTGCTCCGAGAGGACGGCCACGACGGTGTCCTCGTGGACCACGTCGCCGTCGGGGCCGATGATGACGATTCGGTCGGAGTCGCCGTCGTGTCCGATTCCGAAGTCGCACTCGGAGTCCGCGACGAACGCACGAAGGTCCCGAAGCGTCTCGGGCGTCGGTTTCGACTCCCGCCCGGGGAAGTGACCGTCCACCTGCCCGTTGAGGCTCACGACGTGCGCGCCGAGTTCGTCGAGAACCCGGGGCGTCGCGACTGCCGAGACGCCGTTGCCGCAGTCCACCGCGACCCGGAGACCCTCACAGGACGCGCCGTGGTCGCGGGCGTACGCCGTCACGGCCTCTCTGTACTCGGGGAGAACCTCCTCTCCGCGGGAGTCGCCCCACTCGTCCCACGGGACCGGTTCGGTGCCCGCCTCGACCCGTTCTTCGACCGCGCGTTCGAGCGTCCGGTCGTACTCCTCGCCGTCCGTGAACAGTTTGATGCCGTTGTCCGTCGGCGGGTTGTGCGAGGCGGTGAGCATCACGCCGTGGCGACCCTGCGAGGCGTACGCGAGGGTCGGTGTGGGCACGACGCCGACTCTGACGACGTTCGCGCCCGCGGATTCGAGACCCGATTCGACCGCCGCGGCGAGACCCGGCCCCGTCGTCCGCCCGTCGCGCCCCACGACCACGTCCGGCCGCCCGCCGGACTCGACGACGTCCAGACCCACGGCGCGACCCACGGCGAGTGCGAGTTCCGGGGTCACGCGCGTCGTGACGGTGCCGCGGATTCCCGCGGTTCCGAAGAGTTCCATACGAGTGGATGAGGCGGCCCCCACTTAGATTCCTCCAATTTCGGTGCGGGCGTCGGGGGGCGCTTCCCCGCGATATTTCCGGCGGGGACGCGTAGGGAAGCGCATGAGTTCCGACGACAGAGTGCGCGCACACGTCTTCGTCTCCGGGCGGGTACAGGGCGTCTTCTACCGAGCGAGCACGCGCGACGCCGCCCGCGAACGCGGCGTGGACGGGTGGGTCCGAAACCTCGACGACGGTCGCGTGGAGGCCGTCTTCGAGGGGCCGCGACCGGACGTCGAGCAGATGGTCGAGTGGTGTCACACCGGGAGTACCGCCGCGGACGTCGAGGGCGTAGAGGTCACCTACGACGACCCCGAGGGCGAATCGGGGTTCGAGATTCGGCGGTGACTCCGCCGCCCGCGGGCACAGATACGCCGACTGACAGGTACGAGAACGACTAAGTCTCCGGGAGATACAGCGTTCGGTATGCTTCACCGCCGACGGTTCGACGGGGGCGACCGCGCCGGTCTCGGCGTGGTGACGTACGTCTACGGTCTCGTGACGGCAGTCGGACTCGCGGCGACTCTCACGACCGGATTCCTCCTCGTCCGGGGGCCGTTCCTCGGAGGGGCGTTGCTCGACCCCGTCCCGATGCTCGTCGCACTCTGCGGGTTCGTCGTCGGCATCGTCGTCCTGACGTGGGGGGCGACGCGCGCGGCGGGCGTCGGCGCGGGGACGTAGCGCCGAATCGCGGCTCTCAGTAGTTGAAGAGCGTCTCCTCGATGATTCGCGAGAGCATGTCGGCCATCGCGGTGTCGGCGCTCCAGATTGCCGTCTCCTCCGTCGGGTTCGACGGCGGGGCGACGGAGAGAAACACCACGCGGCGGTCGACGAGCAGCACTCGACCGTTGAAATCCGCGGTGGGGACGTCCAGCGGTTCGGAGACGGCGACGGACGCCGCCGCCTTCTCGAATCGGGTGCGGACCGCCGCGCTCTCGCTGACGACGCGGACGGTGACGCCCGCGTCGGCCCGTTCGGCGAGGACGGCGACGAGTTCGGTCGGGACGAGGTCGGTGTCGGGCGCGGCGAAGATGACCCGTTCTTGGGCCTGCTCTGTGAGTTCTATCAGGCGGTTGCTGGCCGGTTCGCGCCCGCGGACCGTCCAGACGTCGTCTCGCGTCTCGCCCGACGTGCGCTGTCGCCGCGCCGCCTCCAAGTAGTCGAACGCGCGGTCGGCCTCGGACTTCAGTTCCTCCGCCAGTCGCCGCCGGGCGGCGTCCAGACCGACCGGCCGGTAGCGCTTCGGCGTGGACTGTTGGAGTTCGACCAACCCGAGCGACTCCAGTTCCTCGGCCGCGCCGTACACCTGCGACCGCGGCACGTTCGCGAGTTCGTGAATCTGCTTTGCCGTCCCGACGCCGAGTTTCTGCAGTGCGACGAAGACGCGGGCGGCGTAGTTCGAAAGTCCCAACGCTTCCAGCGACTCGACGGCCTCGTGTTCGCCGTTCGTCGCCGACCCGTCGCTTCCGGCGCCGTCTTCGTTCTCCCCGCCGCGGGGAGCGCCGCCGTCCGTCCGAATCGGATTCACAACAACCGTGCCTCCGGGGATTCACTCATAGGACTGTCGGAGTCCGACGGCGAGTCGGGGCCGCCGCCCATCGGTTCGTTCGGGTCGTCGTTCACGAATCGGTCCCAGACGACGAGGGCCGGCGGGAGGACGAGCAGGGAGGTGAGGAACGAGTAGATGATGGAGATGGCCGTAAGCACCCCGAACTGCCCGAGGACCGACAGCACAGAGAGCACGAGCACGCCGATACCGAACGACGTCGTGAGCATGCTCCCCATCAGCGCACCGCCCGTCCCGACGACGGTCCGTCGAAGCGACGTCATCACGTCCGTCTTCTTGCGTTCGTCGAGGAACCGGTGGACGATGTGGACGGAGTAGTCGATGCCGAGCCCGATGGTCAAAGAGAGGATGGTCGCGGTGAAGGCGTTGAAGGAGATGTCCAAGAGACGCATCGTCGCGGCGACGAACGCCACAGAGGCGACGATGGGGACGAGATTTGCGATGGCGATAGAGGGCAGGTCCTCCAAGAGCCAGTAGATGAAGAGGAGGAAGATGACGGTTCCCCCGAGTGCGAGAGCCAGACTCGTCACCGCCGAGGTGAAGATGAGGTCGGACACCTCGAGGAAGACGATGGTGCTCCCGGTGGCGACGGCGTCGTAGCGGAACCTGTCTGCGACCTGACGCGCGTCGTTCGTCGCTTCGCGGTCCGTGGCGTCGGCCGAGACGGTGTACTGAACGCGAGTGCTCCGTCGGTCGTCGGAGAGATACTCGGCGGCCTGTGACTCCACCGGCGAGGATTCGAGGTAGTCGTATATCTCTCCGAGGTTCTGGTCGGGCACCCCGTTGTCGTTTCTGTCGTTGCGTTCGACGAGGGCCGCGAACTCTCTGTCCCGTTCTGCGAGCGATTGGATGACCGTCACGATGCTTTGGGACTCGGCGCGGCGGTCCTCGGAGACGAACGACGACGGCGGGTTGTCGCCCGCGCGGTACACCTGTTCGAGGGCGGCGTCGTTCTCCATCCGCCCTTCGACGTACACTGTCACTGACCCGCCCTGCGAACTCGTGAACTTGTCTTCGAGGAAGTTCAACTGCGAGACGACGGTGTAGTCGCTCGGTGCGAACGGTTCCGGGAGGGCCTCCAGATACGCGGGCACCTCCTCGGGCGGGAGGAAGTCCTCCTGCGAGAACGAGGTGTCCACGCCCGTGGCGTACGCGCCCGCGCCGACGCTGAGAAGCAAGACGAGAACGAGGAAGATGGCGGGGGCTCTGTCGGCGATGCCGACGCCGACGCTCAACACGTCGCCGAGCGCTGACCCCTCCTGACCGAGCGGAGAGTCGTTGAACGTCGGGATGGGGTACTTCTCGCGTTTGTGGTCTATCCACACCTTCGCCGCGGGGAGGAACACCCCGAAGATGAGGAAGGTGAAGATGATGCCGACGCCCGCGACGACGCCGAAGTCGCGGATGGGCGGCAGGTCGGACGCGAGGTTCGCGAGGAATCCGATGACTGTCGTGCCGGTGACGATGAAGAAGGCGACGAGCAACTGGTCTGTCGCCACCTGCATCGCGTCGTCGATGCCGAGACCGGTCGCGCGGTCCTCGCGGTAGCGGTTCACCGCGTGGATACCGAAGTCGATACCCACCGCCAAGAGCAACGGCGGTACCGCGATCATGATCTGGTTGAACGGGATGCCCGCCAGTCCGAGGAAGCCGAACGTCCAGATGACCGTCATCGCCAGCGAGAACGTCCCGAGGAGGAGGTCTACGAGGTCGCGGTAGGCGACGACGAGAAAGAGGACGATGAGAATCACCGCCGCGGGCGTGACGATGAGAAGC
This sequence comes from Halopelagius inordinatus, assembly GCF_900113245.1. Lineage (NCBI taxonomy): Archaea > Methanobacteriati > Methanobacteriota > Halobacteria > Halobacteriales > Haloferacaceae > Halopelagius > Halopelagius inordinatus. The sequence goes on from NZ_FOOQ01000001.1 coordinate 1,344,001, forward strand.
GAGTCGGAGGTGACGGTCGAGAACTCCTGGGAGACGATACCGCTCCCGAAGACGGTGATATCACCCTCGGAGGTGTCCGCGATACGCTGGGCCTGCGTCTGGATGGGCGTCAACGGACTCGAACCGGACTGCCCCGCCGACGACCCGGAGACTTCCGCCGGAAGAGAGTGTTGGACGACGCCGATGGTCGCCGACGCCGAGGCGCCCTCGGCGTTGAAGTCGTTGCTCAGCGTGCCGGTGAAACCGGGATTGTCGGCGTTCTGGCGGACCGCGCGCCGAACCTCGGTCGGCGTCGCGCGTTCGAGGACGCGAATCTGCGATTCGAGCGTCGTCGCGTTCGGGTCGATGGTCTGTGCGACGACGCCCGCCGCCGATGACGTCCCGCTGACGTACATATCCGGGCGCTCCTCTAATTTCTCTTGCATCCGAAGCATCTGCACCATCGACTGCTTCGAGAGGACGTTCTGGCCGCGTTGGATGAGTTGCGTGCTGCCGGGGTCGTCGCTGAACGACGCGCCGAACTCGTTGTTCACCCGGTCTAACGCGTCTTGGGCCGGGATGTCTTCGGCGAACTGCTGGGTTCCGGCCTCGGTGGAGACGCCGCCCAGACCGACCATGAACACCGCCGTGACGACGAAGAAGGCGAGCATGACCTTCCCCGGTCGGTTGACGATGTGGTCGTCCGCCCAGTCGACGGCGCGTTGGTGGTCGAGGTCCATCGGTTAGGTCCGTCGACGGTAGAGGAGGATGCCACCCACGACGACGACGACGAGAGCGGCGCCGATGACGACGAAGGGAACTCCGCCGCCCTCGGATTCGGTCACGCGGACGGGGACCTGGTACGTCTCGGAGATGCTCGTGTCACCGTCGCTGTCGTCGTACTGGAAGTCGACTTTCATCGGGTACGTTTTCGACATCGCGTCGCCGCCAGCACTCGTCTCGAAGCGGATGGTCTCGGACTCGCCCGGTTCGAGTTCCTCGATGAACGACTCGTCGTTGGACGACGAGAGCGGTGACTCGGGGTATATCTTCGCGGAGATGTCCGAGAGCGTCTCGTTGCGGTTGTTGGTCACCGTCAGTTCGAGGTCGCCGCCGTCGCCCGCGGCGAACGTCGCGTTCACCGGTTCGACGTCGAACTCACGGGTTTCCGGTCCCACGTCGGCGCGAACGTCGATGGTGTCGGACTGCTGTTGGTTACCGCTGTCGTCGCGGTAGTTGACGGACATGCCGAGTTGGCGCTGACCGCCGGCGGATTCCGACGAGACGTCCGCCTCGAAGGAGAACGTCGCCGAGTCGCCGGGTTCCAAGTTCCCGATGGCGTACTCCGTCTCGGTGGGCGTCAGCGTCTGTCCCGGTTCCGAGAGGACGACGACGGCGTTTCTCGCGGTGTGCGGTCCGGTGTTCGTCACCTCGCCGGATATCGTTCCCGTATCGCCGACGCGGAGCGAACTCTCGACGCCGTCGATTTCGAAGGTCTGCTCGCGAAGCGCCTCCATCCCGAGCGAGATGTTCGGGCTCCGACCGTCGTTACCGTTCGCGTCTTTGTACGACACCATCGCGTTGAGCGTGTAGTTCCCCGGGCGGGAGGTGGGAGCTAGACTGGTGTCGAACTCGAACGTCCGCGTCTCGCCGGTGTCCCACGAATCGATGTAGCGGTTGCCCTGTTGACCGCCGCTTATGGAGACGTCTCCGCTCTGCGAGGAGACGGTCAGCGTCGAATCGGTCGCGTCCTGTTCGCCGACGTTCTCCATCGTGACTTCGTACGTCCCGCTACCGCCGACCGTCGCGGTCGAGTTCGTGTCGACGACGGCAAAGCGCGGGCCCTCTTCGACGCGAACGGTGGCGTACTCCGTGGTGGTACGTTCGCGCGGTCCGTTCTCGCCTTCCCACTCGTACTCGACTTCGAGCGGAATCTTGTACGTCCCCGACTCGATGTCGGAGGGCACCTTCACCGCGAGGGTGATATCCTGAGTCCCGGGAGTGTTTTGACTCGCCGCGTCGGGGTCAGCCAACTGCTGGATGAACATACTCCCCGTCTGCACGTCGAGTCGGTCCGTGTCGCTCGGACGAATCTCGATGTTGCGTGCCGTCCGAGTCGTGTCGTCGAAGTCCGTCGCGTCGTTGACCAACTGTACCTGTACCTCGTTCACCTGTCCAGGGGTGAGCGTCGGCGAGGAGACGTACGTTCTGAAGTCCGGGTCGACCGTCTGTGCGGCCACCGGCGTCGCACTCGTAATCATCACGCCGACGAGAAGCACCGCGAGTACCTTTCGTATCATGTTGGGGAATCCCCGGGTTTGTCCTCGTGACCGGTGCCGGGAAACCGGTCGTCCACCGACTCTCTCGGTGGGGTCTTAGATTCCGAGATGAGGGGCAGGCATATAAGGTGTTGTAAATCTCTACAAACTAGTCCCTCGTTTGCTTTGTAGTAGAATAGTACAAACAGATATTCGGGCCGCTCCGTCGCCGAACCTGACTCTGGCGGAGGGGCTCCGAAGAACGAAGTCGCTCCCGCGGCGAACAGAACCGTCGGTCGCCGTGGGGTCGAGAGCGCGGAGTCCGAGCGTTCACCGGCGGGCAACGCGAGTGCATCGAAGAGGGTTCTGGGCTATCGAAGCGGACAACGAGGCGGACGAGTCAGTTCTCGGGGGCGAGACGCGTCCGGCAGTTCTCGACGAACGACTCGACCGAGAGGTCCGTCCCGCGTTCGAGCGTGAGGTAGATATCCTCGTCGCCGTCGGCGGATAGCCGAACGAGCGTGGTGCGTTCGAGGCCCCGGACGACGAACTGGGTCTGACCGCCGACGGGCGATTCGACGCCCTCGCCGTCGCCCGCTTCGAGCGAGACGACGAGACGCGAGATGGACTCTTCGTCGTATCTCCGCCCGTCGGCGTCGACGGCGCAGTACACCTCGGTACGGTCCTCGTCGTGAGAGATGGCGAGTCGGAACGCGGACTCGTGAGCGTCGAGGAGGTATTCGAGGAGGCGCGTGTGGGGAAAGCCCGTCTCCTCGACGAACTCCACGTTCACCGACCGCCCGCGGAGGCGCGCGAGGGCGGTCCGACCGTCGGCGGTGAGACCGTAGAGACGCCCTTTCTGCTGTGACTCCGGAACGAGGAGTTCGACTATCTCTCTGTCGCGGAGTTCCGAAAGCGCGCGCGAGACGTGCGGTTGGGCCAAGTCGAGTTCGTCGGCTATTCGCGACGGCAGTTCCGGACCGTCGTCCGAGAGCAACTCACACACCGCGAGTCGGTACCGCGAACTGGCGATGTATCCCGCGGCGTCCCACGTCTCAGACATGGTCGCGCGCGGTCCTGTAGCTTCGAGTACTGCTCTCGCGTTTCGTCCGATGGGGGGTTCGTCGGGTTGGGGAGGTTATCATTTGGATACCACTCCTATCCAAAATTCCGCTGATTCACACGCTCAGGGCGTAAATTTCGGAAGGTACCGCTTTGATTAATGCCAAACCATAATCAAAGTTTCGTCGCGGTGACCACGTAACACCGGCGTCACCCGGTTACGTCGATGTGCGCAAAGTGATATATTGGTTCGGGATAGAATCACGTAACGTAATGTTACCAGACATCGCTTCGATAGCGCTTCAGTTCGAGAGCACCGGTGCCGGTATCGTCTTTCTACTCGCGCGACTCCTCTTCGGGGGCGTCCTCGCGTTCATGGGTCTCAACCACTTTCTGAACGCCGACGCCATGACGGGGTACGCGGAGGCGAAGGGACTGCCCGCGGCGCGTGTCGGCGTCCTCGGGTCGGGTGGCCTTCTGGTCGCGGCCGGACTCGCCATCGCCGCCGGCGTCTTCCCCGCAATCGCGGCGGGTGCAGTCGCCGCGTTCCTCCTCGTGACGACGCCCCTGTTTCACGACTTTTGGGCCGTCCCCGAGGACCAACAGCAATCGGAGATGACGGGCTTTCTGAAGAACACCGTCATGCTCGGCGGCGCACTCGCCTTCTTGGCCCTCGCCGAGACGGCGTGGCCCTACGCTCTCGGTGGTGGCCTGTAGACGCTCGTACCGCGCCGTTCTCCCGTCTCGACTCGGCGCGAACCGCACGGCGACGCGGAGCCGGTTTTTCTCGCGCACGCCCGACGACGGTGACCCTTATACACCTATGTGTGATACTAACCCTACTAGGCATACCCAGCGAAACGTTAAGCCGACGCACGAGAACTACTACCACGATGAACTCGGACCGAACGCCGATGAAGCACGTCAGTCACACACCACCCTCCGGCGACGCCGTCACGAACGTCTGGCAACGGGGACCGGAGGCCGAGACGAGAGCAGAGACAGAGGAACCGGCCGACGACTGAACCAGTTTTCGCCGCGACGATAACCCATCGGGACGTTTAACCGGGAGTCCCTCCCGCGTAGGAGCATGAAAGCCACCGCGAAGGCACACCCGATACAGGGGCTCGTGAAGTACCACGGGATGCGAGACGAGGAGTTGCGACTCCCGTACCACGACAGCATCAGCGTCTGCACCGCGCCGACGCACACGAAGACGACGGTGGAGTTCCGCCCCGACGGCGAAGAAGACGTCTACCGCATCGGCGGCGAGGACGTGACCGGCCGCGGCGCCGAACGCATCGACGCCGTCGTCGACCACGTCCGAACGCTCGCGGGGTTCGACCACGCGGTTCGACTGGAGAGCGAGAACTCCTTTCCCTCGAACATCGGCTTCGGGTCGTCGTCGTCGGGCTTTGCGGCGGCGGCGATGGCTCTCTCGGAGGCCGCGGGACTCGACCTCTCTCGGCCCGAGATATCGACTATCGCCCGCCGCGGGTCCTCCTCCGCGGCGCGCGCGGTGACCGGCGCGTTCTCGCATCTCTACGCCGGTCTCAACGACGAGGACTGCCGCTCCGAGCGCATCGAATCCGACCTCGAAGACGACTTGCGAGTCGTCGCCGCGCACGTCCCCGCCTACAAGGAGACCGAACAGGCCCACGAGGAGGCCGCAGAGAGCCACATGTTCGAAGCGCGGATGGCGCACGTCCACGAGCAACTGCAGACGATGCGCGACGCCCTCCGCAAGGGGGAGTTCGACCGCACGTTCGAGTTGGCCGAACACGACTCGCTGTCGCTGACGGCGACGACGATGACCGGCCCGTCGGGGTGGGTGTACTGGCAACCGCGGACCATCGCCGTCTTCAACGCGGTGCGGAAACTCCGCACCGAGGAGGACATCCCCGTCTACTTCTCGACGGACACGGGCGCGAGCGTCTACGTGAACACGACCGAGGACCACGTCGAACGCGTCGAGTCCGCCGTCGCGGCCTGCGACGTGGAGACCGACGTCTGGTCCGTCGGCGGCCCCGCCGAGATTCTCCCCGAGTCCGACGCGCTCTTTTGAGGTAGCGCGCCGGGTCGGGTCGGGTCGGCCGGTCGGCGATTCCGCCGCCGACCCGCACGCTCTTTGTCTATCCCGCCTCAGTCTCACGTATGCGACTTCTGGTGCTCGGTGCGGGCTACGCCGGTGTGACGCTCGCTCGCCGACTCGAATCGAACCTCCCGTCGTCGGTCGAACTCGTCGTCGTCGACGACTCCGACGCCCACCTCGTCCAACACGAGGTCCACCGCGTCATCCGCCGTCCGGGCGTCGCGGACGCGATTCAGGTCCCACTCGCGGACCTGTTCGACCGGGCCGAACCGCGGGTCGCCCGCGTCGAACGCCTCGACAGGGACGCGCGCGAGGTTCACCTCGACGGCGGCGACTCTCTCTCGTACGACTACGCCGCCGTCTGTCTCGGTGCGGAGACGGCGTACTACGGGCTTCCCGGCGTCGAAGAACACTCGCTTCCGCTGAAACGCGTCGAGGACGCACTCGCGATTCGCGAGGCCGTTCTCGACGCCGAGGGCGAAGCGCGCATCGTCGTCGGCGGGGCGGGTCTCTCGGGCGTCCAGACGGCGGGGGAACTCGCCGCTCTCGCCCGCGAGGAAGAGTTAGATGCCGACGTCACCCTCGTCGAACGACTCGGCGACGTCGCGCCGAACTTCCCGGAGAACTTCCGCGACGCGGTCCGAGGGGAACTCGAAGCACGCGGCGTCGAGGTGCGAACGGACGCGTCGGTGACCCGCGCCACCGAGGACGCCGTGGAGACGGCCGCGGAGACGTACCCCTACGACATCTTCGTCTGGACCGGCGGCATCACCGGCGCGGACGCGATGGGCGGGGACCGACCTCTCGTTCGAAGCGACCTCAGACTCGACGACCGGACGTTCGTCGTCGGCGACGCCGCGCGGGCGGTCGACGCCGACGGAGAGGCGGTTCCCGCCTCGGCGTCGGCGGCCATCCGCGAGGCGCGGACGGTGGCGACGAACCTCTCTCGCCTCGTCGATCACGAACTCGGGGGCGGCGACGACTTCGCCCCGCGCCTCGACCCCTACCGGTTCGACGTCCCGGGGTGGATCGTCTCCGTCGGCGACGGCGCAGTCGCGCAACTCGGGCCGAAGGTGTTCACCGGCGCGCCCGCGAAAGCGATGAAGACGTCCGTCGGCGCGGGCCATCTCACCTCCGTGGGGTCGATTCGGCAAGCCGCGGAACTCGCAGAGGAGGAACTGGGCGTCTGAACCGACCGCGAGAGTTTGCGAACGCGAGGGAAACGCCGTCGGGAGAATCTGCCGTCTCGGAGAGTCGCGACCGGTGATTCGGTCCCCCCGTCCGCTTGCCAACGCAGGCAGGACGCCCGTGACGGTACCGGGCCAAGCGGACGGAAACGATGTCTTCCGAGAACGATAGCGACAGCGAGACGCGGAACTCGTCGTCCGAACACGCGCTCTCCGGACGGAGGGAGATCGAGGCGTGGGCCGAGGACGCGGGAAAACGGCCCGCCGTCGCGGCGACGACCCACGGGTCGGTGTCTCTCGACTTCGCGAGCGAGGACGACGCGGACAGAGCGGTCGATTGGGACACGTTCTTCGCACTGTACGACTCCGCCGACGTGGCGCTCTTGGTGGATAGAGGCTCGGAGGACCACCGGTTCGTAGACGACGCGCGACTCAGAGAGGGGGTGCGGAGAGACCGCCGAGTGCGGAGCGAGGTGTCGACGACCGACCGTCAGTAGTCCTCTTCGGCCGACGCGCCCTCACTGCCCGCGCTCTGCCCGTCGGACTCGCGTTCGCGGTTCGTCGACCGGTTTCGACCCGTCTCGGCCTCGGAGCGTTCGCCCTCGCCGTCGGACCGGTCGTCCGGCACGTAGCCGAGTTCCTGTTCGAGTCGCCGTTCGAACCACTGCCACTCGTTCGAGAACTGCCCGGTCGGTTTGAGGTTCCACGGGTCGGCGCTCCGAATCTTCGGCCCGACCCTGTACGACTGGACCATGTTGAACAGCCAGACGCCGACGCTGATAGCGATGATGAGCGCGCCGAACGAGGCTATCTGTTGAAGCGGCGCGAACTGCGCGGGATACGACGCCGACCGGCGGGGGAGTCCCATCAGTCCGATGACGAAAAGCGGCATGAACGTCACGAGGACGCCGACGACGCTCAACGCGGTGTGGAGGTTCGCGAGGCGTTTGCTGTACCACCGGCCGGTGAAGAGCGGATACCAGTAGTACGAGGCCGCGAACATCGAGAAGGCGATGATGCCCGCGACGAAAAAGTGGAAGTGCGCGACGACGTAGTAGGTGTCGTGGACGAGGAGGTCGACCGGAATCGACGCGAGGAAGACGCCGGTGACGCCGCCGACGATGAACAGGCTGATTCCGGCGACGAGGAACTGAAGCGGCGCGGCGAGTCTGATATCGCCGTTCCACATCGTCGCGATCCAGTTGAACGTCTTCACCGCGGAGGGGACGGCGATAGAGAGGGTGACGACCATGAACGAGGCGCGAATCCGCGGGTCGATGCCCGTCGTGAACATGTGGTGCGCCCAGACGCCGAACGAGAGGACGCCGATGGCCAGCGTCGAGTAGACGATGAACTTGTAGCCGAACAGCGTCCGACCGGTGAACTTCGGGAGAATCTGGCTCGTCAAGCCGAACGCCGGTAACACGAGGATGTACACCTCGGGGTGGCCGAAGAACCAAAACAGGTGCTGCCAGAGTATCGGTCCGTTGGCTTCGAGCGCGTAGAAGGCCGTCCCGAAGTTGCGGTCCAAGAGGAGCATCAAGAGCGCGCTCCCGAGGAGGGGGAACGCAAAGAGGATGAGGCCGCTTGCGGTCAGCATCGACCACGTGAAGATGTCCATCTCGCTCCAGGTGACGCCCTCACCGCGTTCGGTGAACACGGTGACGATGATGTTTATCGCGCCGATTACGGTCGCGATGCCGGACAGATGCAACCCGAGAAGCATCAGGTCTATCTGCGGGTTCGGGAGCGTCGCGGACAGCGGTACGTACATCGTCCACCCCGTCGTCGGCGGTTCCAACGCGTAGAGGAACTCGATTCGCGGCCCGAACACGTCTATGACCTTCGCGAGGACTTCGGTCAGAAGGCCCGCCCGGACCATCACGAACGAGAACGGAATCAGCCAGAACGCGATGGCGTTGATGCGCGGGAACGCCATGTCGTCGGCGTCCAAGAGAAGCGGCAGAAAGTAGTTCGCGACGCCGTTGAAAACCGGCGTCACGAAAAACAGGAGCATCGTCAGTCCGTGCGTCGTGAAAAGCGCGTTGTACGTGTTCTCGTCCCAGACGTCGACGCTCGGCGTGATGAGTTCCGTCCGGACCATGAACGCGTCCGTCGCGCCCCAAAGCGCCGCCGCGAGTCCGAAAAGGAGGTAGAGAAATCCGATGTCTTTGTGGTCGACCGTGGTCAGCCACCGCATCAGGCCGTACGGCTTGCTCGTCTTGTGCTCTCGCTTGAACAGCATGCCCATGGAGGGCGCGACGCCCCCGTCGGAGGCCGAGGGACGCGCGTCGCCGCCGTCGGTTCCGCCGGACGGACTCCGACGCGCCGACGAGGCGTTCTCTTCGCCCCCGTCGGAACGGACCAGTCGGTCGGCGAGCGGTTCGGTCAGTGTCGTCTCGTCGCTCTCTCGGCGACGCCAGTACAGCACCCCCGCGAGGAGGAGACTGGCGACGACGAGGACGACGAAGGGGGAGACATTCATCGTTGGCATCGAACGAACTGCGTGTCAGGGCGGTTAGGAGAACACGGCCATAAGTCCAGAGGGGAGCTGTAGGGAGAGCTGAACGTCTGCGTCACCATCTCGTCTCCGTTCGCTCCGACGGCGAGTCGGCGGTGGGCGTCGTTCCGGTGAACCGAGCGTAGGCGGTTCCGAGAATGAACCCGTAGGCGAGGTGCGCCATCAGGGTCAACCCCGCGAAGGCGAGGATTATCGGCCCCGAGAGGTCGCCGCGCCCGAGGAGAACGAACGCGACCCAAAGCAGGATGGCGAGACCCATGCCCTGCAGGGCCGGGTCGTCTCCCGGCAGAGACGGCTGGACGGCGGCGAAAAGCAGGGGCCACGCGACGACGCCGGCGACGACGAACAGGACGAAGCCGACGCTCGTGTTTCCGGGGACGCCGACGAACCGGGCGACGGCGTCGAACATGCGGATTCGCGACCGCGTCTCCACCTCGAAGAGGAGCAAGAGGAGACTCAGGGCGACTGTTCCGACGAGACCACCCCCGACGGCGGCGAGCGGACGGTTCATTTGCTCGGTGGTTCGGTAACGGGTTGCATAAGACTGATGGCGAAACGCTCTCGGCGAGACTCAGATGAGCAAGACGACGACGGAGTAGACGACGGAACCGACGAGGAACGGGCGGAACAGCCCTCGTGCGGCCTCGGGGACTTCCTCTTTGAACGTGTTGAACACCAACCCCCCGGAGACGAACCCGAGCAACATCCCGAGCGCCAGTTCGCTTATCTGCGTCACGAGTCCCACGCCGCCGCCGAGAAGCGTCGCCCCCGCCAACACCCACCGACCGGTTCCCTCGAACGCGTCGCCGTGTCTGCGGTCCAACCCCCGGTCGAAGTTCAGGAAGTGAAGCCCCATCGCGAGCGTGTACAACACGAGGTTGAGAGCGCCCTCGACCTCCTGGTGAAAGAGGAGATAGCCGATGAGCGCCGAGTAGACGGTGAAACTCCCGACGTGGATGGTGTATCTTCCGGGGGAGGTTTCTCCCTCCCCGTCGCTGTCGAAGTGGTGGGCGGCGTACACCTCCAACCCGTAGAACGCGACGACGCCGGCCAGTCCGGCGAGAAAGACGAGTTGTTCCGCGAAGAACTGCCCCTCGTACATCGTGCGCACCTCCGCGGCGGCGCTTGCGATTTCGGGCAGGAGGAGGACGAACACGTACGCGACGGACGTACCGGCGCCCAAAGAGAGGAGTTGCCGCCCGCGCGTCGAACTCCTGTGCGGCGCGTACATCGTCAGGAGGTGAACCGACGCGAGGGCGACGGCGAGGAGAGACGCCAAGAGCGGAGACTGCTCCGCTCGCTCTGCGACGAGTGGAACGGCGTTCATGCGTCGCGTACACGGGTCGGAGGAATGACGGTTACGGCGGAAGCGCCTCCGGACCGTCCGGCGACGGCGCGTCGGCCGGTCAGTCGTCCGCCGGTTCCGCGGCCGGTTCCGCGACGGGGCTCTCGGCCAGCAGTTCGCCGTCTTCGACCATCTCTTCGAGGGGGTTGCCGTCCACGTCGAGGGGGAGTTCGACCTTCGTGCGCCGCCGGGCGGCCTCCCACGCGGCGAATATCAGCTCCGTCGATTGGACGACGTTCTCGGCGGCCAGTTCGGGCGTCCGGCCCGAGTCGAGAGCGTCTATCACGTCGGCTATCGCCCGGTCGATGAACGTCGATTGGTCCACCCACCGTTCGGGGAGGAGGGGGACGTTCTCGGCGACTTTGAGCGCCGCCATGCGGGGTTTCGACCAGGCCGGTGCGTGGACGGTGTCGCCCTTCGTGTCCATCGTCTTCCACCCGCCGGTGGAGTCGTTGAACAGTCGGAGCGTCGGGCCGTCCTCGACGCCGATGTCTATCATCCCGTCGGCGCCGACGAGTCGAATCTCGCCGGGGACGATGCTGTCGTCTCCGGTCGACGCGAGTCCGCGCACGCCGTTCTCGTAGCCCCACTGCGCGATGGCGCCGTTCTCATTGTGGACGCCGAACTGGACGTTCTCCTCGGAGTAGTCGATGCCGGCCATCACCCACTCGGGGTCGCTCTGGTCGTTGAAGAAACCGCAGAGGTCGAAGTAGTGCGACCCGTAATCGAAGAGATTCTTCCCGCCGAGTTCGATGCGCTGGAGCGGACCGATCTCGCCCGCGTCGAGCAGTTCCTTCGCCCGGCGGAACGGACCGCCGAAGCGTCGCTGGTGGTTGAACGTGAGTTGGACGTCGTGGGCGTCGGCACGTTCGACCATCCGGCGGCATCCCTCCCACGTGTTCGCCATCGGCTTCTCGCAGTGAATCGCGGAGACGACGTCGCTTTCGGCGCACTGGACGACGATGTCGGCGTGGAACGCCGGCGGGACGCAGACGCTCACCACGTCCGGTTCGACGTCGCCGAGCATCCGGTCTAGCTCCTCGTAGACGTTCCCCTCCGGGAGGTTCCAGTGGTCGGCGAATGCCTCGGCGTTCTCGCGGACGATGTCGGTGCAGGCGACGAGTTCGCAGTCGTCGAGGCGGTCGTACGCCTCGGCGTGGCGGTACGCCATCGCGAAGCCGTCCGTGTCCTTCTCGTCTGGGTCCGGGCCGGTTCCGACGACGGCGACGTCGTAGCTCATCGGTTCCCTCCGACCGGTTCGTGGCAGTCGGCGGGACGTGCAGTCGAGACGTTCCGCGACCGGTTCGCGAGCAGTCCCTGTATCCGACCGACGCCCTGCGCGAGCGTTCCGCCCGCCCTCGTGACGGTTGCCGTCGGCGTGCGACCGAGGTAGTTGAGCGGATTGACGAGAGAGGAGACGGTCTCTTTGACCTGCTCTGACGCGGACATGCCTTGCGTCTCCCAGTAGTAGGGCGTCTGCTGGGCCAGTTCGTAGTGCTTGCGCCAGTAATCCGGGATGCTCTCGGCGTACGGGTGGTCGACGACCATGTCGGGTTCGTAGTAGATGTCGAACTCCTCTGTGACCCGTTCTGCGAGTTCCTTCTCCTCGTGGCCCCAGCCCATCTGTTCGTCCCACCCGCCGACCGCCTCTACGGCCTCTCGCCGGAGCGCCATGTTGCATCCCCAAAAGCGGTCGACGGTCTTCGGATAGTCGCCGTGGCTGTAGTGCGCGGTGAAGTACTTCCGGAAGATGTCGTCGCGGGGGTGGAAGATACGCCCGGCGACGGCGTACTGCTCTTCTAACGTCTTCGAGGCCTGTTCGAGGTAGTTCTCCCGGGGCCGGGAGTCGTCGTCTAAGAAAACCAACTTGTCCGCGCTCGCGCGTTCGATGCCTTCGTTCCGGGCCCGAGTCACGGGGTAGGCGTCCGAGACGACGACTTCGTAGTCGTCGAACGTCCCGCGTTCGAGGTACTCGACCGCCTCGATTTCGCTCGGAGGCTTCAACGTCGGGATGATAACGGAGACATCCATCTTGCCTCGACGGTTGGCTACGTTTTCTTAAAAGTATGAAGCCGGTATATAGATTATCGAGGGTCTAACGGCCGTCTATCGGCGATTCGGCGAACGGCCGTCTCGCGCGGCTATCGCGCCCGGTGACGGGCGGTCACGCTCTCTCGGCGTCGGGTCGGGGCCTCAGCGCGTGAGGTCGATGGCCCACGCGATGATGCCGACGCCGAGGAGGACGATACCGACGGCCGAGGTGGCCGGTTCCGGGAAGAGAAACAGCAACGCCCCGGAGACGATGAGGAGAGTGATGAGCCCCTCGTCTAGCCACGAGTCGCCGTCCGAGGTGGGTCTGGCGGCGTCTCCGTCTCCGTCGCCGTCGCCGATGAGTTCGTCGTCTCTCGTTCCGCTTTGGAACGACGACGGCGCCCACCCCCACGGGATGGTCGGCATCGAGAGCGACGGACTCGACCCGATTTCGGCTTCGGACTCTCGGCTCACGTCGTCGTCGTTGTAGGCGTTATCGTCGCGCATACGTCGAACATGGACGGTGAAACAGTTGTGAGATTGGGCCGACTCGCGTAACTGTCTCCGACGAGCGAACGAATCGGAGGCGACGAAACGAAAACTCGTCGAGAAAACCGGCAGTCGACGAACATCTATGTCCGTTCGAGACGTGGATGCTCACGATGAGTTCCTCTACCGACACGCCAGGCGACGACGCTCCGACCGGGTGGACGACCGAAGAAGCCGACGACGACGTTCACTCGTGGCTCGGCGCGGACGAACGGGTCGTCTGTACCGAAGCGTCCGGTTCCGGAGACGGGTGGGTGGCGTACTCGCAACCGCGCGGCGAACTCGGAACGTCGAATCAGGTCCCGTTGACCGACGAACCGACCGACCGAGACGGCGCACTCGCGGCGGCCCGCGAGTACATGGAAGAAAACAGCGACGAGTAGCGTTCCGCCCGCCGACCGGTTCTCCGGGCGAGTTACGCCGACAACGCCCGTTCGATACCGGTTTTGATGCGGTCCTCGCCGGGGATGTACTCGTCCTCGCGGGCGAACAGCGGATACGGGACGTCGTACCCGGTGACCCGTTGAACGGGCGCTTCGAGGTAGTAGAGCGCGTCGTCGTTTATCTGTGCGATTATCTCGGCGGCCATCCCCGCCGTCTTCGGTGCCTCGTGGACGACGACGCAGCGACCGGTCTTCCGGACGGAGTCGAGAATCGTCTCCGAGTCCAACGGCGCGAGCGTTCTCGGGTCTATCACCTCGACGCTCGCGTCCACGTCGTCCACCGCCTCGGAGACGCGGTGACGCATCGCGCCCCATGCCACGACTGTCACGTCGTCGCCCTCGCGGACCACGTCCGCCTCGCCGAACGGGACGGTGTAGTCGCCCTCGGGCACGTCCTCGCGGAAGGCGCGGTAGATGCGCGTCGGTTCGAAGAAGACGACGGGGTCGGGGTCCCGAATCGACGACGCGAGGAGTCCCTTCGCGTCCGCGGGCGTCGAGGGGATGGCGACTTTCAGACCGGGGGTGTGGGCGTACCCCGCCTCGAAACTCTCGGAGTGGTGTTCGAGGGCGCGGATGCCGCCGCCGTACGGCGCGCGAATCGTCATCGGGCAGGTGAACTCCCCGCGCGTCCGACTCCGAATCCGAGCGACGTGTTGCTGAATCTGGTGGAACGCCTGGTGCATGAACCCGGAGAACTCGATTTCGGGCACCGGCGTCAACCCGTACGCGCCGAGTCCGACGCCGAGTCCGACGATGCCCGCCTCGGCCACGGGCGCGTCGTACACCCGGTTCGGATACTCGTCTACGAGTCCCTGCGTCGCGCGGAAGACGCCGCCGTTGACGCCGACGTCCTGCCCGTAGACGACGACGCCCTCGTCGCGGTCCATCTCCTCGAACAGCGTCTCGCGGACCGCTTCGACCAATCGGAGCTTATCTGTCATTCTCGCCCTCCGTGAACGCCGCGCGCTGGCGGTCCAACTCTCGCGTCCGCGACTCGTAGACGTTGTCGAACATCTCCACCGCCTCGACGCCCTCTCTGGCCTCGTTTGCCGCGGCTATCTCCTCGCGCAGGTTCTCCTCTATCGACTCCCGCATCTCCTCGATTCGGTCGTCGTCCAAGATACCGCGTTCGCGCAGGTACGACTCGAACCGAACTATCGGGTCGCGTTCCTCCCACTCGTCTTCTTCCTCCTGTTTGCGGTACAGCGAGGGGTCGTCGGACGTGGTGTGTATCGACCGACGGTAGGTCAGCGCCTCGACGAACACCGGGTCGCCGTTCCGAGCGCTCTCTACGGCTTCTTTGACCGCCGCGTACGTCCCGAGCACGTCGTTTCCGTCAACCTGGATGCCGTCGATTCCGGCCGCGATTGCCTTCTGAGCCAGCGTCTCCGCGCGGGTCTGTTTCTCCCGCGGGACGGAGATGGCGTACTGGTTGTTCTGACAGAAGAAGACGCTGTGTGCGTCGAACACCCCGGCGAGGTTGAGCGCCTCGTACACGTCGCCCTCCGACGTCGCGCCGTCGCCGAAGTAACCGATAGTCGCGGCGTCCTCGCCGGTTATCTCTTGGGCCCACCCCAGACCCGCCGCGTGCAGGGCCTGAGAGCCGACGGGGACCGACGGCGGGAAGTTCCGCTCCTCGCGCGGGGCGGCGGCCCCCTCCTCCATCCCCATGGCGTACTGGAGGAGTGCCCGCGGCGGCGTCCCGCGGGTGAGGTACGCGGGCGTCTCGCGAAACGAGGTCACCATCCAGTCTGTCTCTTCGAGGGCGTCCGCGCTCCCGACCTGTGCGGCTTCCTGCCCTATCGCGGGCGCGTACGTCCCGAGTTCGCCCCGTCTCTGGAGGGCTATCGCCCGTTCGTCGAGTCGGCGCGACCGTTTCATCGTCCAGTACAGTTCCAACAGGTGGTCCTCCGAGAGGTCGGGGTCGAGGTCGGAGTCGACCGACCCGTCCGGGGCGAGCACCTGCAAGTGGTCTATCGAGAACTCTATCGCTTGTTCGCGAGGCACGGTGAACAGACCGTTCGACGGCCAGCCACTTGTATGTCAGTTTCCTTTCAGATAATCTGAACGTCGAGTGCGCTACCCCCGCCACGCGTCTAACTTCCGCATCACCGGTGACGCCGCGATTCCGTGGACGAACGTCGAAGTCAAGACGATGAACCCGACGAGAGCCCACAGTCCCTCGGCGGCGACGAGCAGTTCTCGCTCCTTGAACGTCGCTTCGTTGAGAGCGTGCGCGAGGTAGTAGAACGAGCCGATTCCCCGGATACCGAACGTCGCAATCACGAGTCGCTCGGCCCAGTGCGCCGAGTGGCCGAACAGTCCGACGACTCCCGCTATCGGTCGCACGACGAAGAGAACCACGAGTCCCACGCCGACCATCGGCCACGTCAGGGGGTCGAGCAGTCCGCTGACGAGGGTGCCGCCGAAGAGAACCAAGATTCCGGCCATGAGCAGGCGTTCGGTCATCACCGCGAAATCGTGGAGATGTTCGTAGTAGTCGTGTTCCCACTCGTAGTGACGAAGGACGAGAGCGGCGACGAAGACGGCGATAAAACCGTACCCGTTGGCCAGTTCGGCAACGCCGTAGGCGAGAAGCGTCGCCGCCAGCGCTTCGGCCCCCTCCATCACCACCGCGAGTCGCGTGCTCGCCGGTTCCCCGAAGACGAACCGCGCGATGACCTGCCCGGCGGCGTAGCCGACGACGATGCCGACGAGTATCTTGTACAGCACGTCGACGAGCACCCACTCTCGAAGCCACTCGCCCGCCGCGATCGACGCCGCGCCCGCGAGCGCTATCGCGAGGTTGGTGAACGGGAACGCCAGTCCGTCGTTGAATCCGGCCTCGGAGGTGAGCGCAAACCGGATGGAGCCCTCCTGGTCTTCTGGGTCTATCTCCTCGTCGGTTCCCTCGGCGGGGGGCCCGGTCTGGACGTCCGCCGCGAGAACGGGGTCCGTCGGCGCGATGACCGCGCCCATGAGGACTGCCGTCGCGATGTGCGCGCCGAGGACGTACCACCCGAGAAGCGCGGTACCGACGATAGAAAGCGGCATCGTGATCGCGAGCAGTCGCCACGTCGACGACCACGCCCCCCAGTCGAACGGGCGGTCGAGTTTGAGTCCCGCACCCATCAACGCGATGATGACCACCAGTTCGGTGAGCCGTTCGGTTATCTCGGGGTGGTCGACGGGGTTCGGAGCCTCGACGCCGAGAGCCAAAAACAGCACGCCACCCGAGACGACGTATATTATCGGCAGCGAGACGGGTTTGTCGGCGAATATTCGAGGGAGCACCGCCGCACCGAGAATCGCGAGACTCACGACGATCAGCGCGAGATAATATGACGCCGCCATACTGTCACCAAGAGGATAGCTCCTAAGGGCGCTATGGCCACCGAGAAAGAAAGTGTCCCTCGAAGACAGATGTCCGGTGGCGTCAGTCGTCGTCGGTCAGCGTCGGGCCGCTACCGGACCCGAGGAACCCGTCGACGGTGGCGCGAGACGCGACGTGGGGCCGATAGACCCACGCGTTCAAGAGGACGATGGGAACCATCGTGGCTCCGACGATGGCGTACCCGACGTGGAGGTTCGGCAAGAGCACAGAGGAGTACACGAGGGGGTAGACGATGCCGCCGACGGTGCCGACGC
Source organism: Halopelagius inordinatus (assembly GCF_900113245.1). Taxonomy (NCBI): domain Archaea; kingdom Methanobacteriati; phylum Methanobacteriota; class Halobacteria; order Halobacteriales; family Haloferacaceae; genus Halopelagius; species Halopelagius inordinatus. The sequence goes on from NZ_FOOQ01000001.1 coordinate 1,361,116, forward strand.
CGCCGACGACGCCCGCGACGGCCCCCGAACTGTTCGGGAACATCGCGGGAACCTGCGCGAAGATGGCTCCCTCCGCGAACGCGCAGGCCATCCCGACGAGGAATCCGGCGGCGACGGCTATCAACACCGCGCCCGAGAGTCCGGCGAGCGTCATCACCCCCATCGCGGCGACGATAAAGGAAAGCGAGACGAACGTCCATTGTTCTCTGTACCGACCCTCGAACACCGGCAGGATGTCTCTCTCCTTTCGCGCGAGAACGTCGCTCGCGTAGCCGCCGATAGGGCGCAGAAGGCCCGCCGCGACGGAGAACGTCGCCGCGAACGTACTCGCCAACACGAGGTTGCTCGTGTCGAACGCCTCGCGGTAGTACGTCGCCAACCAGCCGTTCATCGAGAGTTCCAGCCCGAAACTCATCACGTACGCCAACGCGAGAGCGACCGTTCCGTACCGCGTGGCGGTGTGAACCCACTGTTTCAACGTCGCACTGTCGGCGGTTGCCTGCCGGCGTTCCTCGGTGGCGGCGGCCTCTCCGAGGAGGTAGTACGTCACAGCCAAGAGAATCGAGACGACGCCCGTGTAGAAGAACGCCGCCCGCCAGTTGGTCTGAAAGAGGGGACCGTTCCACCCCGGTCCGAAGACGCGCGGGAGGACGAGGGCTCCCGCCGCGGCACCGGCGTTACCCACGCCAGCGTAGATGCCCTCGGCGATGCCGAGGTTCTCCTCTTCGAACCACTCTGAGACGTGTTGGATGCCGATGACGAACGTGATGCCCGCCGTGGCGACGATGAGACGTTCGACGAAGAACACCGCGTAACTCTCTGCGAACGCGCTCGCCATCGAGAACACGCCCACGTAGGCGAGGACGATAGCGAACACGGCCGGAGCGCCGTACTTGTCCGAGAGCCACCCCGTCAGGATGCGGCCGAACGGGGCCAGCCATATCGCCGCGCTCGCGAGGACGCCGATTTCGCCGAGCGAGAGTCCGAACTCTTCGGCCATCGGGCCCGTGAAGGGCGCAAACGAGAACCAGATGAGAAACGAGAAGTTGAACCCCACCGTGGCGAGCAGAAGCGTCCGCCACTTCGTCATCCGTATCAGACCCATTCTCGAACTCCGAACGTTGATGGACGTTCATCTACTTTTCTTCCAGAAATCACCGACAATACGTTGTTCATTCCGTCTCGAAGCGTGCGTTCGTCTTGTATAAGGCTACTCCTGAGACGCATCCGGACAAACAAATGGTGATTGGAGAGTGTGTAGAGTATTACCGGATATTAGGGAATTAGCGCTCGAACACCCGATACGAAGTCGGGAACTGTCCGTCCGGACACCGAACTATCGTCTTCGTCGTGACTCGTCTATTTTCGGAGACGCCGTTCAGAACCTGACCCGCCCGAAGTCGGACGAGAGGGAGCGTATGTAATTAATTTTCACCTTGGTTCGGATTTTATTATTATAATAGTATATGTAGGTGTTACTACATCCCCATGATTAATTATACCCCGCAGGTAGAGTAGAAAGTGAGTATCACAACAAACCATGGCAATAGAGTTTGCACACAGTCCGCTGGTGACGTTCATCTTGGCGTTAGCCGCGGTTATACTGCTGTTAGTCGTGTGGGACCTCCCGGCGTTTGTCGGGTTGATCATCTCGGCGTTCTTCGTCGGCATCATCAACGCGGTGTTCGTCCCCGACTTTTCGGGGGCGGACGCGGCGAGCGAAGTCGCGGCCGCGTTCGGCGACGGGATGGCCGGCATCGGGATACCCATCCTGATGGCGGCTATCATCGGGAAGTCGATGCTCGAAAGCGGTGCGGCCCAACGCATCGTCCGCGGGTTCCAGAACGCTCTCGGTGAATCGAACTCCGATATCGCGCTGTGGGGGAGCAGTACCGTGCTCGCGGTGCCCGTCTTCTTCGACAGCGTCTTTTACCTGATGGCACCCCTCGCACGGTCGATGCGCGCACGCGTCGGCCGCGATTACACGCTCTTCATCGTCGTCGTCGGTGCCGGTGCGGCGACGACGCACGTGTTCGTCCCGCCGACGCCGGGACCGCTCGCGGTCGCAGACCAGATCGGCGTCAATCTCGGGATGACGATTCTCGTCGGCATCGCGACGGCGTTCCCCGCGGCGTTGCTCGCCGGTATCGTCTACGGCCGATGGCTGAACGCGCGACTCGACATCCCGCTTCGCGACGCGATGTCGACGACGACAGAAGAGCTCGAAGACATCGCGAACCGAAAGACGAGCACCCTCCCGGGCGTCTTCGAGTCGCTTCTGCCCATCCTGCTGGCCGTGGTGCTGGTGGGGGCGTTGACGTTCGTCAACTCTCTGCAAAACGTCTACCCGTCGCTCTCTGCGGTAGAGCCGTACGTCGCGTTCGTCGGGAACAAGAACGTGGCGCTGACCATCGCCGCGATGGTGGCCGCGTACTCGTACTACCGTCACAACGAGATGGAGCGCGACGAGTGGACCGAGGAACTGACCGAGGCGCTGAAGAGCGGTGGCAACATCGCGGCGATTACCGCGGCGGGCGGGGCGTTCGGCGCGCTGCTTGCGGCGTCCGGAATCGGCGACTACATCACCGGCATCCTCTCCGGTATCGGCATTCCGCTGATAGTGAGTGCGTGGCTTATCGCCGCCATCGTGCGCATCGCGCAGGGGTCGGCGACGGCCGCGATGCTGACCACCGCCGGTATCATGGCCCCGCAGGTCGGCCAACTCGACGTCCACGCGGCGTATCTGGTGATGGCCATCGGGGCCGGCGGAAACATCTTCTCGTGGTACAACGACAGCGGATTCTGGCTGGTCAAGGAGATAGGCGGCCTCACCATCGGCGAGACGCTTCGGACGTGGACCGCTCTCACGACTATCATCTCCGTCACCGGTCTCGTGGCGACGGTTACGTTCTCGACCATCCTCCCGATGGCGTAACCGTCTCGGCCCGTCGCACCCCTCCGCCGTAACGGAGCGAAACGCGGACCGTTCGGTCGAACCGAGCGACTCTCTTTTCACCGTGTCACCGTCGATGTGTGCGCACTAGCGGACGCCTCGGCGAGGCCAACGGAGGACCCGAACCGTTCGCGCGGTCCGACGTCGCCGTGTTCTGCGTCGCGACGACGAGAGAGACGCGTCCGCGGGACAGGAGATGCCGAAGGGAGTTCGGCTCGCCCCTCCGGAGGCCTTTCGGCGGTCGAACCGCAAGAGACGGCGTGTCTCGGGAACGATCGAAACAGCCGACGGAGTCGCTCGACGTGACGGTGTCCGGCGGGTCGATGGGCGGACTGTTCACCGGCCTCGCCCTCCGAAGCGCCGGACACGACGTGACGGTTCACGAGCAATCGACGGGACGACTCCGGAGTCGGGGGGCGGGAATCGTCGCACAGCGGAACGTCCGTCGGTTTCTCGGCCGTCACGCCGCCGCCGCGCCCGAGGAGATAACCACGGCGTCCAGCGAGCGACGGTATCTGACGCGGGACGGCGACGTCGAACGGTCGGCGGCGGAGTCGATGGCATTTACGTCGTGGGACGCCGTCTACCGGCGACTCCGGGCGGCGTTCCCGGACGACCGGTACCGCACGGGCGAGGAAGTCGTCGCCGCCGACTCCGAGACGGCAACCGCCCGGCTTGCGGACGGGACCGAACTGTCGGCCGACCTGGTGGTCGTCGCCGAGGGGGGTCAATCCTCGACGCGCCGGGACCTGTTCTCGGACGTCGACCCGGAGTTCGCCGAGTACGTCGCGTGGCGGGGCGTCGTCTCCGAGTCGGACCTCTCGGCGGCGGTAGTCGATGCGTTCGACGACCGGTTCGTCTTCTATCAGGGATCGAACCACCTGATTCTGGCGTACTTCATCCCCGGCGACGACGGCGGTACCGCCCCCGGGACGCGCCGCCTCAACTGGGTCTGGTACGACAGCCTCGAACGCCGCGACCGAACCGCCGTCTTCACCGACGCGGGCGGCACCGAACGGACGGTCACCGTCCCGCCCGGACGCCTCCGAGAGTCGGTCCTCGACCGGCAACTGGACCGTGCGGAGTCGGAACTCCCGCCGGTGTTTACGACGCTCGTAACGGAGACGACGGACCCGTTCGTCCAAGCGATATACGACCTGACCGTGCCGCGGATGACCGTCGGCCGAGTATGTCTACTGGGTGACGCCGCGTTCGTCGCCCGCCCGCACACCGCCGCGGGGACGGCGAAAGCCGCCGGTGACGCCGTCGAACTCCGACGGGAACTCGACCGACGCGAGACGCTCGGGTCGGCGCTCTCGGCGTGGGACGACGCCCGTACAGAGTACGGGAACCGACTCGTCGAACGCGGCAGACGGATGGGGCGAGAGCGGTTGGGTCTCGGCGAGTGAGCGGTCACCAGTTTCTTCGGCGCTCGGAGTCACTCTCCGAGCATGTACGTGCTCGTCGCCGGGTCGCACGGTCAAGTCGGACAACACGTGACGAGAATCCTCGCAGAGAGCGACTACGACGTCGGCGGGATGGTTCGCGACGAGTCGCAAACCGAGGATATCGACGCCTTGGGAGCCGAACCGGTCGTCGCAGACCTGACCGAGGACGTCGCACACGCCGTCGAGGGTGCCGACGCCGTCGTCTTCGCCGCCGGGTCCGGCGGTGAGGACGTGTGGGGCGTCGACCGCGACGGCGCGAAGAACCTCGTCGACGCCGCCGAGGACGAGGGCGCGACGCGGTTCGTGATGTTGAGTTCGATAAACGCCGACCGCCCCGAATCGAGTCCCGAGGCGCTTCGGGAGTATCTGCGCGCGAAGGCCGAAGCCGACGACTACCTCCGAGAGAGCGACCTGACCTACACCGTCGTCCGCCCGGGTCCGTTGACGAACGAGGAGGGGACCGGACGCGTCGAAATCGGAGCGGAGATAGACCGAGACAGCGCCGAGATCCCCCGCGAGGACGTGGCTCGAACGCTCGTCGCAGCGCTCACGGCCGAACCGACCCACGGGAAAACGTTCGAACTCGGCTCCGGCGACACTCCGATAGAGAAAGCGGTGCAGAGTCCGCCGGACGAGTGAGCGGCCGATCCGTCCCCGACGCACAGTCTTTCCGACGTCACCGGTCGGCCAGGTTTGCGCAATTTGAACCATATATGATAACTGTTATACGCCAGTGGACGGATTGCGTTGAGAGGCCGTATTATCCGATTAGCTGTTAATTCGGCTGCAATTAGTGGTACATGCGTACCACCGGAGAAACCACAACATGTCAGAAAAGAACTATTTGCGTGCAGCGACTGGTCGGCGTACGGCGCTACGAACGATAGGCGGGGCCATCGCGTTCGGTGTCGGCCTCGGAAGTGTGGGCTCTGCGGCCGCAGTACACGAGGAGAGCCACCAAGAGAACTACGCCGATATCAAGTTCAACCCCCAGCGGACGACCGGAGAGTCCGTCCGGGTCGCTCGATACGAACCGAAAGGCGACGGGTTCATCACGATTCACACGTGGGACCTGATCGAAGAACAGAACGGCTCCGACACGATCTGTGGCGTCTCCGGGTTGTTCGAACCGGGAGAGTACTCCAACGTAGAGGTTCAACTCTTCGACGACGGAACCGGGTATTCGCCCGCTTTCGGCGACCGAGAGCGACTCGAGGAAGATCAACCGCTCGTAGCCGTCCCGCACAGAGACAGAAACGACAACGGCTCGTTCGACTTCGTGACCGAAGAGAATCCGGCACACGCCGACATCCCGTTCACCAACGGGACGCAGGTCAGAGACGACCTCCCCGTCGACGGCGCGACCAACGACTGGGCCGACGTCAAGGTCGTTTCCGACAACAGGAACGACGGCACCTCCGAGGACTGAGGTAACGCGCACGAGGGCCACCGGCCACAGTCCGCCGACCGATCGACGTTTTCTTCGAGAGGATATCGCGACGAACCGCGTGAGTCCGCGGTAGCGTCGTCCAGCGATAGGCCACTAGCTCCGCTGGACGAGTGGTCGGTGAGCCACACCCGCGGGGTCGTATATATACCACCGTACCTATCCGGCACCAATCACTCCCCGCGGCGCGCGAAATCGATAGTCGATGACAGCGAAGAGTTCCACGTCGCCTCGCTCGGATGCGGAACGCGATGCCGACAGAACGGTCACCGTCTCGCCGGACGGCGATGGGGACATCGCGTACGCGGACTACGGTCGCCCCGACGGCGCTCCGGTCGTTTTTCTCCACGGGACGCCCGGGTCGCGAAAGCTCGGCTCGCTGTTCGATTCGGCGGCCGACGAGACCGGCGTTCGCGTCCTCGCGCCCGATAGACCCGGATACGGTCGGTCCGACCCGCGGCCGGGCCGGTCGGTGCGAGACGCCGGAGCGTTCGTCGGTACCGTCCTCGACGACGCCGACGTGCAGACCGCCGGTCTCGTCGCGTTCTCCGGCGGCGCGCCCTCCGCACTCGCGACTGCGGCGACGCGGCCGAACCGGGTCGAGAGTGTCGATATCGTCTCCGGGGCGACGCCGCCCGACGTCGGCGGAGAGACGCCAGCAGTCCAGCGGTTTCTCGCTCGACTGGCGACGACGACGCCCGCCGTCCTCCGCGGCCTCTTCTACGGGCAGGCGTGGGTTGCAGACCGTCTCGGCCCGTCGGTCGTCGTCTCGCAGTACACGGCGGACGCCGAGTCGATTCCGAACCCCGAAGCGGAGGTGATCAGAGCGGACTTCGTCGAGGCGTTCGCTCGCTCTCGACGCGGTGCCGTGACCGAGTTCCGGAACGCGGCGAGGGACTGGGGAGTCCGCTTCGAGGAGGTTACGACTCCCGTCCGCTTTTGGCACGGGGACAGCGACGCGAACGTGCCGATAGGCGGCGTCAGACGCCTCGAAAAACGGCTACCGAACGCTCGTCTGCGGGTTCTCGACGACGCCGACCACTTGGAGACGCTCCTCCGATGCATCCCCGACGTGATGGAGCGACACCGATAGGTCGGCCGCCGAGTTCTCGCCGAGGCGGGCGTCGAACCGGCGACCACGGTGTTTGATATGCGAACCGAGCGAACGTCGTTCGACGGCGGCATGAAACGCATCCAGTTTTCGGTCCGTTACCCGGACCGGTTCGTCCACCCGCTTCAACGGCGGATTATGGAGGAGACGCCGATTACGCGGGCCGAGTTGCTGATGTGGAGTCCGACGGACGACGCGGCGACGTTTCTGTGGTTCGACGGGGACCGAGAGGCGACCGAGACGGTCGTCGGCGGTATCGACTCGCTCCTCGCGAGCGATTTCGTCGAGGACGACGCGGGGACGTACGCGTTCCTCAGACAGGACGAGTACGAGTTTTCTGCGGCGTTGCTCGACACTATCGCGAGTTCGGGCGTCATCTTCCTCCCGCCGGTCGTGTTCCTCGCGACGGGCGACGTTCGGTTCGAGGCGGTCGGGGAGACGGCGGCGCTCAGTTCCTTTCACGACGAACTCTCCGAGTTCGGTAGCCTCACCGTCGAACGGGTCCACGAGTTCGAGCGAATGCGCTCGCCGTCGCGCCTGACCGAACGACAGCAGGCGGCCCTGGAGGCGGCGGTCGAAGCGGGCTACTACGAAATCCCTCGTGAGGGGTCCGTCGCGGACGTCGCTGCGGTCCTCGACTGTTCGCCGAGCACGGCGGGGGAACTGGTGCGGAAAGCCGAGGCAGCGGTCATCGGTGGCTACGTCGAGAGCGGGTGACCGGAGTCGGCGTGTCCGATCGGCGACGAGGGACGTGACCCGCCGTCGGGCCCCGCCCGAGTCGGGCGACGGCCGTTACCGACCGTCCTGTCGCGACTCGTCGACTTCGGTTTTCACGACGGTCGCCGGGCGCGCGGTCAACCGGAGGACGCGGTCGGTGACGCTCCCGAGAAGCGCGCGGTACTCGTCGGGTCGGCGTTTGGTTCCGAGTACGAGCAGGTCCGCGTCGTGGTCGTCGGCGTACGCCACGATAGTCTCGGCGGGGCGGCCGTGGCGTATCGCCGTCTCGACGTCCACGCCGACCTCAGACGCTCGGCGACGGAGGTCCGAAAGCGTCTCCTCTCCGTGCTCTTCGAGGCCGTGTTCGGGGCCTTCGGCTTCGTCGACGTACTCGTCGCCGCTGTACGCGGTCACGACGTCCTCGTCGACGACGTAGAGCGCGTGGAGGACGGCGTCGTGCGCGACTGCGAGGTCGAGTGCGTGCGATTCAGCCCGATCAGACGCGACCGTTCCGTCGGTCGAAAGCAGAATCCGGTCGTACATTCGTTTCCGATTTCAGAGGCGGGTACAATAAAATCCGCTTTCGATTCTCGGGTCTCAGGAGGCGAACGACCGCGTCCGGACGTTCCGACCGTCTGCTCGGCCAGTCGGGACGCGGGGATAGGTTCCCGTACGGCCGCGAATCCCGACGAAACGTCGTTCGTGGTCGCGGCCCTCCATCGGTATCGGGTGGCCGGTGGCTCACTCTGGACTCTCCTCACGGTCCGCGAAGGCCCGCGACAGAAACAGTGCGTCTCACCGTCGCGTGTCGCTTCCGACTCGCTGTCGTCGGTCCCATTCCGCAGACAGGGTTGCGGCACCGGCCGGACGTACCGATGCCACGGTGGGAGACGGACGAGAGAAACATCGGGGTTTTGCAATATGTTGTTCGGTGGCTATCGAACCATGTATTCGAAACTTTCAGTCCAAAATATATCGGGAACGAGAGTCGCAACTGCATTGAACCGCGAACGCGTACACGACGGTAGACGCGGACTCACGGAGGGACGACATATGCCCGAACATACGGACGACAGACGACTGGTGACGATAGCTCTCGTCGTCGGTGCGATCGTTCTCCTCCCGGTGTTCCTCGTGGGCTTCGGGATGCTGGGATTCGGATCGATGATGGGCGGCACGTGGGGCGGCGGAATGCGGGGAACCGGAGCGATGCCGGGATGGGTACTCGTCGGCATCGTGGTGCGAATCCTGTTGCTCGCCGCCCTCGTCGCCGGTGGTTACCTCCTCTATCGGGCGGTCACCGGCGGCGAGACTGACTCGGATCAAGCGCTCGAAGAGCTTCGGCTCGCGTACGCGCGCGGAGAACTGACCGACGACGAATACGAAACGCGGCGCGAAGCGCTCGAACGCGATACGAAATCGCGATCAGACTGATCCGAGGGGTGACGGAGCGTCGTCTGGTCGCGTTCGCCACGAATCCGGTCTCCGGCCTCTCGTTCCCGGGGACGACGCTGTCCGAGGCGCTCTGACCCCCTTCGAGCGTAATCGAAAGGAGACGCGGGGATGACCCGTCGCGGGCCGAAATTCTCCCGGGGCTTTCCTCATCTGCGAACCGCGCTATGCAGTGCCGTAATCGCGAATCAACCCGAAGAAGTGGGCGCTGCAAGCTCTGGTTCGACTATCGAACGAATCGACCTTTCAGGCGTGAGGCGTCCGAATTCGGCCGGCTCAAAACGGCATTTCTGGCAGCTCTGGACCGGGTCACCCACGATAGCCGAGCAATCGAAGGCCGTTCAGCGAGACGAGAACCGTCGAGCCTTCGTGACCGACGACCGCGAGTGGGAGCGGGATTCCCCGGAGGAGGATTGTGCCGACCATGAGAGCAATCGCGCCGAAGGCGATAGCGAGGTTGATCGTGAGCGTCCGTCGGGTCTTCCGCCCCAGTCCTAGGACGTACGGAATCTTGCTGAGGTCGTCACCCATCAACACCACGTCGGCGGTGTCGAGTGCGACATCGGTCCCCGCACCGCCCATCGCCACGCCGAGGGTTGCTGTGGCGAGCGCCGGCGCGTCGTTGACGCCGTCGCCGACCATCGCCACGTTCTCGTAGCGATCGACCAGGTCTTCGATGGTCGCCACTTTCTCCTCCGGCAGCAGTTCAGCTTGGACCTCGTCGATGCCGACCTCGTCGGCGATTTGCTGTGCGACGCGCTCGTTGTCGCCTGTCAGCATCACGATGTGCTCAACCCCGAGTGAGCGGAGGTCGTCGATCATCTCGGCAGCGCCCGGTCGAACCGTGTCGGTGAATGCGAGCCATCCTAAGACGGTGATGTCGACATCGTGCTCCCGGGCGACTATGACGCTCGTTTTTCCCTCCGACTCTAGTTCTCTGAGTCGGTCTAACCCTGGTTCGAGACCATCGATTGGTGCGTCTCCGACCACGGTCTCGAAGTAACTTCGATTTCCGATGTGGATGCTCCCGTCTTCAACATCAGCTTGGACCCCCTTCCCGGCGACTGACTGAAACCGTTGTGCGCTGGGCACGTTCAACGACTGCTCTTCTGCCGCCGTCACAGTCGCGCGAGCGAGATGATGCTCCGACCGGGCTTGCACCGCAGCTGCGAGTGAGAGCAAATCGTCGTCAGTTACTGCACCGTCGTCCACACCCTCACGGACGAACACGTCGGTCAACTGCGTATCACCCTGTGTGAGTGTGCCGGTCTTGTCGAACGCGACTGCATCGATTTTCGCCGCGGTCTCGACGTGCTCGCCGCCCTTGAACAGGACGCCCTGTCTGCCGCCGGAGGCGATAGCCGAGAGGACCGCCGCGGGCGTCGAGATAATGACCGCACACGGTGAGGCAGCGACCATCAGCGTCATCGCTCGGTAGAACGTACTCGTGAACTCGCTGCCGAGTGCAAGCGGTATCCCGATAGCCGCGATCGTGAGCGCGAACACGCCGAGGACGTACGGTTGTTCCAGGCGGTCGATGAGCCGCTGTGTGGGTGCCTTCTCGCTTTGGGCCTCTTCGACCATGGTGATGAGGCGGCTGATCGCCGATTCGTGGGCCTGTCTGGTGACTTCGATTTCGAGACTTCCGCTCTCGTTGATCGTCCCGCCGAACACCTCGTCGCCGGGTTCCTTCGGCACGGGAACCGACTCGCCGGTGAGCGAGGCCTGATCGACCGTTCCCTCGCCGGACGTCACCACGCCGTCGAGTGGAATTTTGTCGCCTGGACGGACGACGAACACGTCACCGACGGCGACCCCGTCGATGGGAACCGTGACCTCCTCACCGTCACGCAAAACCTGCGCTTCGTCCGGCCGCATCTCGACGAGTGACTTGATTGCCCGGCGCGAGCGGCCGATCGCGTAGTGTTGGAGTGTGTTTGACAGCGAGAACAGGAAGAGGAGCATCGCGCCCTCGAACGGGGCCCCAATCGAAAGCGCACCGAGCGCAGCGACGATCATCAGCAGGTCGATATCGACCCGGCGGTGACGGAGCGTCTCGATCGCTCCTTTGAGCCCGTACCAGCCGCCGAAGACGTACGCGACGCCATAGCCGGCCCACATGAGGAGTGGCGGGCCGTCGAGCCACCCTGTCGCCAGGCCGGTCACCATACCAAGTAGTGTCAGACAGACGAACGCTGCCTCCCGTCTGAGTTCCGAGCGAGGGGTTGCCTCATCGGGTGCCGTGTCGGACTCGTCTTGGATCGAGACGTCACGGTCGCGGACTGCCTGTCTGAGCGTTTCCTCGGAGGTGGCGCTTTCGTCGTATGTGATTCGAACGCTCCCCGTTCGGAACGAGACATCGACGTCGCGGACGCCGGGTTTGTCTTGGAGATGTCGTTCGAGTGCTCGCGCCCCAGCTTCGCCACGACCGCCTCGTCTCTCGATCTGGACTGTACACGTCGATAGCGGGGGCGATTCAGTAACGGTCACGCAGTCTCTCCATACCGTATGTGTTGGTTTTGCATTGTCGGTCTATCACTGTGTCCTCGTCTGACCGCATACGAGAGCGGATTGTCGAAACTCCGGGACGTCCTCCTGTCCTTTTGGTCCGAGCAACTCAGCTAATGATCGTCACCGGAATCTGTGCTCGGCGGGTGACTGTCTTGGCAACGCTTCCGAGAAGTGCACGGTCGATTCCTGAGCGGCCGTGGCTGCCCATGACGATTTGATCGACGTCGTGGTCGTCAACGTATTCGAGGATTGTTCGCGCCGGTTTGCCGATTTCCGTGACGGTATCGAGTTCGGTATTCCGTTCCGCCGCAAGGTCCGTGGCTGTCGCGTGGATTCGGGTCGCTTCTTCTTTCGCATTCTCGTACCAGTCATCGGCGACTGGTAAGCCGCCAGCCTCCACGTCCATAACTGAGTCGATCGGATTGATGACGTACATCGTGGTGATGGGTGCGTCCGGGAAGGTCTCGATAGCGTATGTGAGCGCGCGCTCTGAAAGCGGGGAGCCGTCGAAGGCGACGAGAACGTTGTCCGGCATACAGAGAAGGTTCGTGCCGAATTGAAATGAGCGTACTCTTTCGGAGATACCGCGACGGAGTTCGGCCGGGAGAGATATTTCAGAAGAGCCGTCCGTGGAAAATTACTGTTCGATATTTTACTCTCTATTCAACAGGTGATTCTTAGCGGGCGATCTGAGTTCATCCGCCAATGAGAGTTCGATTATCGAACGAAAGCACCCCACCCCGGTCGTTCGACCGATGACCGCACCGCAGTCTTGCGGTTATTTCACCGAAAATCTATGGGCGCTGCAGGATTTGAACCCACGACAACTTGGTCCGAAGCCAAGCACTCTGTCCAGACTGAGCTAAGCGCCCTCGATACAACGTAGAGGGACGGTTCGTTTTAAACCCACGGATTCGGAGCCGCCGTGTGAACCCGTCCGACTCCGCGTCATTTATCTCCGCGGCATCGGGAGTGAGAGATATGTCACCGGCCGCGGGGTCAGAGTCGAACGTCGGCGACGCGGAGTCGGCGTCGCCGTCGGAGACGGCGCGCGGACTGCTCGAACTCACTCGTCCCGGAAACGCCGCGGCCGCGGGCGTCCTCACGTTCACGGGCGCGTTCGTCGCGGACGGACTCGCCGCGCCCGTCGCCATCGTCGCCGCCGTCGCCGCGACAGCGTTCGCGACGGCGGCGGGAAACGCGGTGAACGACTACTTCGACCGCGAAATCGACCGCATCAACCGACCGGACCGACCGATACCGCGGGGTGCGGTGAGCGAGCGCGGTGCGCTCGTCTTCAGCGTCGCTCTCTTCGCGGGCGCCGTCCTCTCGACGCTCGTTCTGCCGGTCACGGCCATCGCCATCGCGGTGGTGAACCTCGTCGCGTTGCTCGCGTACACGGAACTGTTCAAGGGCCTCCCCGGAGTAGGAAACGCCGTCGTCGCCTACCTGACGGGGTCTACGTTCCTGTTCGGTGCCGCCGCGGTGGGCGGGACGTTCGAGACGACGGTCCTCGTCCTCTTCGGCCTCTCCGCGATGGCGACGTTCACGCGCGAAGTCGCGAAAGACGTCGAAGACGTGGCCGGGGACAGAGAGGAGGGACTCCGGACGCTCCCGATAGTCGTCGGAGAGCGACGCTCTCTGACCCTCGGCGTCGCCGTGTTGGTGTTGGCCGTCGCGGCGAGCGTCGTTCCGTACGCCGTCGGCGGGTTCGGAGCGGCGTACCTCGCACTCGTCCTGCCGGCAGACGTCGTGATGCTCTGGGGGGCGCTCCGAGCGTTCTCCGACCCGAGCGCCGGGCAGACGCGACTCAAGCAGGGGATGTTCCTCGCGACGGCGGCGTTCGTCGCGGGGCGAATCACCGCGTCCGGGGCGATACCGTGGTGACCACCGCCCGACGCCGAACAGACGGGCGGAACGCTCCGCGCGGACCCGTCGCTCGCCGACGGAGCGCCCGTGTATGGAATCAAAAAGAATATTATCGGTTCACTATATCATCCAACTACCTAATGACTCCCGGCGAGTCGATCCGTCACGCGAACGTCTATCTCCATGCTGACGGCTCAGTTCCGAGGGACACAGATGTATGACCTCGGCCCGGATCTCGATACGGAGGTCCAACCGGGAACGAACATCCTGCTCAGCGGACCGCCACTGACGGGAAAGCGATCGCTCGGACTCGACGTCCTCGCGGAGGGGACGGAGAACGGCGACGGGGCGATAATCGTCACCACGAAGGACGGCGCAAAGCGCGTCCTCTCCGATTTCGACAAGCGCGTCTCCTACGAGGGAAAGCCCGTCGCGGTGGTCGACTGCGTGACGCGCCAGCAGGGACTCGGCGACATCCGCGACGACGACAGAGTGAAGTACACGTCCTCTCCCGTGGACATGACGGGCATCGGAATCAAGCTCTCGGAGTTCCTGCAGGCGTTCTACCAGGACCGACACATAGAGCAGAACCGCGTCATGCTCCACTCGCTTTCGACGCTCCTGATGTACGCCGACTTACAGACGGTGTTTCGCTTCCTGCACGTCTTCACCGGACGCATCCAGAGCGTCGACGGTCTCGGTCTGTTCGCCATCGACTCGACCGCCCACGACGACCAGACGATGAACACCCTAAAGCAGTTGTTCGACGGCATCATCACCACCCGCGAGGACGGCGACCCCGAGATTCGCCTCGCCTCCGACTGACGGGTCGCCCGCGATTTTTTGTCCGCGCCGCCCCTCCGTCCGTTCATGCCCGTCACCGACGACGCCGGACTGAGAGACGTACTCGACGCAGAGACCATCGCAGTCGTCGGCTGTTCGACCACCGCCGGGAAGGCCGCCCACGAGATTCCCGCGTACCTGCAACGACGCGGCTACGAGGTGATACCCGTCAACCCCTTCGCCGACGAGATTCTCGGCGAGACGGCGTACGACTCGCTGGGCGACGTTCCCGACGACGCGGACGTGGACGTCGTGGACGTGTTCAGGCCGAGCGAGGAGGTTTCGGACATCGTCGACGAGGTACTGGCGCGCCACGAGTCGGTCGGCGACGCGGACGCTCTCTGGCTCCAACTGGGGATACGAGACGACGAGGCGGCCGCGCGCGCGGAGGATGCCGGACTGACCGTCGTTCAGGACAAGTGTATGAAGGTCGAACACGGCCGTCTGCTGTAGCGCCGAGGTCGGACCCGACGCCGACGCCGACGAGCGCTCACCCCTCCCACGACTCGAAGTCGCGGTAGATACCCTTCGAGAGGTAACGTTCGCTGGAGTCGGGGAAGATAGTGACGACGGCGTCGTGCGGCGCGTCGACGTCGCCGTCTCGAATCCGCTCTGCCACGTCTCGGGCGGCGAGACTCGCCGCGGCCGACGAGGAGGCGACGAGGTGGCCCTCTTGGCTCGCGAGTCGTTGGACCTCCGCGTGCGCGTCTCGGTCGGCTATCTGGACGATGTCGTCGACCAGCGACTCGTCGAACAGTTCGTTCGTCGCGACGTCGTGGGTCCCGATGCCTTCGGTCTTGTAGTCCGCCTCTTCGACGTCGTCGCCTTCGAGGCGAGCGTACACGGACCCCTCGGGTTCGACGGCGACGACGTGGGTATCGTCGTCCCGTTCGCGGGCGTAGCGGGCGATGCCCATGAGCGTCCCCGCGGTTCCGCATCCGACGACGACGGCGCCGACGTCGCCGTCCAACGCCTCGTATATCTCCGGTGCGGTCGTCTCGTAGTGCGCCTCCGCGTTCAGCGGGTTCGAGAACTGCTGGGGGACGACGGCGTCGTCTATGTCGTCTGCGATGTCGCGGGCGCGTCGGATGGCCCCGCCCATCCCATCCTCCGTCGGGGTGTTGACGACTGTCGCCCCGAGCGCGCGCATCAGTTGCTGTTTCTCGACGCTGAAGCGTTCGGGGACGACGAACACCGCGTCGACGCCGAGTTGGCCCGCGGCGACGGCGATACCGATGCCGGTGTTTCCGGCAGTCGGTTCGACGACGGTTCCGCCCTCCGGGAGCGTCCCGTCTTCGAGCATCCGTTCGAGCATGTACTTCCCGATGCGGTCTTTGACGCTCGCGCCCGGATTGAACGACTCCACCTTGGCGTAGACGGGCACCTCGTCCGGGGAGGCGTGTACGCGGACCAACGGCGTCCGGCCGATGGTCTCGAGCACAGAGGAGAGCGGCTCGCTGTCCGTGGTCATGCGGTGGCAAAAGTTGCCCCCGAACCTGAAGGTTACCATCCGTCCGCGAGAGACGCGAACCCAACTACCGGGTGGCAGTCGCGTTCCGAGAGCGTCGCGGACGACGAACCTGACCGCGAGGAGCGTTACGCGTCGTCCGTCTCGACTGCGGTGTCGGCGGCGTCCGCGTCGGTCGAGTCCTCGACGGATTCGTCCGCGGCGTCCGCCTCGGCGGCGTCGTCCGTCTCCGCCTCTCTGATGTGCGCCGTCGCCGTCACCGACTCGACGTCGATACCCTGCTTTTCGGCCATCGCTTCGAGGATGGCTCGCTGTTCTGCGGATTCCGCTTCGAGCGTCTCCACTCGGTCCTGCGTCTCGCCGACAGTCTCGCGCATCTCGCGTATCTGGTCTCGCAGGTCGTTCAATCGCGCGTAGACGTCCTCCGCCATCTCGGCTACTTTCTGTAGCTTCTTGGCCGTTCCTCCGAGTCCCATATCTGCACCACCGTCCTCGTGCCTTGTGTGCGTTCCGACTTCGGGATTCTCCGCTCGGAGCGTCCGTTTCCGCGGGGGCCGCATTGCCCATTGAACCGGGTCCCCCGTTTGGTACGCTATGTACGACGAGTGGGCGGCGGCGCAGGAATCGACGACGGTATCGGTCGACGGACGTCGCCTCCAGGTGTCGTACTACGACGAGGGGTCGGGGCCGGTGGGGGTGTTACTCCACGGGATACCCACCTCGTCGTTCCTGTGGCGCGACGTGGCGTCGGCTCTCGAAGACGACTACCGCGTCGTCGCCCCGACTTAGTCGGCTACGGTACCTCCGACATGCGAGACGGCTTCGACCGTTCCATCCGCGCCCAAGAGGAGATGGTGGCTGGTCTCCTCGACCAACTCGGCGTCGATTCCGCCTCGTTCGTCGCACACGACATTGGCGGCGGAGTCGGACTTCGGTACGCGGTCAACCGTTCGGACGCGGTAGAGAACCTCGTCCTCTCGAACGCGGTGTGTTACGACTCGCGGCCCGCCGAACCGGTGATTGACCTCGCACTCCCCGGCACCGCCAAGGAGACGAGCGTCGAGGACGGTCAGGAACTGGTAGACGGACTGTTCCGCGGGACGCTCACCGACGACGCGGACGACGAGTTCGTCGAGGGGATGAAAGCGCCGTGGGAGTCCGAGGAGGGCGTCGTCTCCCCGAGTCGGAACGCCGTCGCGACGAACACCAACCACACGACCGAAATCGACCCGGAAGCGGTCGCCGCGCGGACGCTTCTCCTGTGGGGGCCGAACTCGTCGAGTTGGACGACGCAAACCACTGGGTGATGGAGGACCGGCCGGAGGCGTACCGGAGCGAACTGCGGGAGTTCCTCGCCGGAGAGTGAGGCGGACGAGTTTGGAGCCCGACGATTAGAGTTCGTTCGGGTCTACCTCTCCGACGAGGTAGCGAACGGCCAGATACGCGCCCGCGCCGAGGACGACGTACGCCGCGACGACGGCGGGCGCAAGGGGGTCCGGGCTCCCGATTGCGAGGCGGGCGGACGTGTTCACGGGGTTGTGCGGAAGCAGCGCGGTGCCGCCGAAGACCAACAGCACGCCGATAGAGTAGAGGAACTGCGCGGCGCGCCGTTCGGGCGCGAGAAGCGCCACGGCCGCCCCGAGCGAACAGACGAGCGTCGCGAGTGCGGCCACCATCGCGAAGAGCCACAGCGGATTCGAGACGGGCGTCCCGTTGACGCCGAGGAGGAACATCCAGAGAAGCGACTGGGCGGGCGCGAGAGACGCCGCCGCGAGGAGTTTTCCGTCCACGACGTCCGACAGAGACAGCGGTGCGACGCGGAGCAGTTCGAGCGTCCCGCGGTCTATCTCCTCGGTCAGCGAGTCCACCGTGATGGACCCGCTTATGAAAACCGGGAGATAGAGGAGAAGCGGAACGAGCACCGTGTAGGTGAAGCCGTAGTACGGGCTCGATTGGGTCTCCTGCGGGAGCGGAAGCGTCGAACCGTCGAGGAACGCCGACCGCTCCCCGCGTTCGGTTCGCTCGAACTGGCGGAGGGCGTCCCGGAGTTGAACGACGACGACGGTGGTCTCGACGTTCGAGTCCGGTGCCGTCGCCGTCACGAACACCCGCCCGTTCAACCGTTCCGCCGAGAGGACGGCGTCCACGTCACCCCTGTCGAAGGCCCGCATCGCGGCGTCGTCGTCCCGATACGGTCTCGCGTCGATGCCGCCGACGGACGACGCCGCGCGAACGAGGTCGGACGTGGCGTCGCCCGAGACGGCCACGTCCACCTCGAAGTCGCCGACCGCCCCGGGGTCGTACAGCGAGACGAGGCCGACGACGAGGAACGACGAGAACGCCGCGACGAACAGTTGCAGACAGAGCGCCAACACGATGGTCTTCTCCGTTCGGAGCGACCCGAGTTCTCGCTTCGCGATGGTCGGCCGGGGGTCGCGGGCGTCACGCAAGGGCGTTCACCACCGTGATGTTGTACCCCGCGTGAACGGCGACTGCGACGACGAACGAGGCGGCGTACCACCGCCCGTCGCGAGACGCGCCGACCGCGGTCAGACCCGCGGTGACGACGTGCAGGACGAGTGGCGCGAGAAACAGCCCCACGCCCGAGAGGACGCCGATGCCCGACGGTGCGAGCGCAGCCTGTCCGAGGGCGAGTTCGGGGAGGCCGACCACCTGCGCGACGGCGGTGAACTTCTCGCCGACGAAAAAGCCGACTCCCGAGAGCGCGCCGAGTCGGAGCGCGGTTCTGACCGACCGCTCGAATCGGGACTTCTCGAAGGCGGCGTAGACGTGGATGCTCTTTGCGAACTCCTCTACGACGGCGACGAGGAGCAACAGAGCGGGCACCGTCGCCTCGACGGGAAGCGCGAACAGCACGGCGATAGCGAGCAGTTCGGCGACGAAGACGAACGGAATCGACAGCGCGGAGAGGACGGCCACGTCGCGGGGCCGCGAGATGCGGGCGTCGAGGGCGTCTAAGAACTTCAGGGGGACGGAACGTTGGGTGAACATGTCCTCCTCGCGGTAGACGCCCGCGCCGAGGAGGAACAGCACGCCCGAACAGAGGTAGAACGGACCGGTCGAGAAGGCGTACTCGCCGAGTCCGACCGCGCCCGCCGGTTGCAGGTCGCGGACGACGAGCGTGAGCGGCGAGATGAGCGCGATGGGCGTCACGTTCGCGAAGATGGCGGGTACGAACGCGTAGGAGGTGAGAAACACCGACGCGGCGACGGTGACGAACGTGAGTTCCTTGAACGAGCGAGCGAACATCGCGCCGACGAACGTCGCCGCGAGGAACGTCAGGCCGATGGGGAGGACGGCCGCGACCGAAACCGGGCCGCCGCCGACGGCGAGAGCGACGAGCGACGTGACTCCGACCACGACGCCGACGTACGGGAGCGTCTTGCCCGCGACGATGTCGCCCGGCGAGACGGGCGCGACCAACAGCAGTTCGCCCCGGCGGTTGATTCGCTCGTTCAGCATCGTGCTCCCGTACGCCTGCACGACGAAGTTCATCGGCACGAGGAAGGCGAACGCGAGAACGAGGGACGCAAAGGGGAAGGGCGGCTGGATGGCCGCGGGCGACCCCGTCGTCCCCGAGGAGAGCGGGTTCGCGCCGCCCACGTCGGGGACGCCGAGGCGTCCGTCGCCCCCGCCGGACCCGCCCGCGGCGGACCCGCCGCCGTCGCCGCCGGTCGTTCCCGCGCCGTCGCCGCCGGCGTCGCCGCTCCCGTCGTCTGCGTCTCCGGTCGTCCCCGCGCCCGCGTTCGCGCCTCCGTCGGCCGAGTCGTCGGACGTGAGCGGGTTGCCCCGGTCGAGATACCGGAGGCTGACGACGACGGGGAACGCCGCAGTCTGGTTCTCCTCGCGGAGCATCAGGCCGTCGTTGTACCGTTCGACGACAGACCGGGTCGTCGAGAGCGCCGCGCGACCTTTCTGTGAGTCGGCGGGGTAGAACGCGTCGCCGACGACGAGGAGGTCGATATCCCCCGATTCGAGCGCCGCCGCGTCCGGCGGACGGGGGTCGAGGGCGGAACTCGACTCGACCGCCGCGTGGTAGGGGTTCTCCGGCGAGACGCCGACGCGGTAGATTCCCCGGTCGACGTCGACGCCGCCGGTCAGTGCCCCCGCGCCCGCGACGGACCCCGCGAGCAAGAGAGCGACCAAAGCGAGGACGGCCGTCCGGCGGTCGAGGGTGCCCGCCGAGCGACTCACCTCCCAGCGGGCGATTCGAACGACCGCGCGCAGGTGGTCCCGGACGTCGCGCTTCACTTCGCCGGTCCCCCGTACGTCGCGGCGTCGTCCGCGCCGTTGGCCGCCTCTGAACCGTCCGACTCTCCGTCGGTCTGCGCGTTCCGCCGCCGCGTTCGGCCGCGGTCCGTCCCCTCCTCCGTCGTCGGCCGACCGGCGAGGTCCAAGAATATCTCCTCTAAACTCGGCTCTCGCGTCCGGATGTCGTCCACCTCGCCGCCCGCGGATTCGGCGGCGGCGCGGACGGACTCGACCGCCTCCATGTCGCCTACGACGCGCCGGTGTCGCCCGTCGCCGACGGGGTCGGAGTCGGGAACCGAGACGGTCGTAAAGACGTGGTAGGTCGTCTCTCCGTGTTCGTCGCGAATCTCGGGGACCGTCCCGCGGGCGATTATCTCGCCGCGGTTCATGATGACGACTCGGTCGCAGATGCTCTCGACGTGGTAGAGGTTGTGCGCGCTGAAGACGACCGTCTTGCCCCGGTCTGCGAGTTCGCGGGTGAACTCCAACACGTAGTTCGTCGTCAGGGGGTCGAGTCCCGACGCGGGTTCGTCGTAGACGAGGAGGTCGGGGTCGTTGACCAACGACCGAGCGATGGCGACTTTCCGCTTCATCCCCTTCGACATGTCGCCGAGGCGACGCTCTCTGTGTTCGAGTTCGAGGCGGTCGAACGTCTCCTCCGTCCGGCGCGTCGCCTCCTCGCGCGGCACGTCGTAGAGGTCGGCGAAAAATCGGAGATACGACCGCGGCGTCATGTCCTCGTAGAGGGGCGACTCCTCGGGGAGAAAGCCGAGATGTCGCCGCATTTCGGGGTCACCGGCGTCGAACTCGCCGACGCGCGCCTCGCCGCCGGTCGGTTCGATGAGTCCGGCGAGCATCTTGAGCGTCGTCGTCTTGCCCGCCCCGTTCGGCCCGACGACGCCGAATATCTCGCCGCGGTCGACCTCGAAGGAACTCCCGACGACGGCGGGGAAATCCTCGTAAGTCTTCCTGAGGTTCTCGACGGTAATCATGCGAGCATCCACGGAGTTCCCCCCGATAAAGCGTTCGCGCAGATGTTCAGTCCTGATACTCAGCGTATCATCTCGACAACGGTTTCCGGCCGGGCGGCGAAGGGAGGGCCGTGCCGGCAGACGACTACCTCGATTCGACGACGGCGCTCTTCGTCGGCGTCTTCGTCGCCGCCTTGTTCGGGTTCGCCGCCCTCCTCGCGTACGTCGCCGCGGGCGACGTCGTCCCCGCCGCGAGGGCGTTAGCCGGCGCACTCGCGGGCCTCGGCGTCGTCTTCCTCCTCGCGTCTCTCGTCGTCGCGGCACTCCTCGCCCGCTAGCGGCGGGAGGTAAGTCGCGGACGCGGCGTCTCGGCGATAGCTTTTCGTGACGAGAGAGTGACTATTCGAGTATGGCACCCGAACTCATGGTTGTTCGCGCGGCGGACGGCGACTGGCATCGGACCGACATCTTGGGGTGTCAGCGGTCGAGCGTCATCGACCCCGCGGAGGAACGGGAGGCCGACCCCGAGGAGTTGAGCGGCGACCGGTGCGAGTACTGCACGTGGTAGGGACGCGGCGAGTCAGTCGTACTCGTAGAACCCCTTCCCGCTCTTTTTTCCGAGGTCACCGGCGGCGACCTTTCGCTTGAGCAGATAGGCCGGTTTGTACCGGTCGCCGAGTTCCTCGAACAGCGTCTGTGAGGCGTCGAGGCAGATGTCGAGGCCGATGTGGTCCGCCAGTTCCAGCGGTCCCATCGGGGCGTTCGTCCCGAGTTTCATCCCGCGGTCTATGTCCTCTTTGGAGGCGACGCCCTCGTCGTAGGCGCGGATGCCCTCGTTCAACCACGGCATCAGGATGCGGTTCGTGACGAATCCGGGTTTGTCGTCGGACTCCCACGTCTCCTTGTCGAGGCGGGCCGCGAACTCGTGTGCGAACTCGACGACTCGGTCGGGCGTCTTCTCGCCGACGACCACCTCGACGCCCTTCATGACGGGGACGGGGTTCATGAAGTGGACGCCGACGACGCGTTCGGGCGCGTCCGTGGCGGCGGCGATGGTCGTCACCGAGAGCGTGCTCGTGTTCGTCGCGAGCACCACGTCCTCGCCGAGGAGTTCGTCCAAGTCGGCGAAGATATCCCGCTTTACGTCCATGTTCTCGACTGCGGCTTCGACGACGGCGTCGCACGCGGAGAGATCAGATAGCTCCGTCGTCCCGGAGATTCGCTCGCGCGCGGCCTCCGCCTCGCCGTCGGTCAACCGGTCGCTTCCGACGAGTCTGTCGAGGCTCTCTTCGATGCTCGAAAAGCCCCGTTCGACGTACTCGCGTTCGATGTCGCGCATCACCACGTCGTATCCCGCCGTCGCGGCCACCTGCGCGATGCCGTTGCCCATGGTGCCCGCGCCGACGACGCCGACCGTCTCCACCTCGTCGATGTCACGAATGTCCATGCAACACCTGCGCCCGGTCGGGTGGTAAACGTGCCGACGGGGCGTCGGTCGAACGGGAAGAGACGGGTCGAGCGACGCAGTTCCGTCGGCGTGCGAACAACGTGATTGTTCGGATACAAGCACGGAAACGCTCAAGTCGGAAACCGTGAAGGTACACCCAACGGGTGACATGGTGACCGAAGGCGGCGACGCCGGTGACGGCGTCAACGAGTACGTCGAAGCGGGACGAGTGAGCGACCGCGACCGCCTGTCGGATGGGGACGAGGGCACCGACGCGGCGGACGACGGAGAGATTCCGCTTCCGTGGAACAGCATCGACGAGACGAGCGCGGACGACGACGGCGACGGGGGGCCCGAGACGTTCGAGGACCTCCGGTTCGTCGGACCGAAGACGGCGAGCGCCCTCGAATCGTCGGAGATAGAACTGTCAGATTTCGTCCGTAAGCGCATCTCCTACCGGGAGTTGACCGAAGTCGGCGTCAACCCCGGCGTCGCGGCGAAGATACGACGCGAGCACTCGCTGTCGTGGTCGTTCGACGCGACGGACACGGACCTCTCGCGGCGGTCCACGCAGGTTCGCGGCTTAGACGACGACGAACGCGAGTGGATAGCGAGTTCGACGGGGTGGGGCGACGACGAGGCGGGCGACGAATCGGACGGCCGCGCGGACGGCGAAACCGAATCCGGCGACTGGGAGACGGAGACCGGAGAGACGGGCGGACGGCGCGCCGGTCGGCGAGAGACGTCCGCAGAGTCCGACGGCGAATCGGCGTGGCGCGAACAGGCGGAGACGGGACCGTCCGGCCGCGAGACGACCGAGTCCGACGGCGAGGCGGAGTGGCGAAAGGAGACGCCGGAGACGGGCCGCAGCGATTCGACCCCCGAAGACGAGGAGGCGGCGTGGCGCGCCGGTTCGACGCGCGAGGGCGACGGCGAGTCGAACGTGACCGAGGGAGAGGCGGCGTGGCGGAGTCGAAGCCCCGAGAGCGACGACGAGGCCGTGGGCGACGAACCGGACGGGCGTGCGAGCGACGAGGCGGCGTGGCGGTCGAACGCCGAGTCGGACCGCGACGCGACGTCGGCCGCGGCGGACGCCGAAGCGACGTGGCGCGCCGAGAGCGCTCCGACGCCGGTGACGGTCATAGACGGCGTAGACGAGACGGACGCGGCGGAACTGGCCGACGCGGGCATCCGCTCGATTCGACGCCTCGCTACCGCCGACCCAGAGAGCGTCGCCGACGCACTGCAACTCGACCAGACGCTCGTCGAAGGGTGGGTCAGCGCCGCGGACGAGCGACTCGACGGAGTCTGAGAAATTTTTTACTCTTCGAGTTAATTCGCTCGCCAAGGGGCGAAGCGCCTCCAACTCGCGTGTCACAGTCTGCCTCGTGAGTTGCGTCTCCGAGAGTCGGAATGACAACCGACAAAGAGTTTATATGTGTTGTTACCCGAAACAGAAGTAATGAGAGCCGGAGCCGACTCCGCCATCACGCGGAACGGGAAGTCGATCATCCTGGCGTACGACCACGGACTGGAGCACGGTCCGACCGACTTCGACCCGGTGCCGGAGACGGCGGACCCCGAGGTGTTGTGGGACCTCGCGACCCACTCTGCGGTGACGGCGTTCGCCGTACAGAAAGGCGTCGCAGAGGCGTACTACCCGTCCTACGAGGACGACGTGTCGCTGCTCGCGAAACTGAACGGGACGAGCAACCTCTGGATGGGCGAACCCGATTCGGCCGTCAACTGGACCGTCGAGAACGCCGCGGACCTCGGAGCGGACGCCATCGGATTCACCCTCTACGGGGGGTCGAACCACGAGGTGGAGATGCAAGAGGAGTTCCGCGACGTCCAAGAGGCCGCCCGCGACGAGGACCTCGGCGTCGTGATGTGGTCGTACCCGCGCGGGCAGGGGCTGAAAAACGACAAGAAGCCGGGCACCATCGCCTACGCCGCCCGTCTCGCCCTCGAACTCGGTGCGGACATCGCGAAGGTGAAGTACCCCGGTTCGGAGGAGTCGATGCGACGGGCGGTGCGCGCCGCCGGACCGGCGGGCGTCGTCATGAGCGGTGGGTCGAAGACGTCCGACCGCGACTTCCTCGAAACGGTCGAATCGGCGATGGACGCGGGCGCACAGGGGCTGGCCGTCGGACGCAACGTCTTCCAGCGCGAGGACCCCGAAGGCATCCTTGACGCCTTAGAGCAGGTGATATTCGAGGAAGCCACCGCCGACGAAGCGCTCGAAACGGTGGGGATCTGAGATGGCCACCGACGACGACGCCACCTCCGACCGCGTGAACTCGGTGGATCGAGTGTTCAAGAAGGTGTTAGACGCCGTCGCGAAGACCGCGCCCGAGATTCGAGAGGGACTTCCGACGCGGCGAGCGAAGGTCGAAACCGAGAACCCGTCCGGCGAGACGCCGTTGGCCGCCGACGTGTACGCCGACGAACTGCTCTGTGAACGCATCGGAGACATAGAGGGCGTCGGCACGTACGCGAGCGAAGAACGCCCCGAAGCCCAGACCGTCGGAAGCGGTCTCTCGGTCTGCGTCGACCCTCTCGACGGCTCTTCGAACCTCAAGCCCAACAACACGATGGGGACCATCGTCGCCATCTACGACTCTCCGCTTCCGGCCACCGGCGACGACATCCTCGCGGCCGCGTACGTCCTGTTCGGGCCGACGATGACGATGATAACGGCGTACGACGACACCGTCACGGAGTACGTCATTCAAGACGACGGCACGTACCAAGCGATTCGCGTGGACGTGACGCTCCCCGACGACCCGACGGTGTACGGGTTCGGCGGGCGCGTCGCGGACTGGGTCGACGAGATAACCGAGTACGTCCGCGAGATAGAGTCCGACCCGTCGATGAAACTCCGGTACGGTGGCGCGATGATCGGCGACGTGAACCAGGTTCTCACCTACGGCGGTATCTTCGCGTACCCGACGCTCGCGGACGCGCCGGAGGGGAAACTCCGCATCCAGTTCGAGGGCTACCCCGTCGGCTACATCGTCGAGACGGCGGGCGGAGCCTCGTCGGACGGCCACCAGTCGCTTCTGGCCGTCGAGAAAGACGACCTGCACGCGCGGACGCCGGTGTACGTCGGCAACGAATCGCTGGTCGACGGCGTCGAGGCCCACCTCTCGGACGACGACTGAGCGTCGTAGATTCTTACATGGAAAACCATTTTGAACACCCCCGCTGAGTCGGAACTATGAAGGTCCGAATCGGCGGCGACGCGTCTGCCGACGAAGCGTCTGCAATCGCCGGCGCACTCGCCCGCCACCTCGACACAGAAGTGGAAGTGTACGCCGGTGGCGACGCCCCCGCCGCGACGGCCGACCCGCCCGCGACGGAGTACCCCCTCGACGACGAACTCGGCCCCACGGGCCGCGAGGAGAGACTCCGCGCGGAGATAGCCGACATCCTCGACGGCGGCCCGGAGAAGTATCGCAACCGCCTCTCCGAACAGGGGAAACTGTTCGTCAGAGACAGACTCGACCTGTGGTTCGGTGACCGAGGGGACGGCGACGGAGAGGCGGGCGACGGCGTCATCTTCGAGGACGGGAAGTTCGCCAACTTCGACTCGTGGCACCCCGACAGTCCCGAAGTCGACGCGGAGGACGCGGGAGACGACACCCGCCTCCCCGCCGACGGCCTCATCACGGGGGCCGCCGAGTTCGAGGGGCGGAAACTCCACTTCATGGCCAACGACTTCACCGTCAAGGCCGGGTCGATGGCGCGCCGGGGCGTCGAGAAGTTCCTCCGGATGCAACAGCGAGCGCTGAAAAACGGCAAGCCGGTGCTGTACCTGATGGACTCCTCGGGTGGCCGAATCGACCAGCAGACGGGCTTTTTCGCGAACAGAGAGGGAATCGGGAAGTACTACTACAACCACTCGATGCTCTCGGGTCGCGTCCCGCAGATATGCGTCCTCTACGGGCCGTGCATCGCGGGCGCGGCGTACACGCCCGTCTTCGCTGATTTCACCGTCATGGTCGAAGGGATGTCGGCGATGGCCATCGCCTCCCCGCGGATGGTGGAGATGGTCACGGGCGAGAAGATAGAGATGCAGGAACTCGGCGGCGCGCGGATGCACGCCGAGGAGTCCGGAAGCGCCGACTTGGTCGCCCGCGACGAGGAACACGCCCGCGAACTCGTCGCCGAACTGATAACCTACCTCCCCGACGTGGCGGGCGAGAAACCGCCGCAGTCCGAGACGGTGCCGCCGAAGTACTCCCCCGACGGCATCGACGAACTCATCCCCGAATCGCCGAACCGCCCCTACGACGTCCACGACCTGTTGGACCGAATCGTGGACGCGGAGTCCGTCTTCGAACTCAAACCCGACTACGGCGAGGAGATAGTCACCGCCTTCGCGCGCATCGACGGCCGCCCCGTCGGCGTCGTCGCCAACCAACCGACTGCGCGTTCGGGAGCCATCTTCCCCGACGCCGCCGAGAAGGCGGCGGAGTTCATCTGGACGTGCGACGCCTACGAGATTCCCTTACTCTACCTCTGCGACACGCCGGGGTTCATGGCCGGGTCGCAGGTGGAGAAAGACGCCATCTTGGAGAAAGGAAAGAAGTTCATCTACGCCACCTCCTCCGCGACGGTGCCGAAACAGACCGTCGTCGTCCGGAAGGCGTACGGCGCGGGCATCTACGCGATGGGCGGCCCCGCGTACGACCCGGAGAGCATCATCGCCCTGCCCTCCGGAGAGATAGGCATCATGGGGCCGGAAGCGGCCATAAACGCCGTCTACGCGAACAAACTGAACGAGATAGACGACCCGGGGGAACGCCGGAAGCGAGAGGCGGAACTCCGCGAGGAGTACCGCGAGGATATCGACGCCCACCGAATGGCCAGCGAAGTCGTCATAGACGAGATAGTGCCGCCCTCGGACCTGCGCGCGGAACTCGCCGGGCGCTTTGCCTTCTACGAGACGGTGGAGAAGTCCCTCCCCGACAAGAAGCACGGCACCGTCCTGTAGGCCGTTCCCGGACGCTAAGGAGAGTCCGTACCGACGGCTATCGTGGCCGAGAGCCGGTCTTCCCGCCACGCGAGACTGAACGTCGCTTTCGGGTCGTCGGTTTCGTAGTACGTCTCGGGCCGGTATCTGTGCGTCCACTCGTTCGTCTCACCGGCGTCGAGTTCGAGCGAGACGCTCTCGACGGGCATGTACGCTATCTCCGGTCCCTGTCGGTTGAGTGCCCCGACGAACGTGCCGGGCGCGTCGCCGACGTTCTCGACTGTCACCGTCACCGTCGCCTGTTCGCCCCCCGCCACGGAGTCGGGCGCGGTGAGTTCCGCGTCGAACTCCGTCGGGGGTCGGTTCAGGGCGTCGAGAGCGCTCTCGCCTAACGGCTCCGACCCGTCGGACCACCGGAGTTCGACCGACTCGGCGTCGAGGGGTTTCGGGAGGGAGAAGACGAGGACGTTCTCGGGGACGTTCCGGTACTCGCCGTAGTCCCAGATGCCGTTCGTGAACCGCCCGCCCTCGTCGTCCGCGACCGGGTCGTACGTCGCGTCTCCGGCCGCCAACGCGAACTCGCTTTTCTCGGGGAACGGTTCGTCGTCCGAGAGGGTGACGACGAGGAACTGTTCGTCGCGTTCCCCGACCGTTCCGATGGAGTCGGGTGAGTTCGGCGAAACGACCGCCGGCGTGACCTCGACGCGTCGGAATGCGACGGTCGTCTCTGTCGTCGGTTCGGTGGTCTGCGGTCCGTCTGTCGGCGTCGCGGAGGACTGCGCTGTGGGGTCCGACCGGGTCGCGCAACCGGCCAGCGAAGCGAGTACCGCCCCGCCGAGGAGGAGGACGCCGCGCCGAGACTGCGTGGAGGGCATGGTGGTTCGACCTTCGACAACGCCGGAATAAGTCTTCTGTGCCGACCGGTCGGCGCGCGAACGGGCGAGGTTCCCGTTGGAAACCCGATAAGACGCGCCTACCGTCGGGGGTAACGTTCTATTTATCCTGATAGTCGTTCCGTATGCGACGATTACTGAGGGTAGTCCCCGCTGACGCCTGAGGCATGGCCGCGCCGAACTCGACAGCGTTCCCGTCGCCTCTCCCGGCCGCCCTCGACGCGGTGGCCGAACACGAACGGAGCCTCTGGGCTCTCGTCGTCGTGACGTTCGTCCTCGACGTTCTCCTGACGGCCTACGGACTGGAAGTCGGCTTCACCGAGGGGAACCCGTTCGCGCGGGCGGTCATCGCGTCCGTCGGCCCGTTGCCGGCGATGGTCGGCCTGAAAGCTCTCGTCGTCGCGTTCGCCGTCGGTGCGGCCCGCCTCGTTCCGCAACGGGGACGACCGCTCATCCCCCTCGCTGTGGCGACGCCGTGGGGTCTCGCGTCGGTTTCGAACTTCGTCCTCGTCGCCGGACTGTGAGCGTCGCGAGAGCGGACCGACTTCGTGACCCGGAATCCGCGGCGAGAGCTCACTCCTCTCGGAGAGAGTCGAGAAGCACGGACCACGCCAGTCCGGTGAGTCCGACGTCGCGAGCGAGGACGTCGCCGAACAGACCGGCTTCGAGAACGAAGACGGCGGCGAGATAGAGACAGGTCGCAGAGAGCGACACGGCGGCGACGGCACTCGCGAGGGCGGTGTACCGGTCCGCGAGAATCGCCGCGCCGAACCCGATTTCTAACACCCCGTTGACGAGCATGAACGCGACTGGGGAGACGACCACCCACGGCGCCAGCCAATCGACGACGTAGACGGCCCACGCCGCGGGGTCGAGCAGTTTGTGGACGCCCGCGGAGAACACCATCAGACCCAACCCGACGCGAGCGACCGTCGACGCGTCGGGCGCGAACGCCGCGGCGTCGCGGAGGCTACCGACGACCCGTCGCGTGTCCATGAGATATCCTCGCGTCCGAGTCGCAAAAACCGGTTGGTCGCCGTCGCCCCCGGCCGCCGCGGCGCGGGCGTCAGGAGTCGTCGCCCGGCCGTTTCAACGACAGCACCGTCCGCTCGAACGAGCAGACGACCGTCTCCGTTTGGTTCAGGACCTCCACGCGCATCGTCACGACGCCGCGTTCGCCGTCCGACGTCTCCCGTTTCTCCGTCACCGTAGACCGCGCGCGGAGCGTATCGCCGTGGAACACGGGTTCCGGATGCTCTACGTCGTCGTACGAGAGGTTGGCGACGATGGTGCCGTCCGTCGTCTCCGGAATCGTGAGTCCGACGCCGAGAGAAAGCGTGTAAAGGCCGTTGACGAGTCGCTCTCCGAACTGGGTCTCGGCGGCGAACTCGGCGTCGAGATGCAACGGCTGTTGGTTCATCGTCGCGTCGCAGAACCGTTGGTTGTCGGATTCTGAGACGGTTCGGCGCTTCTCGTGTTCGATAGTCTCTCCCACCTCGAACTCCTCGTAGTACCGCCCGGTCATGGGCGCACGTCGCGGGCGAGAAGAAAAGGTGTACTGGTGGACCCCGTCCGCGCCGCGTAGTTTCAACACGCCGCCTCGCGTAGAGCGAGTATGGCACGACGAAGTTTGCTCTTCTCGCCGGGGGACCGTCCGAAACTGATGCGAAAGGCACCCGAAACCGGTGCCGACGTCGTCTGTTTCGACCTCGAAGACGCCGTCGCCCCGGCGCGAAAAGACGAGGCTCGCGACGCGGTTCGGAGCGTCTTGGCGGACCCCGAGTTCGACCCCGACGCCGAAGTCGTCGTCCGCCTGACGGCCTCCGAGTTCGAGTCCGACCTCGCGGCCCTCCTCGACGGCGACGGCGGCGACGTGCGCCTCGACGCGGTGATGGTCCCGAAAGTCGGCTACCACGAGGACGTGCGCGCCGTCGCCGACGAACTGGACGCCCGCGGACGACCGCGTCCCGTGTTCGCTCTCGTCGAAAGCGCACGCGGCGTGTTGAACGTCTCGGAGATCGCCGCCGCGGACCCGACGACTGCGGTTCTCTTCGGCGCGGAGGATTTGGCCGCCGACGTCGGCGCGACGCGAACGCGCGAGGGGACGGAGGTGCTGTACGCCCGAGAACGCGTCGTCCTCGCGGCGGCGGCCGAGGGCGTGGACGCGATAGACACGGTCTACACCGACTTCGAAGACGAGTCGGGACTGCGCGAGGCGACGGCGTTCGGCGCGACGCTCGGATACGACGGCAAGATGGCGATTCACCCCGCACAGGTCGCGCCGATAAACGAGGCGTTCACCCCCGACCCCGACCGAGTCGAGTGGGCCAGACGGGTGATAGCGGCCCGAGACGACGCCGACGAAGCGGGGAGAGGCGTCTTCCGCGTGGACGGGGAGATGATAGACGCACCCCTCGTCGCGCAGGCCGAGCGGATTCTGGACCGCGCCGGATACGATTCGGCGTCCTAGTACAATATCGAGAGTGGGGTAGACAACGGTAGAAATCCCGGCAGACTTAACGTGCGCCCCACGGGTGAGTGAACTATGTCCGAGGAGGCAAACCCGTTCGAGAGTCTGCAGGAGCAGATAGACGACGCCGCGGGGCATCTCGACGTCAGAGACGACGTTATCGAACGTCTGAAGCACCCCGAGCGAGTGCTCGAACTCAACCTCTCTGTCGACATGGACGACGGCCGAGTAGAGCGATTCGAGGCGTTCCGGTCGCAGTTCAACGGCGACAGGGGTCCGTACAAAGGTGGTATCCGGTATCACCCGAACGTCTCCCGCGACGAAGTGAAAGCGCTCTCGGGGTGGATGGTGTACAAATGCGCCGTCGTCGATATCCCGTACGGCGGCGGAAAGGGGGGTATCGTCATCGACCCGACGGAGTACTCCGAGAGCGAACTCGAACGCATCACGCGGTCGTTCGCCGAGGAACTCCGTCCCATCATCGGCGAGGACGAGGACATCCCCGCCCCGGACGTGAACACGGGTCAACGGGAGATGAACTGGATAAAGGACACCTACGAGACGCTCGAACACACGACGGAACCCGGCGTCGTCACCGGGAAAGCGCTCTCCTCCGGCGGGTCCGAAGGTCGAGTCGAGGCGACGGGTCGGTCCACCATGCTCGCCGCCCGCGAGGCGTTCGACTACCTCGACATCGAGATGGAAGACGCCACCGTCGCGGTGCAGGGGTACGGTAACGCCGGGTCCATCGCGGCGTATCTCCTCGAAGAGTTGGGAGCGAACGTCGTCGCCGTCTCCGACTCCAGCGGCGGAATCTACGCCGAGGGCGGACTCGACGCCCGCGGAGCAAAGCAGTTCAAAGCGGAGACGGGGTCGGTCGTCGGATACGACGAGGGCCAAGAGGAACTCACGAACGAGGAACTCCTGACGCTGGACGTCGATCTCCTCGTGCCCGCGGCTTTAGAGAACGCCATCGACGGCGAACTCGCGGCGGACGTGCAGGCCGACGTGGTGGTCGAAGCGGCGAACGGACCGCTGACGCCCGACGCCGACGACGTCCTCACCGACCGCGACGTGACCGTCGTTCCGGACATCCTCGCGAACGCCGGCGGCGTCACCGTCTCGTACTTCGAGTGGGTGCAGAACCGCCAGCGCTTCTCGTGGACCGAAGAGCGAGTGAACGACGAACTCGAACGCGTCGTCACGGACGCCTTCGACACCCTCGTCGACGCCTACGAGACGCACGACCTGCCGAACTTCCGAACCGCGGCGTACGTCGTCGCCATCCGTCGCGTCGCGGACGCGTACGCCGAGAGCGGCAACTGGCCCTGAACCGCCGAATCCCGGTCGCGACGGATGCGTCCGGTCGACCTTTTCTGTTCGAACGCGTATCAAAAAGAGATATACGGTGCGTCACCGAGCCACATACATGTCCCTCCTCGAACTCGTCGCAGAGGTCGAAGCCGAGCGAAAGACGCTCTACGTCAACGCGGCGGACGAGGACGCCGTCGAATCGGTCGAACGGACGTTCGCGGACCGGAACCTGCGAGTCGTAGCGGTGCCGCCGGAGTCGGCCCCGCCGGAGTTCGCGATGTTGACCGACGGCGACGACGTTCTCTCTGCGACGTCGCTCTCTGCTCTCGTCGCGGACGACGATTCGCGGCGCGCGCCGGGGTTCGACGCCGACCCGTACCGCCCGATTCTCGACGAACTCGACGAGACGTTCTTTACGTCCTACGACGCCGCACAGATGCTGTCCGCCTCCCGTGAGATAGAAGACCGAGCGTGGCGGACGGGGTCGGGTCGCCTCTACGCGGGGTTTCAGACGTACTCGGTTCTGGCGGCGCAACTGCCGGTCTACGAGCAACTCGGGACGAAATCTGGACTGGACGTCGTCGCCCTCGCGGCACCCGACGGCGAACTGCCGCCGTACGAAGAGACGTTCGCCGTCTGCGGGCGTTCGACGCCCGAAGTTCGGAGCGTCTGGTTCGTCGCCTTCGACGGCGGGCCCGCCGCGGACGACGCGTGCGCTCTCGTGGCCGAAGAACGCGAGGCGGGGCGGTTCTACGGCTTTTGGACCTACGACCCCGACACCGTCGACGACATCTTCGACTACGTCACGGACCGGTATCTCGGGTCGAGAGACGATGCGCCGTCGTCGCCGCCGACTCGAAGCGACGCGTAGACCGCAGTGCTCGACGGGGGATGCACAGACGTGTATATCTCGCAGCGTTCTGAACCCGAGTGATTCAAGTCGGTCCATCACCCGCTACTCAACGATGCGTCAGGACCACCTCATCTCCGCGGCACAACTGTCGCGGGAGGATATCGAGGCGGTGCTCGACCGGGCGGCCGAAATCGACGCCGACCCGGCGGCGTGGCAGCAACGTCGCGCCGGGCAGGTTCTCGGCCTCTGCTTTTTCGAACCCAGCACCCGCACTCGGATGAGTTTCGACACCGCCATGAAGCGATTGGGCGGTCGCACCGTGGACATGGGCCCGGTCGAGTCCTCCTCCGTCAAGAAAGGCGAGACGCTCGCGGACACCGTCCGCGTCGTCGAAGGATACGCGGACGCCCTCGTCCTCAGACATCCCTACGAGGGGGCGGCTTCGATGGCCTCGGAGTTCGTCGACGTCCCCCTCGTCAACGCCGGCGACGGCGCGGGGCAACACCCCTCCCAGACGCTTTTGGACCTCTACACCATCCGCGAGAACGTCGGACTCGACGATATCACGGTCGGAATCATGGGCGACCTGAAGTACGGCCGAACGGTCCACTCGCTGGCGGAGGCGTTGACCAACTTCGACGTCCGTCAACACTTCGTCAGTCCCGAGAGCCTGCAACTGCCCCGGAGCGTCCGCTACGACCTCCACGAGTCGGGCGCACAGGTGCGAGAACACACCGAACTCCACGACGTCCTCCCTGACCTCGACGTCCTGTACGTCACGCGCATCCAGCGCGAACGCTTCCCCGACGAAAACGAGTACCGGAAGGTGGCGGGCGAGTACCAGATAGACGTCGACGACCTCTCGCGCGCGAAAGAGTCGCTTACGGTGATGCACCCGCTTCCGCGCGTGGACGAAATCGCGCCGGAGATAGACGAGACGGCCCACGCGAAGTACTTCGAACAGGCGCACAACGGCGTCCCGGTTCGGATGGCGCTTTTGGACATGCTGTTGGAGGGAGAGCGATGACGTCCGACGCAGACAAGCAACTCCGCGTCTCGAAGATTCGCGACGGAACCGTCATCGACCACGTCACCGCCGGGCAGGCGTTGAACGTCCTCGCCATCCTCGATATCGACGGGTCGGGCGGCGAGAGCGTCTCCATCGGTATCAACGTCCCCTCGGACCGCCTCGCGAACAAAGACATCGTGAAGGTCGAAGGCCGGGAACTCAGCCAATCCGAGGTGGACGTCCTCTCGGTCATCGCCCCGGAGGCGACGATAAACATCGTCCGCGACTACGAAGTCGTAGACAAGAAGCGAGTCGAACGACCCGCGGAGGTCACGGGAATCGTCTCCTGTCCCAACCGCAACTGCATCACGACGGCTGACGAACCCGTCAGCACCAGATTCGAGGTGCTCTCGGACGGCCTGCGCTGTGCGTTCTGCGGGACTATCGTCCGCGACGACGAGATAGGCGAACATCTCGCTGTCGCCTGACCGCCTCGATACCGGCCCTCTTTACCGCCCCTCTCGCCGTCCCCGTCGATTATCTGCGCTCGTGAATTCGAACCGCGCGCCGCCGTCAGTCCCCGACGTGAGCGACACCGCCCACCCCTGCGCTTCGGCCAGCGAACGGACGATGTTCAGCCCGATTCCCGTCCCGCGAGCGGTGGAGGTGACGCCCGGGTCGAAGACGCGTTTCCGGTCGGACTCGGGGACTCCCTGTCCGTCGTCTTCGACGTAGAACCCGTCGGCTAACTCGCCGACGCGCACGGCCACGTCGGACGCGACGTGGTGCGACGCGTTCCGAAACAGGTTCTCGAAGATGCGTCTGAGGCGCGCTTCGTCCGCATCGACGCTCGCGTCCGTCTCCACCGACAGCGTCGCGTCCACCGTCTCGACCGACGCCCACGCCGCCTCCGCGACGCGGCGCAGTTCGACGGGCGCGGTGCGTTCGACCACCTCGCCTTCGCGCGCCGCCGCGAGGACGTCGTCGATGATGTCGTCGACGCGTTCGAGGGCCGCCGCGGCCCGCCCGAGATACTCGGAGTCGTTCGTCCCCCGTTCGAGTTCGAGATAGCCCATCGCGACGGAGAGGGGGTTCCGAAGGTCGTGGCTGACGACGCTCGCGAACGTTTCGAGGCGGTCGTTCTGGCGGCCGAGTTTCCGTTCGTTGTGTCGTTGCGTCGTGATGTCGCGTCCGACGCCCGCGACGCCCGCGACGCGTCCGTCCGGCGCGTTCACGCTCCGACCCGTCAACTCGAACAGGACTCGACCCTCGGTCGTCTCCGCGCGGGCTTCGACCTTCGTCTCGCCGTCGACGAGTGCCTCCTCGAAGGCCGCTTCGACCGCCCGCCCGTCCTCGGGGAGGAAGAACTTCTCCGGGGTCATCTCCGAGAGTTCCTCGTCGGTCAGGTCGAACAGTTCGTTCAGGCGTTCGTTCCACCGTACGAGGCGACCAGTCGGGTCGAAGAGGTAGAACACGTCGTCGAGAGCGTCGAGTGCGCCCTCGAGGAGCCAATCGTCGGGGGCGTGTTCCTCACCGATATCGTCGTGTGCGGGCATCAGAATCTCTTCCTTCGGGTAACAGGCGACGTAAGTCGTCAAAAGCGTTCCGCGGGCGGCGTCGTCCGCCCGTCGGACACCGTTCTCGAAGCGAGAATATCTCGGGTCGAAATCACTTTGTATCCGGTGGACGAAGGACGCGGTATGTCCGGAAAGGCGAAACTCGTCCTCGTACTGGCCCTCGTAGCGACTCTCTACCTGACGCTCTCCGGTGGGTCCGAACCCATCGACGTGGACGTCGAAGAGTAGCGACGGAGACAACGTCGGCGGCGAACCGCGCGTCGAACGTCCGTTTTTTCGGCCGACAGCGAACGACTCTTCAGCGTCGGCGAGAAAGAAGAATGCATGTACGGCGTCGTCACGCGGAACGAGGAGGAAGTCGAGGGGGACGTCTTCGACCGCGGGTTCTACGAGGTCAAAGACGTGACCGGACGGGCGGCGGCCCCGTTACCGAACGCGGTGAACATGGTGTCTTGTTTCGGCGACACCGCCGCCGCGAACTCGGACCCCGAACTCGTCCCCGTCGACGACGAGGGGAACCTCGCGACGCGCGACCAGACGTACTTCGATTGGGCGTACATCTGCCCGACGAACGAGGAGTACCGAAGCGGCCTGCTCGAAATCGTCGAGGACTGTGCCGCCGAGAACGACGACGTTCGACTCGACGACGTGGGCTTTCCGCGCGAGGAGTACTGCCGGTGTGACCGCTGTGACCGACTCTTCGAGGAGAGCGACCACGACGACCGGATGGCGTGGCGCGCCGAGGTGATAACGGAGTTCGTCGCGGAGGCGGCCGACCGCATCCCCGGGCGGACGTATCTGACGCTCTACCCCGACCCGTATCCGGGGCATCTCTACCGGCGGGCGGGACTCGACGTGGAGGCACTCGCGGAGTACGTCGACGAGTTCGTCGTCCCCCTCTACGACGTGGACTACGGGACGACCTACTGGCTCGAGACCATCGCCAAAGGGTTTCAGACGCTCCTTTCTCCCCTCGACGTGCCGTTCTCGATAGAACTGTACGCCGTCGAGGTGGACGTGGACGCTCTCATCCACGCGACCGAGGTGGCCTCGGAGTACGGGAAAGACGTGTTCTTCGGCTACGACGCCTCGAACGCCACCGCGGCGCTTCGGCGGATGAACGCCGACGACCGGTCGGGCGTGACGCACCGCCCCGACGACGCCGAGTGAGAGGCCTCAGGTCTCAGAGATACCCCGACAGGACGAGGATGGCGAGGACGCCGACGACGAACACGAGGAAGGCGAAGACGAACAATCCGTAGAGGAGGCGACGCTGTCCCGCGGTCGGTTCTGCCATATCTAGCCGATAGGGAGCCACGCGTTTATTTCGAACGGTGGGGACAGTGGAGGCGAGGCGCGGGAACGACAGTCGGCGCGTCAGTCGCTCAGATCTTCGAGCGGTTCGACGTTGCCGTAGTTCGGCGTCGGTCCGTCGCCCGGTGCGGCCCACTCGGCGGCGTTCGCGAGAACGTCGCGCACGTCGTCGCGGAAGTAGATGGGGTACGTCTCGTGGCCCGGGCGGAAGTAGAAGACGCGACCCGACCCGCGGGCGTAACAGCATCCCGACCGGAACACCTCGCCGCCCTCGAACCAACTGGTGAAGACGAGTTGGTCCGGCGCGGGCACGTCGAAATGTTCGCCGTACATCTCTGCTTCGGGTATCTCGATGTACTCGCCGACGCCGTCGGCGATGGGGTGAGAGGGGTCGGTCACCCAGAGGCGTTCTTTCTCGCCCGCCTCGCGCCACTTCAGCGAACACCGCGTCCCCATGAGTCGCTTGAACGGTTTCGAGTAGTGCCCCGAGTGGAGAACGAGAAGTCCCATCCCGTCTAGAACGCGTTCGACCACGCGTTCGACCGCCTCGTCGTCCACCTCGTCGTGCGCGCGGTGGCCCCACCACGCCAACACGTCGGTGTCGTCGAGAACCTCCTCGGTCAGGCCGTGTTCGGGGTCGTCTAACGTCGCCGTCCGCGTCTCGAACCCTCGGTCCTCGTATCCCTCGGCGATGGCCTCGTGGATGCCGTCGGGGTACACCTCCGCGACTTCTTCGTCCTCCTTCTCGTGGCGGTACTCGTTCCAAACTGTGATGCGTACGTCGGACATACTCTCGGGTCGCGCGGGGCGAGTAAGTAGCCTGCGTTCGGCGGCTATCGGCCCTCGAACTCCGGGGGACGCCGTTCGAGGAAGGCGTCGATTCCCTCCTCGTGGTCTTCCGTTCCGAACAGCGCTCCTTGGGCGGCGGCCTCGTGTTCTATCGCCGTTTCGAGCGACACCTCGAACCCCCGCCGGAGCAGACGCTTCGACGTGCGCAACGCGGCCGTCGGTCCCTCGGCCACGTCGGAGACGAACGCCGCAGTCTCCGCTTCGAAGGCGTCAGCGTCGAAGACGCGGTTCGCGAGTCCGAGGTCCGAGGCGCGTTCGGCGTCGAGAACCTCGCCGGTGTAGACGAGTTCCTTCGCGACGCCCGCGCCCACCTCGCGGGGGAGGAGATAGGAGACGCCGGAATCGACCGCGAGCCCGAGTTTCTCGAAGCCGAATCCGATCCGCCCCTCGGTCGAAAACAGGCGAACGTCGCAGGCGAGAGCAACGGCCGCGCCCGCGCCGATGGCCGGGCCGTCTATCTTCGCGACGGTGGGATACGCGCAGTCGTGTATCCGCTTTACGACGCCCGCGGTGTCCTCTATGACGTGGCGAACCGCCTCCTCCGTGGTCCACTCGTCACCGCGCAGTCGGAGCATGGCGTCTACGTCGCCGCCCGCACAGAAGGCGTCGCCCGCGCCCTCGAAGACGACACAGCGCACGTCGTCGTCGAGTCCGTCGAGCGCGTCGCGCACCCCCGCGGTCACGTCCGTCGTCAACGCGTTCCGCACGTCGGGTCGGTCGAGCGTCACGGTGACGACGCCTCCGGTCGAAGAAACGAGAACCGAGTTTTCAGTTTCGTCGCTCATGCGCGACCCGACGGCTGCAGGGAACAAAAGGTCACGGTCGATAGAGAGATTCGAGACCCGTTCCGAGTCCCGGCCCCTCGGGGACGCGGAGTTTCCCCTCCGAGACGGGTGCGGGGTCCGAAGCGAGGTCGGACGACAGCATCGACCCCGTCGCGAGTCCGCAGGCGGGCACGTCGGGTATCGCGGCGGCGACGTGCGCCGCACCGACGCGCGCGACGACGGCGTCTATCGTCGTCGTCACGACGGCGTCCGCGCCCGCGTCTCGGGCGCGCCGAACCGCCGCGAGCGTCCTGTCGGGGCCGCCCAACGCCATCGGTTTGCAGACGAGGACGTCCGCCGCGTCGGCGTCGAGGACGGCCGATACCGTCGTCGTCGCGAGTGACTCGTCGAGTGCGACGCCGACGCCGCGTCCGCGGAGGGCGGCGTGTTCGGACGCCTTCTCGGCGGGAAGCGGTTGCTCGACGTACGAGTAGTCGAGTTCGGCGGCGGTATCGAGCATCCGTTCTGCCGTCTCCTGGTCCCACGCGCCGTTGGCGTCGGCGCGGAGTTCGACCGAATCGCCCGCCGCATCGCGGGCGGCCCGGAGGCGCGTCTCGTCCGCGTTCGGCGCGCGCGCGCCGACTTTCAGTTTCACGCAGTCGTAGCCCTCCGCGACGGCGTCTCTCACGGCGTCTCTCGTCTCCGCTACTGACCCGTCGCCGACGGTGGCGTTGACGGGGACGGACTCGGCGGCGGGGACGGGACGTCCCGCATCCGCGGCGAGTGCGTCGCAGAGACGCTGACCCGACTCGCGCGCCGCGGCGTCGGCGCGGGCGAGGGAGTAGCCGTGTCTGGCCGCGGGCGTTGACGAGCGTTGCTCGTCAGGCCATCGGACGTGGTCCGATGAGGCCGAACCGTCGGGATTCCCGGCTTCGAGGGCCTCTCGGCACTCCGCGAGCGATTCCGTCCACCCCGGAAGCGGCGTCGCCTCGCCGAGACCGGTCCCCTCGTCGGTTCGGACGAGAAATCCAGTCCGCGACTCGATGGTCCCGGCGGCGGTGCCGAGAGGGCGGGCGAGTTCGACGGAGAAGCGTTCGAGACGCATCAGACGGGGAGTTCGACGGCGAGTCCGACAGCGAACAGGGCGGCGTACAGAGCGAGCAGTTTCCCCGTGCGTTCGAGTGCGGGGTTGAGCGCCTCGCCGGACGTCTCGGTTCGGACGGTTCGGGCCACGGAAGCGGCGTACGGAAGCGTCAGGAGGGGAAGCAAGACGGAGACGCCGTAGTCGGGGCGGGCGACGAACCAGAGGGGAACGAGGTACGCGAGTGCGGACAGTCCGACGAACTCCGCGCGGGCGAACCCGTAGCCGAACCGGACGGCGAGCGTCCGTTTTCCGGTCGTCGCGTCCTCGTCTCTGTCGCGGACGTTGTTGACGACGAGGATGTTCGTCGAGATGGCGGCGACGGGGAGGGAGGCGACGACTGCCGCGAGGGGGAACGTGTTCGGCGGAACGCCGACGGTGAACGGGGCCGCAAGAACGGACGCGGCCTGCACGTAGTACGTCCCGGTGACGGCGACGACGCCGAAGAAGACGAAGACGAACACGTCGCCGAGTCCGTGGTAGCCGAGGGGGTACGGCCCGCCGGTGTAGGCGATGCCGGACGCGACCGAGAGGAGGCCGACGACGAGGATGGGCACCCCGCCGACGTAGACGAGGTACGTCCCGACGAGGACGGCGGCGGCGAAGGTGAGGTACATCGCGCGCTTGACCTCGGCGGGGTCTATGAGGCCGCCCGCGGTGACGCGGGTGAACCCCTCGCGGTTCTCGGTGTCTGCGCCCTGTATCGCGTCGTAGTAGTCGTTCGCGAAGTTGGTCCCGATTTGGATGAGAGCGGCCCCGACGAACGCCGCAAGCGCCGGAACTGCGGCGAACACGCCGTCGTGGAACGCCAACCCCGCGCCGACGAAGACGGGGGCCGCCGCCGCGGGCAACGTCTGCGGACGCGCGGCGATGACCCACGCCCTCGTCCGCGAGATGTTCTGCGTACTCATTGCGTCTCTCTCGGGACGCGGTGAGCCTGAAAGTTGGCATCTCGCGCCGCCGCCGGGGGCAGTCCGCCCGCGCCGTCCGGGAGACGCAGCGCGAAGAATAATATTCAAATATAACTCGTGGAGTATTAGAATATATGACAGAGAGCCCGCAGACGGGAGGTGAACCGCAAACGTTCGGCCGGTGCGCCGAATGTGGCGAAGTCTACCCGGTACAGAGAGCCGAAAACGGGTTGCGTCCGGTCGGAACGGGCGGGGCCTGCGCGTGCGGATGCGACGATTTCGAGTCGGTCGAGGAAGGGTAGCGACGGGCGACGGCGAAAGAGCGGAGAGGGGAGCGTTCTGCGGCGGCGGTGTGGGGGGTGCGAGAGTTCTGTACCGCGCGGGAGGCCGTCGGCCGACCGCGCGGCCCTTGTTGGTCCAGATTTTTCGAGGGCGCACTCGAACCCCCTCGAAAAAGGTGGGTTAGTAGTACCAGGGGTACTGTCGGAACTCGGGTTCGCGCTTCTCTAAGAACGCGTCGCGACCCTCTTGGGCCTCCTCGGTCATGTAGGCGAGACGCGTCGCTTCGCCCGCGAACACCTGTTGGCCGACCATGCCGTCGTCGGCCATGTTGAACGCGTACTTGAGCATCCGCATCGCCGTCGGCGACTTCTTCGTCATCTCGTCGGCCCACTCCAGAGCAACGTCTTCGAGTTCCTCGTGCGGAATCGCCTCGTTGGCCATGCCCATCTCGACGGCTTCCTCGGCGGAGTAGGTCTTTCCGCGGAAGAACACCTCGCGGGCCTTCTTCTGGCCGATCTGTTTCGCGAGGTACGCGGAGCCGAACCCGCCGTCGAAGGAGGCCACGTCCGGGTCGGTCTGGAGGAACTTCGCGTGTTCCTCGGAGGCCAACGTCAGGTCGCAGACGACGTGAAGCGAGTGGCCGCCGCCGACGGCCCACCCCGGGACGACGGCGACGACGGGTTTCGGCATGAAGCGGATGAGTCGCTGGACTTCGAGGACGTGGAGGCGACCGGCCTTCGCCTCGCGGACGAGTTCGTCGTCGGACTCGTCCACGTCGTCGCCCTCGCGGTACTCGTAGCCCGACCCCCCGCGGACCGACTGGTCGCCGCCCGCACAGAACGCCCAGCCTCCGTCCTTCGGCGACGGGCCGTTCCCGGTGAGGAGGACACACCCCACGTCCGCCTGTTTGCGGGCGTGGTCGAGTGCGGCGTACAGTTCGTCCACCGTCCCCGGGCGGAACGCGTTCCGGAGTTCGGGTCGGTCGAACGCGATTCTGACGACCGGCACGTCCTCCGCGCGGTGGTAGGTGATGTCGTCGAACTCGTCCGCGCCGTCGACCTGACGCCACCGCTCTTCGTCGAAGATGTCGGAAACCATGGCGGAGAGGGGGACGGCGCGCGCAAAAAGATTCGCTTCCGTAGCGCCGTCGCCCCGAGTCAGACCCCGCGAACCGTCTCGATAGCCGCGGCGGCCGACGACAGTGAGAGGACCGCGACTGCCGCGACACCGCCGCCGACGAACCCGGCGACGACGAGTTCCGACGGCGCGACGGGGGTGGCGGCCGACGTCGCGCCCACGAAGAGCGCAGCGACCACGGCGACGTTGTACCACACGACGCGGAGGAGGACGAAGGCGGTGTTCATCGGCGGCCACTCGGGACCGACCGAGAGGCGGCCGTTCCTGTACGCCGCGATACCGACCGAGAGGACGACGGTGGCACCCATCGCGGCCGACGACGCGGCGATATCGCTGGAGAGGATGGAAAACAGGAGCGCCGGGATGGCGAGGACGACGGCCTCGGCCGTCCCGTCGAACAGGTCTTGGAGCCATCGACCGAGCGGGTCGTTCTCGGACTCCTCGCGCGCTCTGAGGCGACGCTTTTCGGTCGCGGGGTCCGTGCCTCGCTGGGACATGGTCGATAGTTCGGCCAGTACCGTCAAAAACGTACTGCGGAGTCGCAGTCCGACCCACCGAGTGGCCGAGGCGACGAGCGAGAGTCAGCCGCCGTCGGTCAGTCGGTCCACGACGCGTTCGTGGAGGCTCTCGCGGGCGCGGTGGCTTTCCTCCGCGTCGGTGACGACTTCGACGACGTGCGACCCCGCCGAGGACGTCGCTTCGGCGTACGCCTCGCGGAAGCCGTCTCGGTCGTCGCCCGCGACGCGCGCGTACGAGAGTCCGTAGAGGTCGGCCGTCGGTTCGAAATCGAGGCCGTGCGGCGTCTTGAACTGCGAGGTGAAGGGTGGGTCGTACTCCTCTATCGGGAGCATGTGGAAGATGCCGCCGCCGTCGTTGTTTATCAGCACCACCGTCGCGTCCACGTCGCACCGGTCGAGAGCGAGCAGTCCGTTCGTGTCGTGGTAGTAGGCGACGTCACCCGTCACGAGAGTCAGGTCGTCGGTCGTCGCGCTTCCCGCGCCGAGTGCGGTGGAGGCGATGCCGTCGATACCCGAGGCTCCGCGGTTCCCGAGGACGGTCCGCGCCTTCGTCGTCGGGCGGGCGAACCGGTCCGCGTCCCGGACCGGCATCGAGTTCGAGACGAAGACGGTCGAGGGTTGGGGAGCGAGTTCGGTCACGTCCGCGAGGACGCGCCCCTCGGCGGGGAGGTTCTCCTCGTCGTCGAACGCGTCCCAGTGGGCATCTTCGGCCGCCTCGAACCGCCGACGCCACTCGGCGCTTCCGGGCCCGGCGACGAGACGAGAGAGGCGAGCGAGGAGTCTGGAGGGGTCCGCGACGACGAGTTCCGTCGCGGTGAACTCCGCCTCGCGCCACTCGCCGCCCGGGTCTACGACGAGTTGTTCTGCGTCCGTCCGAGCGAGGTAGTTCCGGAGCGTCTTCGAGGTGGGTGACGCGCCGAAGCGAATCACCACCTCGGGGTCGGGCCACTCGGCGGTGACGCGCGGGTCGAGAAAGGAGTCGTACCCTCCGAGCGTCGGCGTGACGCGGACGTGGCCGCCGAATCGGACGCTCGACAGGGGGTCCGCGAGGACGGGGAATCCGCTCGCGTGCGCGAACGCGGCGACCGCTTCCGCGTCCACGCCGGGGGCGTCCGCCGGTCCGGCAACGACGAGTCCGCGCGGCACCGAGATGCGTTCCGCGAGCGACCGCAGTTCGTCGTCGGAGAGTTCGGGGACGCCCGGCGTCGTCTTCACGAACGCGCCGTCTCGGCCCGACGCCGCCAGTTCGGACAGGTCGTCGGGCACGTCGCCCGCCACGGGCGTCGGTTCCAGCGGTTTGCGGAACGGGACGTTGAGGTGGACCGGTCCCGACGGCGTCCCCGTCGCAGTAGAGAGGGCGCGCGCCGCCGTCGTCCGAAGCGAGCGGAGTTTCCGCGAGTCCGCCTCGGGTTCGGGGAGGTCCTTGTACCACCGGACGGCGTCGCCGTACAGTTTCTCTTGGTCTATCGTCTGGTTCGCGCCGGAGTCGCGGAGTTCCGGCGGGCGGTCCGCGGTCAAAAGCAAAAGCGGGACCCGCGACTGGTACGCCTCTATCACCGCGGGGTGGAAGTTCGCCGCGGCGGTGCCCGAGGTACAGACGAGGGGCGTTACGTCGCCCGTCCGCCGTGCGCGGCCGAGTGCGAAGTACGCAGAGGAGCGTTCGTCGAGGTGC
The DNA here is from genome assembly GCF_900113245.1 of Halopelagius inordinatus. Taxonomy (NCBI): domain Archaea; kingdom Methanobacteriati; phylum Methanobacteriota; class Halobacteria; order Halobacteriales; family Haloferacaceae; genus Halopelagius; species Halopelagius inordinatus. Next base: position 1,405,307 of record NZ_FOOQ01000001.1, read on the forward strand.
GAGAAGACGTGGATATCCTCGTGTCGGTCGAACGCCGCGGTCAGCGGCGTCGAGCGACTACCGGGGGTGATACAGACGGCGGAGACGCCGCCTTCGGCCAGTTCGTCTACGAACGCGCGCGCCCAGAGGGTGTTGCGGTTAGGTGCGGTCATAAGCGTGGTGTGAGTCGGAGAGTCGTCAGGGACGTTCCAGTTCGTCGAGTATCGGTCGGTACTTCAGTTGCACTTCGTCCCACTCGCGGTCCGGGTCCGAGTCCGAGACGACGCCGACGCCCGCAAACAGCGTCGCCGCGGTACCGCGGGAGACCGCAGACCGGAGGGCGACGGCGAACGAACCGTAGCCTGCGGCGTCTATCCACCCGACCGGGGCGGCGTACCACCCGCGGTCGAACGGTTCCGTCTCGCGTATCGTCGCGAGCGCGCGGTCCGGCGGTAACCCGCCGACGGCGGGCGTCGGGTGAAGCGCCTCGACCAGAGAGAGAACGTGTTCGTCCGCCGCGAGTTCCGCCGTTATCGGCGTCCAGAGATGTTGGACGGTGGCGAGACGCTTCACCCGGCGCGTCCCGGCGTTCACCGACGAGGCGAACGGCGCGAGTTGGTCGCGAATCGTCTCCGCGACGAGTTCGTGTTCGTGGACGTTCTTCTCGTCTTCGAGCAGTTCGGTCGCCAGCCACTCGTCTTCGGCAGGCGTCTCGCCGCGACCCGTCGTTCCGGCGAGGGCGTCCGTCTCGACGGTCCGCCCGCGGAGGCCGACGAGTCGTTCGGGCGTCGCGCCGAAAAAGGAGGCCCGCGGTCCGTCGTCGTCGCCGTCGGGTTCGACGAGGAAGCGATAGCAGTCGGGGTACGCCTCGCCGAGTCGAGCCAGAACGTCCGGAACGGAGAGTTCGTCCGCCAAATCGACGTCGAGAGCCTGCGCGAGGACGACTTTCTGCAGGTCGCCCGCGCGGATGCGTTCGACGGCGGCGTCGACGCTCGACCGCCAGTCGTCTTTGGCCGTGGTCCGTCGGCGTCCGACGACGCCTGGCGGACCGCCCGAGTCGCCGGACGCAGAGAGCGACCCGAGGCGTTCGCGGTGGCGGTCGAGTTCCGCCTCGACCGCATCGGAGTCCGCGTCGGGACCGACCGCGTTGACCGTCAGCCACGTCCCGTTGTCGGCGTACGTCACCTGCACGCGCGGGAGGACGAAGCGCGCGCCGGGGAACTGCTCCCACGGCGACCCCGAGACGCTGTCGTCGTGAAACGCGAACCCGCCGAACAGTCGGGGACGGGCCGCCTCGGTTCCGGCGTGGACGTCCCCCGACGAGAACAGCGATTCCGCGGCCTCGCGGACGCGTTCGAACCGGTTCGGGCCGTTCGCGGTTATCGTCGCCGCCGCGTCGCTTCCGACCACCGTCGCCTCGTCGGGCGCAGACCAGACCGTCCGCGGCGCGTCCGCGGCGCGAAGGACGGCGCGGAACGGCGGTTCCGAGATACGGACCGACCTGCTGACGGGACGCGAACCCACCTCGTCAGTCCCCAGCGATTCCATCGGCAGAAACTGAGGACGCCACGCTCTTTTACCTGACTATCCCCGTCAAGCGTCGAATCGGACGGCACAGTCGGTCGAGACCGGTAAAATCCTCCGCACGTCTCGCCTCAACTGTACCGCTCTTCGTTCCACGGGTTCGCCGTGTTCGAGTAGCCGCGTTTCTCCCAGTAGCCGCGTTCGGGTTCGGTGAGGAACTCGACGCCGGAAACCCACTTTGCGCCCTTGTAGGCGTACTTGTGGGGCGTCACGACGCGGAGGGGGCCGCCGTGGTCCGACGGGAGGGGTTCGCCGTCGTACTCGTAGACGAGCATGACCTCTCGGCGCTGACACTCCTCTAACGAGAGGTTGGTCGTGTAGCCGTCGAGGGCGTGGAACATGACGTGGACCGCCTCGTCGTCCACTCCCGCCCGTTCTGCGAGTGTCGGAAACGTGACGCCGGTGAACTCGCAGTCGAACTTGCTCCACCCGGTGACGCAGTGGAAGTCCTGTCGTTGCGTCTCGGCGGGGAGCGAAGTGAACTCCTCGTAGGAGAGAGCCAGGTCGTCTTCGACCGCTCCCCACACCTCGAACTGCCACGAGTCTCGGTCCCACGAGGGGGTTCCGCTCTTCGAGAGGACGGGGAACCGAGACGTCTCTCTCTGTCCCGGCGGGAGTCGCTCGTCGCCGAACTCCTCGTACAGGCCCGTGACGTCTTTCGCCATGCCCGACTGTTCGCGGCGACGCACCTAACGCTGACGACTGCGACGGCCGCCGACTACGGGAATCGGCAACTCAGTTTCGGCAGCCCGAAAGGAATCTCTCGGAAACGTCGGCTTTCGTTTTTCGAACGGTAACGCGGGGCGTAGGAATTAAATAACCCGGCTTCAAACCCCCGGACGTTCAGATGCCCAAAGTCAACATAAACGTACCAGAGCACCTCGAGATGCAGATCGCACAGCTCGTCGAACAGGGCGAGTTCGTCAGCCGCGAAGAGGCGATCTCCGAACTCCTCTCGACCGGAATCCGCGCGTTCAAAACGAGCGGCCCTATCGACGACGACGACCGGGGGTACGAGGACGACGGAATGATGGGTCACGAAGACGAGTACGTCTTCTGAACCCTCCGTGAGACGAATAGCCAAAAACTCTTAAACCGACTTCTCGCCTAACTTCGGACATGCACAAGGACGAACTCCTCGAACTCCACGAACAGATGCTCATCATCAAAAACAACTTCGCCGCGCGCGAGGACGTCGATTCGTCGATATTCGACGCCTACGACCAACTCGAAGTGGACCCCTCGCACGTCCACAAATCCAAGAGCGAACACAAACACGCCGTGTTCGTGCTCGGAAACGCTCTCGCGACGGCGATGAGCGAAGACGAGTTCTCGAACGCCGGGCGCGTCGGAAAGCGGATGCAGGAACTCGCAGACGATGCGGAATCGAAGCTCTGAGGCGGCGATATCTCCTCTCTTCTCTGCCGTTCGGCGCGCGACGCCGACGGCGCGTTCTCCGCTCTGTACTATCGATTTCGTGGCTGTCTCGAATACCGACACGAGTATCAGGCCCGAGCGCGTAGCTCGTGGTAACGCCCCGCACGAAAATCGCCGACGTCGGCGGTGAACGGTCGGCGAGAGGTTGATAACGGGGCCGTAGAAGTCATACGCATGATTGACGTTCCGGGATGGGTACCGATACAACAGGGGGCGATAGTCGTCGCGTTCCTCGTGGCCGGAATCGCCGTCTACGCGATCGACCGACCGGGGGGTCGGTGGGGGGCCGCGCTCCGTCGGCGGTTCCTGCTCGGGATTCCGTGGGGGACCGTCGTGACCGTCGGGTTCGTCGTCGGGGTGTATCTGTTCTTACAGGGCGGACTCCGTCACTGGCATACGCCGGTGACGATTCCGTTCCGCGCGTGGTCGTACTTTTATCCGCTCGGCATGGTGACCGCCGGGTTCTCACACAACGGCGTCGGACACCTGCTCGGGAACCTCGCGGCGACGCTGACGCTGGCTCCGTTGGCCGAGTACGCGTGGGGCCACTACCCGCGCAAACGGGGGTCTACGTCGATGTCGTCGTGGCGGACGAACCCCTACGTGCGAGCGTTTGTCGTCTTCCCCGCCGTCGTCCTCGTCGTCGGCCTCGCGACCTCCGTCTTCGCGCTCGGACCGGTAATCGGGTTCTCCGGCGTCGTCTTCGCGTTCGCGGGGTTCGCACTCGTGAACTATCCGCTGAAGACCGTCGTCGCGTTGGCCGCCGGGCGCGCACTCCGTCTCGTCTACAACGCGATGCAGGAACCGACCGTCACCGCGAGCGGTCGTCCCACTTACATCACGCCGTGGTGGGCTGACATCGCGATTCAGGGACACGCGCTCGGCCTTTTCATCGGCGTCATCTTGGGTCTGTACGTCGTCCGCGCGCGGCCTGCGACCGACCGCCCGTCGGCGCTGAAACTGTGGACCGGGTCCGTGCTCTTCGCCGTCTCGCAGTCGATGTGGGCCATCTACTGGTACCGCGGCGGCGAGACGTACGTCCTGTTTCGCGCCGTCGGCCTCGCTCTCGTCGTCGTGCTGGCGTTGGTCGTCGTCTTCGCCGCCGTCACCTCGGACCGCCCCACGTTGACGCACGCCTTCGACGGCCAGTTCTCCTTCCGGCGGTGGCAGGCGGGCGCGGCCTGTCTCGTCGTCGCCGCCGCCGCCGTCTCCGGCCCCGCGGTGCCGTACAACCTCTACACCGCGAACGGAGGTGACCTGCCCGGCGAACCGGTGCAGGTCGAAGATTACGAGGTGACGTACGCCGAGGACGTGCCGAACGGGATGGTCTCGGCGTTCCAGTTCGACGCGTTCGGCGAGACGACGAACGTCGACACGTCGGGGGTGATAGTCGAAAGCGAGTCCCGCGCCATCTGGACCACGGCGGTGAGCAAAGGCCGATTGGCGTTCGCGGGGAGAGCCCCCATCACCCTCGGCGGCGTCGGGTGGCGCGAGACGGTGTACGCCGAACGCGACGGGTGGGTCGCCGTCGGCGGCGGGACTGCCTACAGGGTCGCCCTCCGCAACGACGGCGAGTCGCGCATCGTCCACACCTCCGAGGCGGCGACCGCAGGCCCCGTCATCGCCGGACGGAACGTCTCCGTCGTCCCGACGGCGGACGGCTACTACATCGAAGTAGAGCGCAGAGACGAGACGGTGAGCGCTCTCGTCCCCGAACGAGGCGAGTCGGTCACCGTCGAACAGATAACGTTCGTCCGAGAGAAAAACAGAGTCTACGCGGAACGCGACGGAACGCGCGTCCGCGTCCTGCAGAAAGAGCGATATCGCGGGTCCTGAGGCCGCCGCGTCACGTCCACTCGATTCTGTACAGTTCCGTCTCGATGTCTTTCGAGTCCTCGCCGTGGAAGTCGAACTGGCTCTCCAGCGTGAACGTCGCGCGGAACGCGTGAGTCACCTCGCCGCCCTCGTCTTCTGTGAACGCCTCGACGAACTCTCGGGACCCGGCGTTGTGAATCGAGTACGAGACGTCAGCCACCTCCGCGGCGGTGGAGAGAAACGCGCGGTCGGCGTGTTCGTGGCCCCGTTGCGCGCCGAACGGCGGGTTCATGAGCACCGTGGTCGGCCCCTCCGGGCGGAGTGGCGGGCGCGTCGCGTCCGCGAGCACCCAGTCGATTTCGGTCGTCGTCCCGACGCGGACGCGGTTCTCCACCGCCGTCTCCAACGCCTCGCGGTCGATATCGACGCCGACGACCCGATTCGGACCGCGGAGTGCCGCGCCGAGTGCGAGCATGCCCGTTCCCGTGCCGAGGTCCACGACGGTTCGGTTCTCCACGTCGCCGTTGAGGTCCGCGACGTGGACGACGTGCGCGGCGAGATCCGGCGGGGTCGGATACTGTTCGAGGTCCGCGCGCGGCGCGTCGAACCCCGCGACGACCGCCAGTTGCGTCTCCAAGGCGGATTTCGTCGGCATCAGCGAGACAGTGTACCGGAGATATCGACCGCGACGCCCTCTCTGCGTCCGCGTTCCTCGACGGCGCGGAGGGCCGCGCGGGCGGCGTCTTCGTCCGCGGCGTCGGTCACCGTCACGTCGACGCGGGCCGCACCGAGGAACGCGGCCGCGCGGACGACCCCGCGAACGTCGTCTGCGACCGCCTGAGTCGCGAGTTGACAGTCCTCGTCGAAACAGGTCTCGACGGTCACTACGGCGGGTTGGCGGCCCTCTGCGGCGAGTCCGGCCTTCAGGTCCCGCAGGTACGACGGCGCCGTCGAGGCCAACTCGCTCGCTTCGATTCGGACGGGCGTCACGTCCGCGACGGTGTCGGCGTCGATGGTCTCTGCAACGTCGGCGCTCCCGTTCGGTGCGTTCGTCGTGCTCATGTTGCTCACCGATAGTCACCGGTTATACAAAAGCCTTTTCGAAATGAGCAATAGTAATATTACCGCCCCGTTATCGCGGTGCGACGACGCGGAGAAGCGAGAGTGAAACAGTCGGGGCCACTCAAGTGAGACGGGTGGTAACTAGTACCGGGGAGCACGCTCCGCTTCCCTCCCCCGAGACAGGTCCGCCGTTCGATATCGAGCGTCGCGCCCGCAGTCGTCGTTCGGTTCCCCGTGACTGCGTCGCACGCGCCCGCAGTCCGCGCCCAGTCTCGCCCGTCGCGCACCGTTCACGTTCGGTAAATGTACCACCGAACAGACAGAGGTATCCTCGTGCTCGTCGGACGGGTTCGATTTGCGTCGCTTCGGTATCTCGACTGCGAAGTGGCCGACGACGTCGCGCGAACCGTCGGAAAACGCGACGTTCACCGCGTCTCCGTCCGCGACAGACGTGACTATCACGCGGACGTCACCGTCGGAGGTGCCTCCGGCCTGCATCTCCCGTCCCGACTTCGACGCGAGAGGCCGCGAGAGGCACAGAGAGGGCCGAGACTCGCCGTACGCGTTCGTCGGTCACCGCGGCCGCGCGTCCTCGACGGGACCCGAGTCGTCGGTTCTCCGACGCGATAATCGGTTAGTTCGCTCATACGTTAGCACAAAGGTTTAAATTTGCGCTCCACCACAAACCTTATAATGGAACGTCCCAGCCGCCAGCGCCAGCGAGAGCAGGAGTCGGAGACTGAAACAGAGGCTGACGAACTCATCGCGTGCCCGGAGTGTGAGTCCACCGACATCGTCACCGACGCAGACCAGGGTGAACTCGTCTGTGACGACTGCGGGCTGGTCTTAGACGAACGACAGATAGACCGCGGTCCCGAGTGGCGCGCGTTCAACCACTCGGAGCGACAGTCGAAGTCTCGCGTCGGCGCGCCGATAACGGAGACGATGCACGACCGAGGGCTGACGACGACCATCGACTGGAAGGACAAAGACGCCTACGGCCGGTCGCTCTCCTCGGAGAAGCGCTCGCAGATGCACCGTCTCCGCAAGTGGCAGGAGCGAATCCGAACGAAGGACGCGGGCGAGCGCAACCTCCAGTTCGCGCTCTCCGAAATCGACCGCATGGCCTCCGCACTCGGCGTCCCGCGGTCGGTCCGAGAAGTCGCGTCCGTCATCTATCGCCGCGCGCTGAACGAGGACCTCATTCGCGGCCGGTCCATCGAGGGCGTCGCCACCTCAGCGCTGTACGCCGCCTGCCGTCAGGAGGGCATCCCCCGGTCGCTCGACGAAGTCGCGGAAGTATCTCGCGTTCCGCAAAAAGAGATCGGCCGGACCTACCGCTACATCTCTCAAGAACTGGGTCTCGAACTGAAGCCCGTCGACCCGAAGCAGTTCGTCCCCCGTTTTGCCTCCGCTCTCGGTCTCTCCGAGGAGGTACAGGCGAAAGCGACCGAGATAATCGACGTCTCCGCCGAACAGGGACTGCTCTCGGGGAAGTCGCCGACCGGATTCGCCGCCGCGGCCATCTACGCCGCGTCGCTTCTGTGCAACGAGAAGAAGACCCAACGCGAAGTCGCCGATGTCGCGCAGGTGACCGAGGTCACCATCCGCAACCGCTATCAAGAGCAGATCGAAGCGATGGGCTTCCGCTGAGTCGGCGTCTCACGTCGCTCGGACGACCGAATCGGTCTCCTCTCTTCTCTCCGTTCCTCGCCGTTCGACGAAGACGACCGTCTCTCGACCCCACAGGCCGAGTCGGTACGTCGTCGCCTTGTAGTCCTCGCCGAGTCTGTCGCGCATCTGTCCGCGGAGACTCGGAGTCGTGACGACCACCGGCGGCACGGGGTCGCCGCGCTCTGCGCCTTGGTCGAACGTCGTCACGTTCTCGGTGCTTATCTCGTCTACTCCGGCGCGTTCGAAGTACCACGGAAGCGGGAGCCTGTTGCCCCACGCGTCCACCACCGGGGGGTGTTCGGTTCCGGGGTCCCACCCCGTCGCGTACTCGGACCCGACGTACAGCACCTCCGGCGTCGACCGGTCGCCGTCGGCGAACCGAGAGACGTTCGCGACGAGCGGTTCGATATCGTCGCTCGGTTGGGCGAACTGCGCGAGGCGATTCTCTCGGTCGGAGGGGCCGTAGACGCTCGACGCGGTCACCGCACCGGCTTGCGCGAACACCGCGAGAAAGACGAGAACCACCGCCGCCACCGTCGCCGCGTCCGCGGACGCGAGACCGGTCTCCGTCGCGTCTGTCGTCCGCACCGCCGCGACGGCACCGTACAACAGGAGGGAGATACCGACCGCCGCGGGAAGCGACAGGGGAAGGAGGACGTGGACGGCGACCCACGGCGCGGACACCTCGGTGACGACGGGAAAGACGAACGCCGCCGCCGCGCCCCAGTAGACGAACCCGGCGACGAGCGGTCGGTCTCTCCCGCGGGCGTACCGCGTCCAGAGAAACGCCGCCGCGGCCGCGACCAGTATCGGGAGGCCCGTCCGTGCCAGCGTGTCGGCGATATCGGCGAGATACGGGAAGAGTTCGTGGGTACCTGCGGGGTACCGACCCGCCACGCGGACGCCGAAGAACCGCCAGACCGCGCCGCCCGTCGCCTCCCAGAGGACGAGATGCCACGTCGTCGGCGACCACAGGCCGACGTCGGCCTGCGAACCCGCGCGCGGAGCGAAGCAGTAGACGGTCGTCGCGAGGAAAATCAAAGCGGCGCGCCCGACGACGTTCCACCGACCCCTGATGCGGTCACGGAGGTCGGCAATCCGCGCCTTAGCGGACGCGCCCCCGTCCACGACGACACTCGGTTGGTCGAAGATGAGGACGCCCGCGGCGGCCCAACAGAGGAGATATCCCGCGGCGAACCCCGAGGAGGCGACCGCAAGCGGAAGCGCCGCCGCCGCGGCGTACGCGTCGCGACGACTCCCTCGGTCGTACGCGCGAAGCGCGAACCCGACGAACGCCAACGCGAAGAACGCGAGCGGAACGTCGCCGCGGAGGAATCGCGAGTAGTAGACGAAAAGTGGGTTGAGAGCCAGCAGGGCCGCGAAGACGACGGTCTCGACGCCGTCGAGTCGGTCGCGAAAGAGGAGGGCACAGAGCGGTAAGAGACCGCCGAGGACGGCCACGGGGAGTCGCGCCGTCGCGTCCGACGCGCCGAGGAAGGCGAAGACGTGGCGGTCGAGGAGGTACAGAAGCGGTCCGCCGGCGACGGGACGGTACTCGAAGGCCCCCGTTTCGAGATATCTGAGCGTCCAGTAGCCGACGCGGGCCTCGTCCCAGTGGAACGGACGCGCCCCGAGGGAGACGAGACGCGCGAGGAGGGCCACCGCGGCGAGACCGACGACGGCGGCGACGACGGCGTCCCACCGGCGCGGGCGCGACGGGCCGTCCGTCGAACCCCCCCTCCTTCGCCCACCGTCGGCAGCGTCGCGAGACATGCCGGTGTCTCGCGCGTGCCCGGGTAGAAGCTTTTTGGTGCGCGGACGCCTCGGCGCGGTTCGCAAGGCACAAGCGGCGTCGCGGCCGATGCGACGGCATGTCACTCGTGGAGTCGCTTCCGCCGCGACCGTTATCTCCGAAGGAACTCACCGGTCTCAACACCGCGGACGCGTTCGAGTTGGCCGTCTCCGTCGAGAGCGACGACGGCGACGAGGCTCGGAGCCTCCTCCTCGCGACGGACGCGTGGGTCAAGGCTCTCGCGTTCGACGGGGGGTCGTGGACTCTCGTCGAGACGGTGTCGCTGGACGGGAGAGAGCGAATCGAGGGGTTGCAGGCCTGCGAAGAGGCGGTACGCGAGTTCCGCGGGGAGGCCGAGGGTACGGAGGATGCGAGAGACGCCGCCGACGCGTCGTGAGAACCGCCGGACCCGGGCCTAGTTTCTAACCGTCCCCCTGCGTACGACACCGTATGTACGAGCGAATACTCGTTCCGACCGACGGGAGTCGAGCGACGGAGAGAGCGGTGCGTAACGCACTCGACATCGCCGGGAAGTACGACGCCACCGTTCACGCCCTGTACGTGGTGGATACGAGCGTCTACTCCTCTATCGAAGCGGGGGCGGACGTCGTCATCGAATCGCTCCACGAGGAGGGACAGACCGCGGTCGACGAGGTAGCCGACCGCGCGCGCGCCGCGGGCGTCGAAGCTGAGACGGAAGTCGTCTCCGGGTCGGCCCACCAGGCCATCCTCGACTACGCCGACGAGGAGGCGATAGACCTCATCGTGATGGGGACGCACGGCCGGACCGGAATCGACCGGTATCTGCTCGGGAGCGTCACCGAGAAGGTCGTCAGAAGCTCCGACGTGCCGGTTCTGACGGTTCGGATGGACGAGGAGGCGGGCGACGCGGCCGGCGAACCCGCCGACTGAGTCGGAGATGAGACCTTTTTTCGAGGACGGAATCGCTCCATAAAGAGTTTAGGCGCGGTCCGCCGTACCGAAGTTCATGACCGAGTACACCGTCGAGTTCGTCGGGACGGGCGAGACCATCGAAGTGTCCGACAAACAGACCATCCTCAAAGCCTGTATCGACGAGGGAATCGCACAGGAGTACTCCTGTCGCGTCGGCATGTGTCTGGCCTGTTCGGCCGAAATCGTCGAGGGCGACGTGACCCAACCGGCCGCCCGAGGGCTGACGGACGAGGAAGCAGAGGAGTTCGCTCTGACCTGCATGGCGCGCCCCCAAAGCGACCTGAAACTCGACCGCGGCGTCTACCCCCCGAGCATCGAGGACGACGCCGCCTCGTCTGCCGCCGCGGCCGACGACGACTGACGGAGTCGCCGCCGAGAACGCGCGTTTTTCGCCGCAGTCGGTGACGCGTAGCGCAGACGACGAGCACCGCGAACGGTTGTCACACGGCCCGCCGCCCGGAGCGAGGGCGTCTCGTCCGACGAGGCGTCGCCGGGGCGCGTCGTAGCTTCGAGCGGAACTCGCCGAGACGGCAAGAGGCGACTGATTCGGAGGCCAATAGGCCGGTATGTCCGCAGACGAGAGCGACCGAGAGGGGAACGTTCACGAACGAGTCGACGCCGCCGCCGACGAACGCGACGACTGGGCGAGACGGCGACGCAAGGGAATTCCGACGGACGAACGACTGCTCGTCGTCGCGTGCATGGACGAGCGAATCCCCGTCGAGTCCGCGTTGGGACTCGAACTCGGCGACGCGCAGGTGTACCGCAACGCCGGCGGAAAAGTCACGGACGACGTGATTCGGAGTGCGGCGCTGACGACGAACTTCTTCGATACCGAGGAGATTATCGTGGTGAACCACACGGACTGCGGCATGATGAGCGCGCCCGACGACGCCGTCGTAGAGGGACTCGAAGCCCAAGCGGGCGGGTCCCTGGAGGACGTGCATCTCGACCCGTCGCTGCCGGAACTCGACATCGGCGACGCGTCGATAGCCGACTGGGTCCGCATGACCGACGACATCGACGAGGCGTGCGCGGCGCAGGTGGCGTACCTCGAAGACCACGAACTGATTCCGGACGACGTGACCGTGACGGGGTACGTCTACGAAGTCGAGAGCGGGGAACTCAGACGCCCGGGCGAACGCGTCGCCGCGCGGGTGAACACGAGAGTCGAGGAGTGAGGGCGTAGTCGCCGCTAGGCCGTCGCGGCGCAGTTGTTCGGGCCGAGTTCCAACTCGAACGCCTCCTCGTCGTCCACCGCCTCGCGGCCGAGGTTCGCCGCTACGAGCGTCTCGTAGTTGGCGGGCCGCGGCGGCATGTTTTCGAGGACGTGCGCGACGAACGCCTCCTCGTCCATCGAGAGCGCCGACAGTCTCCCGCGAAGCGTTCCGAGCGTCGCCGCGTACGTCCCGTCGGCGGCGGCGTCCGCGGCGTCGCTGTAGTGGCCGGGCGCGACGGTCATCTCGTCGTCGAACGCCGCGTACGTCTCAGTCAGGGTGCGGTGGAGTCGCCGTGCGGCGGCGGGTGCGCCCTCGTCGCCCGCCTCTAAATCGGGGCGGGCGACGCTCTCGACGAAGAGGCTGTCGCCGGAGAAAAGCAGGTCCGAGAGCCGGTACGCCGTCATCTCGGAGGTGTGTCCGGGCGCGCCGACGGCGGTGAGCGTCGCGTCCCCGACGCGAATCTCCGCGCCGTCCGCGACGACTCGAACGTCGTACTCGTCGGCGCCGTCGTAGGTGAGGCCCCTCTCGCGGGCACCCTCCGGAACGACGACGTCCGCGCCCGTCAGGTCCGCCACGTCCCGGACGCCGCTGACGTGGTCGGCGTGGACGTGCGTGTCGAGGGCGTATCGGAGTTCCGCACCGCGTTCGCGGGCGTCTTCGACGTACCTGTCGGCGAAAGCCCGAAGGGGGTCCACGACGGCCGCCTCCCCGTCGGAGACGACGAGGTAGGAGAGGCATCCGCTCGACGGCCGCCGGTACTGGAGCACCGTCGCGCCGCCGGACGGGCTGTGAGCAACCGAACTCCGCTCGGTTCCGTCCGCCGCCGCGGACAGTTCGCTCGCGACGTAGACGCGCGCCCATCCGCGCATCCCCCGTTCGAGGTTCTCGGCGTCGAACCCCTCGTCTCGGAGGAGTTCCGCGACGTAGTCGCTCGCCTCCCCGCGGCCGCAGACGACGACTGTTCGCTCCGTCTCCGACAGGTCGTGTTCGGACGCGAGGGTCCCGACGGTCCCCTGCACGTCGGCCGTCATGAACCGGGCGTAGGGAACGACGGACGTCTCGACCGAGTCCCCGGAGACGTGCCACGAGTCGTACTCCTCTCGGTTCCGAACGTCGAGGAGGCGAACCGAGTCGCCGCGTTCTATCGCTCGGTGAAGTTCCTCGGGAGTCATGCCCGAGGCTACGTCGGCGAGAGGCAAGAACGCTCCGCGGACCCGACTTCAGTCGTCGGCGTCGCGAACTCTCTCGGCGACCCCCGGAGGCATCTCGGTTCCGCCGTCGGTGCCGACGTCGACGGGTCCGGGCGGCGAGGCGTCCGCGGAGACGCCGTCCGGGGCGGGCGAATCGTCGTCTTCCACGAGGCGGCCGGTCGCATCGCTGATTGCGCGCACCTTCGAGGTCTGGTCGTGGCTGGCCTCGGCGACGTCGTCCACCGCGTCCGCCGTCTCGTTCGCGCGTTCGCGGGCGACTTCGACCATCGAGGAGACCTGTTCGGCGCTGACCGCTTGGTTGTCCGTCGCCTCGGCGACTTCGGCGATACCGTCCGTCGTTCGCTCGACCGCGTCGACAATCTCGCCGAGACTGCTCATCGCGTCCTCGCCGCGGTCGATTCCCTCGTGGAGTTTCTCCGTGGTCTGCGAGAGACTCTCGACGGTCTCGTCCGCCTCCGTCTGAACGCTGTTTACGGTCTCTTCGACTTCGGCCGCGCGGGCTTGCGACTCCTCGGCCAACGACTTGACCTCGTTTGCGACGACGGCGAAGCCCTCCCCCGCATCGCCCGCCCGCGCCGCCTCGATGGAGGCGTTGAGAGCGAGCAGGTTCGTCTGTTCGGCGATGTCGTTTATGGTCTCTATGACCTCGTCTATCTCGTCTATCTGGCGTCGGAGGCGGCGAACGTCGTCGGACGCCTCGACGGCGGAGTCGGACACCTCCTCCATGACGTCGATGGCTTGGTCGGCCGCGGATTCGCCCTCGGCCGCCAGTTCGGCCGCCTCGGAACTCGTCCGTTCGACTTCCTCCGCCGTCGCCGCGACTTCCTCGACGGTGGCGCTCATCTGCGACACTTCCTCGGAGACGGTCTCCATGTCCGTGGCCTGTTCGTTCGCGATGTCGCGGATGCTCTCTGCGCGGTCTGAGACGACCTCAGAAGAGTCTATGAGTTCGTCTACGGGCGCGCTGACGTCCCGTTCGACGTCGGCGGCGAGTTCCCGTCGGCGGGCCGCTTGCGTGCGGGCCTGTTCGCTGTAGGAGTGGATGTACGTCTCCATGGCGACCTGCTGGTCCATCGAGAGGAGTTTCAGAATCGAGAGCGCTCGTTCGACCACGGCGTCGACGGCGTCCGCGACGTTCTCACCCGCGGCGTCGCCGCCGTCGAGGCCGAGGCGGCCGAGAACGCCGGTGGGCGACGTATCGGACGGCCCGCCGAACTCCCGTTTGACCTCCTCGCCGATGGCCGAGATGAGGCCCTCGTAGTAGACGTTGTACGCGCCGAGGTAGAACGTCGGGCCCACGTCGAGGTAGTCGTGAATCTTTCCGATACGGGCCCGCCGCGCGAAGTACTCCCTGTCGTACTCGCCGCGCCCGAGGCTCTCGACGTAGTTCGCTTGGTCCCGTCTGAGCACGTCGAGTCCCTTCGTCGAACTGTCGATGATGTCGACGGCGTCGGCGTGGTCGGTCAGGTGGTCGTAGAACGTCTCGGAGAGGTCCGCAGACACCGACTCGAAGAGGTGGTCCATCTCCGCGAGGCGCCGCGCGTCCGCGTCCGTGAACTGATTGAACTCCTTTCGCCACTGAATCTCGTCGCTGTCGACGCCGAGTTCCTCGAGGAGGCCCTCGCCGTCGACGGATCCCCGAATCGCCGCGTCGACCGAGGGCGCGTTGTCTGCCATACCGAATCGTCGGGTAGTTCGGTCCTTGAATATTACCTGCCAGTTATCAGCCGGAATAACCGCACGGCGGGCGAAGTTTCACGGGACGCCGACGCGTCTCTCGACGCATGGACGGAGAGCGATTCCGAAGCGACGTCGAGGCGGCGAAGGAGACGGAGTTGAACCGACTCGGCTCCCAGCAGTTGCTCGTCGCGTTGACCGACGCGGAACTGACGGCCGAACGCGTCCTCGACGTGGCGGCGGCGAGCGAACACGCCGCCCGGGAGACGTTCCGCGGGTGGGCCGACGACGAGAACGACGCGGACGCCCGCGAGGCGTTCCTCGAGGTGGCGCAACAGGAAGACGACCACCTCCGCCGGGTGACCGACGAACTCGACGGGAAGTGGGAGGCGGACGGCGACGCGGGGCCGATGCACGCGTACCTCCGCGGGCGAGAGTCGACGATAGAACGCATCGCGGGCGGGATGGTCGGACGCCCGTTAGTGAGCCTCCGGACGCACATGCAGCTTATCGGCTTCTTCGTGAACGAGGCGGACGAACGCCGCGCGGACGTGATACGCGATTTGAGGGCCGAGACGGGAGACGTTCTGGCGGACGGCGTCGAACTCCTCGAAGCGAACTGCGAGACGGACGACGACTGGCAGTCCGCGCAGATGGTCGCCGAGTACACCGTCCAACTCGCCTACGACGACTACGCCGACGCCCTCAGAAATCTCGGGTTCGACCCCCGGTCGGTCTGTTGAGATGACCGCAGACGCAGACATCCGCGGACGCGTGGAGGCCGTCTGGACGAGTCCGGAGGAGGGCGCGCCGATGGAGTCCCGCGAGTCGGTGGAGGCGGTGGAGGGCGGACTCCGCGGCGACCGGTACCTCCTCGGAACCGGTTACTACTCGCCCTACGACGTCTGTCAGGTGACGTTCGTCTCGGCGGCGGCCATCCGAGAGATACGCGAGGAGACGGGAATCGACCTCTCGGACGGACGCCACCGACGGAACATCGTCGTGAGCGTCTCCGACCTCCGCGGGTTACTGGAGACGACGTTCGGAGTCGGGGAAGCGCAGTTCCGGGGAACGCGCCCGCGCCCGCCCTGCGCGCACGTCGAACGCGTCGCAGACGAGGAGGGCGTCGCCCGCGCACTCGGCGACGGGCGCGGCGGCATCTGCGCCGACGTGGTGACGCCGGGGACGGTTCGGACGGGCGACGAACTCGAAGTCGTCGAATCCGACCCGCGGACGGAAGGGAGGTCGATCATCGACCGCCTGCGCGGCGAGGACGGCGAGAACTCGGCGTAGACGGCGTAGCCTCGCCGTCGCCGACCGCTCAGGGGAAGATGCTCTCGGGGAGGTACGCCGTCACCGTCCAGTTCGGCGCGTCGACGACCTGACTCACCTTCAGGTCCACCGCGACCGAACAGAGGATGTACGCCTCCCCGCGCGTCAGGCCGCGTTCGGATTCGAGGTGAGTTATCATGTGTCGAACCGCTTTCTTCGTCGCGTCCATCAGGTCGTCGGCGATGCCGGTGGTGGCGTACATCGGTTCGTCCGCGCCCGTCGGCGTGAACGGCCCCGTCGTCTCCACCTCCGGTTGCTCGATGGACTTGTCCGTCAGAACGTCGAACCGCGCGGTGACGAACATCGGCGCTTCGACGCCCGTGACGGACACCTCGCCGTCCCCCTGCGCGGCGTGGCAGTCGCCCGTCGAGAACAGGGCACCCTCGACTTCGACCGGGAGGTACACCGTCGACCCCTCAGTCATGTGTTTCACGTCCACGTTGCCGCCGGTGTCCCGAGGCGGAAGCGTGTCGTGTTCGCCCGCCTCGCCGGGCGCGGTGCCGATGATTCCGGGGAACGGGTCCAGCGGTATCTCGATGCCGTCGACGAACGCCGCCGTGTCGCCGTCGAACCCCCAGACGTGGAGGCCGCCCTCGTCGAAGTCATCGGGGAGGAGGCCGAGGCCCATCTCGCCGGGGAGAAAGCCCGTGTACCCCCAGCCTTTGTGCTCGAAGTCGAGAAGTTCGACGGCGAGAACGTCGCCGGGTTCTGCGCCTTCGACGTAGACTGGGCCGGTGAGTGGGTGAACCGGGTCGAGGTCCACGTTCACGAGGTCGTCTACGGTCCCGTCGCGCCCGACCTGACCGTCGAGTGCGTCGCGGCACTCGAAACGGACCACGTCGCCGGGTTCGACCGTCGCCACCGGGTCGAGACTGTTGTCCCAGACGTGGTGGACGTTCTCGTCGTCGTCGCTCAGTTCGCGGTCTACCGTGTGGTCGTCGGAGGACATTCGCTACCGACCGACGCACCGAGAGAGCATCAATATGTAGTTGCCGAAAAGATACGTCCGAGGGGTCGATTCGACGCCGCGCGTCACCCGTTCGGCGACGTTACGCTTCGTCGAACCGCGCGAATCGCAGAATCGCTGGCTCGACGAACCTTACGCTTCGTCGAACAGCGTTTCGCCCGTGACCATCTTCTCTTCGACGACGTCCATGTCGAGCGTCAGTCCGAGACCGGGTTTCTCCGGAATCTCGATGTGGCCGTCCTCTATGACCGTCTCCTCGACGAGGTCCGACCACCAGTCGAGTTCGTACGAGTGGTACTCGACGGCCAGCGAGTTGGGGATGGCCGCGCCGACCTGCGCGGACGCCATCGTCGCGATGGGCGACGAGACGTTGTGCATCGCGACGGGGATGTAGTACTGGTTCGCGACGTCGGCTATCTTCCGCGTCTCGCGCATGCCGCCGACCTTCGGCAGGTCCGGCGCGACGATGTCCACCGCTTGGTTCTCGATGAGGCGGCGTTCCTCGGTGACCCGGTAGCGGTTCTCGCCGACCGTGATGGGCGTGATGGTGGACTTCGTGACCTGCTCTTGGACTTCGAGGTTCTCCGGCGGGACGGGGTCTTCGAGCCACCAGACGTCGTAGTCCTCGATGGCGTTCGCGAGGCGTTGTGCGGAGTTCGCCGAGAACGTCCAGTGACAGTCGAACGCCACGTCCGCGCGGTCTTTGACTCGCTCCGTCACCTTCTCGACGATTTCGGCCTTGTGACGGACCTCGCCGGGGCGGAGGTGGCGGTTCGCGCGGTCCTTCTCGTGGCCCGAGGGCACGTCGAGGTCGAACTTCAGGGCGTCGTAACCGAGTTCCTCGACGACGCGTTCGGCCTCGTCGGCGCACGCTTCGGGGTCGGCCTCTTCTTCGGTGTGGCAGTCGCAGTAGACGCGAACTTCGTCGCGGTACTTCCCGCCGAGCAGTTGGTAGGCGGGGACGTCGAGAATCTTGCCCGCGAGGTCGTGAAGCGCGATTTCGATGCCCGAGATGGCCGTGACGGTGACGCCCTCGACCGACCCCTCACCCGACATCTTCTGGACGAGGTGTTCGAAGAGGCGGTCGATGTCGAGGGGGTTCTCCCCGACGACGAACGGCTTCATCCGTTCGATGAGTTCCGGGACGCCCGCGCCCCAGTAGGCTTCGCCGGTGCCGACGACGCCCGCGTCGGTGTAGACGCGGACCAGCGTCCACGGGAAGTTGCCGTCTATCATCGTCGTCTGGACGTCGGTAATCTCGACGTCGCGGCTTCCGCCCCGTTCGCCGGTGACGCCCATCGTATCGGCGGAGAGTTCCCGCATCGTGTACTCCGCGTTCGGGTCGTGAAGCTCCGAGTAGTCTCTGCTCATAGCTCCGACTTCACTCGATATGTCGTAAAGGTTTTCGCTCTTGCAGCGAACCGCGACTGCCGCGCCCACTCTCGTCTGCGGGCGACTCTCGAAGCGGGGCTATCGATACCGGAGCGTTCAGAGTTCGTCGAGGACGTTCAACACGTAGGCGATGCGGAGCACCGACGCGGCGTCGCCGCGGTCGTAGACGAGTTCGTCGGTGTCTCGGACGTGGTCGAGAACCTCCTGAGAGGCGTGTTCCGGCGCGGCGGCGATGCCGGCGTTGTTCTCTTTGGCCCACCGCATCACGCGGAGGTCGGATTTGCTGTCGCCCATCACGAGGACGAACGGGTCGTCGACGTCCAGAACGCCGAGAGCGGCCTTCACGCCCTCGGTCTTGTTGAGTTCGAGCGAGCCGATTTCGGCCGCGTCAGCGTGGTAGTACGCCACGTCGATGCGTTCGAAGAGCGACCGGACCACCCCCGGAACGTTCTCGGGGTCGCAGTCGGGTGCGGCGTCCTCGGCGTCGAGGACGGTCGCTATCTCCGGGTCGGCGTCGGCGTAGTACGCCCGCGCCCACTCCTCGGGGGTGGCGTCCGCGGGGGCGGCGTCCGCGGCGTCCGCGGCGTCCTCGGCGGCGTTGTAGACGGCGCGGCCGAGAAGGTCCACGAGGTAGACCAGACCGCGGTCGATGACCGCCGCCGCCTCGTCGCTCCCGATGTCGAAGTTCGGTTTCAGCGTGACGTTGAACTCGTTTCCCTGCAGGTGGACCGATTCGCGCAGGTCGTCGGGCGCCTGCGGGAGGACGCGCGAGCGAATCTCGTCGAACACCTCGCGGACCGAAGCGTCCAACTCGTCGTAGAGGAGTTTCTTCGTCCGAGAGCCGTGTCCGGGCGTGAACACGCCGGTTCCGGCTTCGTAGACGATGCTGAACGTCCCCGAGTGGACGAGTTCGTTGCCGAGGCCCTGAATCATGAACCCCTTGACGTTCTCCAACGTCTGGCCGGTGCAGATGACGATTGGGACGCCCGCCTCGTGGAACTCCGTGAGGAGGTGAAGCGTCTGGCGCGGAATCTCGTTGTCCGTCCGACCGGCCGACCGAAGCGTCTCGTCGACGTCTAAGACGAGAGCGTTCACGCCACGGTCGTACTTCGAGTGGAGGTCTAAAGCCGTAAACGCCTGGTCGCGCGACGCCCGCGCCGCCACCTCGGCGAACTCCTCGCCCGCGGCGAAGGCGTCGCGTATCTCGTCTTTCCGTTCGTCTAGTTCGTCGCTCGCGTCCTGCCAGTAGTCGAGGGCCGTCCGGGAATCCACCGGGGGAAACACGTCCAGAAAGTCCTGTAAGTCTCGAATCGACTCGGCGTCGTAGTCGGCGTAGAGGCGAAAGACGAGGTCGTACCGCTCCATACCGAGTTGCCGTCCTCCGGGGTGAAAAAGGGTGCCTGCTCGGCGACGTCTGCCGCCGAGGCCGGTGCCGTCGGGGAAACCCTCAAACGGGTGCTATCCGTATCCGTCTGCATGAGCGATTGGACCGACAGCATCGTCGGCGACCGGATGACGGTCGACAGGGAGTTCAACGACCGAGTCAACGGGTCGGAGTTCACTCGCCAAGAGTGGGGCCTCATCATGACGGCGACGGAGTTCGAGATAGAGAACGCCTCCGACCCCGAGGAGGCGCGAATCGTCGCCGACACCGAGAAACTACCGCAGATAATGCCCGAACTGGACAACGTCCGTTCGCAGATGGCGCAGATGGGGGGGTCCCCCGGCAGTGGGGGTGGAGGTGGGGGTGGCGGCGGTTCCGGCGGAGGACTGTTCGACTCCATCAAGGGGGCACTCGGACTCGGCGGCGGGGGCGGTGCCGACAAAGAGAGACTGGAGGCGGCGGAGCGACTCGTCCAAGAGTACGCCGACGAACTGCAGACCCACCTCGAAAGCCGCGGCAAGTGGGACCAGGTCCGAATCGCGTATCAAGAGTGACGCCGCCGGGGACGACCCACAGAGGACTCCCTTGACGCGAGTCGACTCAGACTTCGTCGCCGCCGTGAAACAGGGTCATCTCCTCTGCCTCGTAGATGTTGATGAGTTCGGTCACGATTTCGTCGTAACTCTCGTCTTCGACCCGCAGGCTATCGAGGCGCGACACCGTCTCTTCGTCGAGGGTAATCTGCGGCATACGTACGCGGTCGGTTGCGAGAGGCATAAGTGCCCGGGAGAACGTAGCTCGACGGGAATTTCAGCGCCGATAACGTGTGGGTGGAGCGAACGCGCTCCGGCGCGCCTCGGGTCCGTCAGTCGTACAGACTCTGACCGGCGCTTCCGGAGACGTCCGCGAGTTCGGCGTGAACGTCCGCGATTCGAGAGCGGATATCTCGCCCGACGACGCGGGGGTCGAACACGTCTTTGTTCGGCGACCACTCGGTGTCGTTGAAGAACGTGTCTCTGTCGTCTTCGACGCCCTCCGGGGGCACGATGGCCTCGGGGTTCTCGCGGTAGAGGTCGTACGCCGTCCGCGTGTACTCGTACTGGTACCGGGTGTCTTTGTTCACCTTGCAGATGCCGTGTTGGAGCATCTGCTGGAGTTGGTCCGGTTGGACGCCCGACGACCCGTGCAGAACGAGGGGCGTGTCGAGTCCGTGGTCCCGCAGGGCCTCTCGGATGTCCGCGGCGAGGTCAGGACGGAGTTCGAGGTCCTTTCCCTTCGCGACGCCGTGTTGGGTCCCGACCGAGATGGCCAACAGGTCACAGCCGGTTCGGTCGACGAACTCCACGGCCTGTTCTGGGTCCGTGTAGAACGCCTCCTCGGACTCGATTTCGTCCTCGACGCCCTTTATCTGGCCGAGTTCCGCTTCGACGAGAACGTCCGCACCCGTCTCGTCGACCATCTCGACGACGCGACGACTCCGTTCGACGTTGTCCTCGAACGCCTCGTGAGAGGCGTCTATCATTATCGAGGAGGGGATATCGAGTTCCATCTGCGTCTCGATGAACTCCATATCCGTCTGGTGGTCCATGTTGAGGAAGACGCCGACGTCGTGGCGGTCGGCCATCACCTCGATGTAGTTGCCCATGGCCCGGAGTCCGGCCACCGGGTCACCGTTCCCGGCGAACGAACACGCACCACCGCTCATCTGGAGGAGGATGTCCGACTCCGCGCGTTCTGCGCCCTCCAAGAGCCCCATCATGACGTTCGGTTCGGCCACGTTACTGGCGACGAGGCCGAACCCCTCTTCTAAGGCCGCGTCGTACACGTTCGCGAGTTCATCTCCGCCGTAGAACGACAATCTGTGTCACCTCGTCTACGCCGTCACGGGCGACCCTAATAACGTATGCGAACGAGTACCGTTTCTGCGCGTTCGTTCGATTCCCTCCCGGATGAACGCTACCGCGGACGGGAGCGTTCAGAGTCCCCGCTCGGACGGTTCGAGAGCGTCTCGCCCTCCGGAACCGGTGACCGTTCGTGACTGTCAACTCTGGCGCGATGTTTGTTGCCAATCGTGACAGTCGGAAATACGCACGTCGACGGGAACGCCCGGCGGCGAGAGAGAGCGGAACCTCGAAAGAGAGACTAGGAGAACAGTTTTTTCAGTCGGGCGAACAGGCCTTTCTCCCTGTCACCGCCGCGACGCCGTTGTTGCTGCGGTTCGGGGTCGGCCGCGGATTCGCTCGCGGACTCCGCCTCGGGAGCGTCGGCGTCTGCTGTGTCGCCGCCGACTTCGACGGTTTCGGCCGCTCCGCTCTCTACGAGGTCCGCGGCCTTCTCGATGAGGCCCTCGGCGTCGTTGACGCCGTCTTTGACGGTTCCCTTCACGAGCGGTTTCCCCTCGAAGCGGTCCCGAGAGACGGAGGTGTCGGAGGCGACGATGACCGCGTCCGCCTCGGCGATGTCTCCGCTACTGAGTTCGTTCTCCGCGCCCATCGCGCCTTGCACTTCGACTTTGATGTCGTGGCCGAGTCTGTCGGCCGTCTGTTCGAGGTTCTCCGCTGCCATCTGACTGTGTGCGATACCGGTCGGACAGGACGTGACTGCGACTAGTTTCATGATAGGGTGCTGTTTGTTAACACGCGTTCTACTTCATCTTTCGTACTGGCTTCGAGCGCCTCGGCCGCGAGTTCCCGAGCGTCCGAAAGCGAGACGTTCGTCACCGCCGCTTTGACCTGCGGGACGGTGACCGCACTCATGCTGAGTTCGTCCAACCCGAGGCCGAGGAGTAACTCCGTCAGGTCCGGGTCGCCCGCCATCTCGCCGCACATCCCGACCCACGCGTCAGTTCCCTCCGCCGCCTCCACCGTCGCGCGGATGGCGCGGAGGACCGCGGGTTGGCGGTAGTCGCCGAGTTCCGAGACGCGTTCGTTGCCGCGTTCCGCGGCCATCACGTACTGCGCGAGGTCGTTCGTACCGATGCTGAAGAAGTCCACGCGCTCTACGAGGTCATCGGCCACGAACGCCGCGGCGGGCGTTTCGACCATCACGCCGAACTCGGGGCGGGCGTACTCGACGCCCTCGTCGTCTAAGTCGTCGGCCACCTCGGCCATCTTCTCGCGGGCCGCCGCCACCTCTTCGACGGTGGCGACGAGTGGGAGCATGACGGCCAGCCCACCGTCGGACGAGTCCGACGAGCCTCCGTTCTCGGAGCCGCAGGCGCGCAAGAGTGCCCGGAGTTGCGTCTCGAAGAGGTCCGAGTCCGGACCGAGAGAGCGACGGATGCCGCGTTCGCCGAGGAACGGGTTCTCCTCGTCCGGCAGGTCGAGGTAGTCGATGGGCTTGTCTCCGCCCACGTCCAGCGTTCGGACGACGACGCGGCCCTCGGGGAACGCGTCGAGAGCCTCGACGTACGCCTCGTACTGTTCTTCTTCGTCCGGCGGCGACTCCCTGTCGAGGAAGAGAAACTCCGTGCGGTAGAGACCGATGCCGTCCGCGCCGCGTTCCGTCGCCGGTCCGAGGTCTTTCCGCGTCCCGACGTTGGCGGCGACTTCTATCTCCGTGCCGTCGGCCGTCGAGACGGGGTCCTCGCGTATCTCCGCGTCGTCGTCGCCCGCGGCCGCCTCGCGCGTCTCCTCGTCGGGGTCGAAGACGACGACGCCGTCGGTACCGTTCACGACGACGTCGGTACCGCCCTCGACGTCCCGCAGTTCCTCGCCGACGCCGACGACGGCGGGGAGCGCGAGCGAACGCGCGAAGATGGCCGCGTGCGACGTTCGGCCGCCGGTTTCGGTGACGAACCCGGCCACCTTCGAGGGGTCGAGTTGCGCCGTGTCGCTTGGCGTCAGTCGCTCCGCGAGGACGACGCTCCCCTCGGGTAGGTCTCCGAGGTTCACGCGTTCGCCGCCCGAGAGGACGCGGACGAGTCTGTCGCGCACGTCGCGCAGGTCGTCGGCGCGTTCGGCCATCCGGCCCTCCATCCCCTCGAACTGTTCGATGAACCCCTCGAACGTCTCGGAGACGGCGTGTTCGGCCGGGAGGCCGCCCTCGATTCGCTCTGCCACGCCGTCGGTGATCTGCGGGTCGTCGAGGAACTGGACGTGCGCGTCGAACACGGCCGCCTCCTCTTGACCGACGCGTTCGGCGGTTCGGTCTCGTTCCGCCTCTAACTCCTCTCTGGCGGTCGTCCGCGCCGCCTCGAATCGCTCCGTCTCGGCCTCGGTGTCGACCGAATCGGGGTCCGGCGGGTCGTCGAGTTCCGCGTCCGGCGAGTACCAGACGACGGTTCCGACTCCCGAGAGGGGTGTCACGCCGACGCCGTCGAGTCGTCGTTCGGTCATGGGTTCAGAGTTCGTCCTCGGGCGTGGTGAGTATCTCTTCGAGGGCGTCGAGGACGTCCTCGGCGTCGTCGCCCTCCGCGACGAGTCTCACGTCGTCGCCCGCGGCGACGCCGAGGCCGGTGACGGCGAGCATGCTCGACGCGTTGACGAGTTCGCCGTCGGCCGGGCCGACTTCGACCGTCGCGTCGTACTCGTTTGCCGTCTCGACGAAGAGCGACGCTGGACGCGCGTGCAGACCGTCTTCGGGGACGATGGTGACGACCCGTTCCGGCATCAGTTGACCGCCTCCCGAACGGTGTTTTGGACGGTGTCTTCGCTGTCGGCTGTAAGCAGTTTCTCGCGGACGTCCTCGTGCATGAGGGCCCGAGAGAGCGAACTGAGAATCTGGAGATGCTCCTCGCCGCCCTCGGCGGGGACGAGAATCATGAACAGCAGTTTCGCGGGTTCGTCGTCCATCGCGTCGAAGTCGATGCCCTCGCGAGAACGGGCGAACGCGACGGACGGTGTTTCGACGGCCTCGGTCTTCGCGTGGGGGATGCCGATACCCATGCCGACGCCGGTGGTCGCTTCTTTCTCTCGTTCGTGCAGGGCTTCGAGAGCAACCTCGCGGTCGGTCACCCGGCCGTTCTCGACGACGAGGTCGAGGAGGTACTCTATGGCCGCCTCCTTCGAGGCCGGAGGCTCTTCGAGCGAGATGTGCGCTTTCGGGAACAGTCGGTCGATGTCGTCTTCGAGCATGTTCGTTTGTGTATGGTTATGGGAGTAGTAAGGCAGTTGTGCTCGTTCTCAGTCACCGGATGTCGCGGCGTCGGTCTCCGTCTCGGCCGCGACGCGGTCCTCGAAGTCGGGTTTGATGACCGTCGCGATGACGGCCGTGACGAGAGACCCGATGACGATGGCCGCGAGGAACATGAGCGGGTTGTTCGAGAGGGGAATCACGAAGATGCCGCCGTGGGGGGCGGGCATCGTGACGTTCATCGACATCGCTATCGCGCCGCCGACTGCGCTCCCGGCGACGATAGAGGGGATGACGCGGAGGGGGTCGGCCGATGCGTACGGAATCGCACCCTCCGTGATGAACGAGAAGCCGAGGACGATGCCGGACTTCGCGTTCTCGTACATCTCGGCGGCGTACTTGTGCGGCGCGATGAAGTTCGAGAGCGCGAGTCCGATGGGCGGAATCATCCCCGCTATCATCACGGCGGCCATCGGCTGGTAGATACCCTCGCCGATGAGACCAACCGCAAAGAGGTACGCCACCTTGTTCACCGGGCCGCCCATGTCGAACGCCATCATCGCGCCGAGTAGCGCGCCGATGACGACGGCCTGTCCTCCCTGCGCCCCTTCGAGGAAGGCGTTCAAGCCGGCGTTCGCAGTCGCCACCGGGACGCCGACGACGAAGAGCAGTATCGGCGCGAGGATGGCCACCGTCAGCACCGGCACGATGAGAACCGGCATCATCGGCTGGACGAAGCCGGGAACGTCCCGGTTCTTTATCCAGAGTGCGACGTATCCGGCGAGGAGACCGGCGACGAGTGCGCCGAGATATCCCGCCCCGGCCTCACCGCCTTGGAAACCGATGGCGTCGCCCGCCGCCTGCAGGACGGTTCCCTGCTGGAGTATCCACGAGAGGACGAACCCCGGGGCCAGACCCGGGCGGTCCGCGATGGCGTACGCGATGTACGCCCCGAGTGCCGGGACCATGAGCGTCAGACCGGCACTTCCGATCTGTGCGAGGAACCAGCCTATCGTCCCCGTCGAGTCGAAGACGTTCTCGACCCCGGTGCCGGTGACTCCCGCCACGGCGTAGCCGAGGGCGAGGAAGATACCGCCGATGGTCACGAACGGAATCATGTACGATACGCCGGTCATCAGGTCCTCTTTCACCGAGGTGACGTGAGACCTGAGCGCGCTCTCCGCTGACTTTTTGCTCATTGTTGGCTCCTTCACGATAGTTACTAAATGAATTCAAAAACCCTTTCGGATACGAACGTTTATGATCGCTTTCCATCGAAAGCTCGCACAAACGAACACGCCTCTCACGGCGAGGAGACGTCCACGGCGTCTCGGGCGTCGAACACGCCGTCGAAATCGGGCACGCGAGTGCCGGAGACGGCGACGACGCGCGCGGCGACGGCGACCCCCGTCCGGAGCGCGACGGTTTCGGATTCGCCGCGGGCCAGTCCCGCGAGAAAGCCCGAGAGGAGAGCGTCGCCCGCGCCGACCGTATCGACCACGTCGGCGTCCGCGGCGGGCGCGTGCGTCGTCTCCGACTCCGAAACCAAGAGCGCGCCGTCGGGTCCGAGCGACGCGACGACGTAACGGAACCCGCACGTTCGGAGTTCGTCGGCCGCGGCGGCGCACTCGGAGACGGTATCGACGGGCAGTCCGGTGGCCTCGTGGAGTTCCTCGCGGTTCGGTTTACAGACGAGATACTCCGCGTCGAGGTCGGTGAGAAACGACCCGCTCATATCGACTGCGGTGTCCCACTCGCCCGCGCGGGCGATTCTGTCCACGGCGTCGGTCGTGACGCCGACGGGGAGACTCCCGGCGACGACGACGGTGTCGGGGTCGTTCGCCGCGACCCGTTCGACGAGATTCGAGACGGCGTCGTCGCCGACGGTCGGGCCGTCGTGGTTTATCTTGTACTCGGCGTCCGGGCTCAGGACGGTCGTGTTCAGTCGCGTCCGGTCGGGAATCTCGACGAACTCACCCGGGACGCCGTCGTCGTCCAGTTGCGTCCGAATCATCCGTCCGAACGGACCGCCGAGAAAGCCCGTCGCCGGTGCCGACACGTCGAGTGCCGTGAGGTACTTCGAGACGTTGATTCCCTTCCCTCCCGCGTCGAACTGGGCGTCGTCCGTCCGCGCGACTGCCCCCGACGTCAGCGGTTCGTCGATGCGGAGGGTGTGGTCCACGGCCGGGTTCATCGTGACGGTTAGCACGTCGTCGGTCACTCCGGGGCCACCTCTCGAACCGTCATCCCCTCGTTTTCGAACGCCTCGCGCTCTCGGGCCGGGAGGTCACCGTCGGTGATGAACAGGTCGACGTCGGCGACGTCCGCGAACTGCACGAAGCTTCGCTTGCCGACTTTGGTCGCCCCCGCGACGAGGACGACGCGCGACGCCTTCTCGACCATCAGTTGCTTCATCCGCGCCTCGTCCTCGTTCGGCGTCGTCAACCCGGCGTCGACGTCGACGGCGTTCGTCCCGAGAAACAGCAGATCGAAGTTCGTCCGCTCCATGAACGACTCCGCCGTCGGCCCGACGAGAGCGCGCGTCCGGCGTCTGAGCGTCCCGCCGGTCAGTTTCACGTCGTTGTCCTCCTTGCCGAGTTCGACGGCCAGGCGCGGCGAGTTCGTCACCGCGAGGATAGAGCCGTCTTTCGGCGCCTTCTGGGCCACCTGCATCGTCGTCGTCCCGGCGTCGAAGAAGACGACCTGCCCGTCGGAAATCTCCGTTATCGCCTCGTCCGCGATGGCCCGCTTACCGTCGAGGTTCTGCACCTCCTTTTGTCCGTAGGTCTGTTCGCGTCCGACGGTGGTGACGGGAACTGCGCCTCCGTGGGACCGTTCGATGAGGCCGCGGTCCTCTAACTCCCGAAGGTCGCGCCGGATGGTCGCCTTCGAGTAGTCGAGTTCCTCCGAGAGACCTTCGACGGAGCAGCCGTCGTCCGCCGAAACGAGTTCCACGATTCGCCGTTTTCTCTCTGCGGGTAACATTGGCGTCGGTCGTGTCCACGGTTACCGCTGTTCGTTGTTAATTGTTCGTGTTCGAGATTCGTTCGTCTCTGTTCGGTTCGTGCAGAAACCGAGTACGAACTGTCACGTCGCGTCGCCGATGGACGGTCTCGGGTGCCGCAGTCGGGGACTGACGAGGCGAACGACCGCCCGGAAAACGAACGGAACCGACAGCGAAAGAAAGTATCGCGCCGTCAGTCGAGGCGTTCGAGGACGGCGTGCGTCACGTCCTCGGTGGAGGCGTCGCCGCCGAGGTCGGGCGTCCGCGGTCCGTCCGCTAAGACGCTCTCGACGGCGTCTCGCACCGCCCTCCCCTCGTCGTCGTAGCCGAGATACTCGAGCAGCATCGCGGCGGAGACGATGGTCGCAGAGGGGTTCGCGACGCCCTCGCCCGCGATGTCGGGCGCGGTGCCGTGGACGGGTTCGAAGAGGGCGCGGTCCGGGCCGATGTTCGCCGACGGGAGCAAGCCGAGTCCGCCGACCAGACCCGCCGCGAGGTCGGAGAGAACGTCGCCCGCGAGGTTCGGGCAGACGACGACGTCGAACTGCGTCGGGTCGAGACAGACGCGCGTCGCGAACGCGTCCATCAGGACTTCGTCCGTCTCAACGCCGCGGTCATCGGCGACGGAGACGACGGCGTCGCGGAACCGACCGTCCGTCTCGCGCATCACGTTCGCCTTGTGCGCGACCGAGAAGCCGTCGTACGCGCGGTCCTCGACGTAGTCGCAGGCGAACTCCGCGAGTCGCTCCGAGGCGGAGGTGGTCACGACGCGCGTCAGCGTCGAGAGGTCCTCCGAGAGTCTGTCCTCGTGGCCCGCGTAGACGCCCTCGGTGTTCTCCCGCAGGAAGACGAGGTCAGTCTCCGGTCGGAGAGCGTCCACCCCGGGGTACGCCTTCGCCGGGCGGACGTTGACAAAGGAGTCCACCGCGGTGCGGAGAGGGAGGATGACGTCGGCGGCCGTCTCGCCCGCCGCGCCGAAAAGCGTCGCGTCCGCGGAGGCGGCCAACTCGTACGTCTCCGCCGGGAGTGCCTCGCCCGTCTCCGCTTCGACGGCGTCTCCGGCGTCGGCTTCGACGAACTCGAAGTCGCCGACGGCTTCGAGGACGGACACCGCCGCGGGAACGACCTCTCTCCCGATGCCGTCGCCGGGGATGACGACTATCTCCTCAGTCATCGACGTAGGGCAGGGAAGCGGCCTTTTTTGCGACGGCGTCGGCGTTGGACTTCATCAGCGCCGTCGTGTCCCAGACACCCTCGGTGAGGGCCTTCCGTTGTGCGTCGTCCACCGTCGCCTCGACTGTCGTGTCGCCGTAGGTGACGGTTTCGTTCTCTACGTCCACGTCTATCTCCTCGTCGGGGTGGTCGTCGACCCACGCTTGGAGTTCGGTGATGGTCTCGTGGTCTGCGGTGACCGTCGGGATGCCGAGTGCGAGGCAGTTGCCCGCGAAGATTTCGGCGAACGACTCGCCGACGATGGCGTCGATACCCCACCGCATCAGCGCCTGCGGGGCGTGTTCGCGCGAGGACCCGCAACCGAAGTTGGCGTTTACTACCATCACGGAGGCGTCTTGGAACTGCGGTTCGTTGAACGGGTGGTCTTTCTCGTTGTCGTCGTCGTCGAACCGCAGGTCGAAGAAGGCGAACTCGCCGAGGCCGTCGAACGTGACAACCTTCATGAACCGCGCCGGAATCACCTGGTCGGTGTCGATGTCGTTCCCGCGGATGGGGACGCCCGTCCCCGAGACGGAGTCTATCTCCGGAATCTCTTCTGTCACGCGAAGGTCACCTCCTTCAGGTCGCGCACGTCAGTCACTTTCCCTTCGATGGCCGCGGCGGCCACCATACGGGGGTTCATCAGGACGGTGCGGCCGTCTTTCGACCCCTGCCGACCGATGAAGTTCCGGTTCGAAGAGGACGCACACGCCTCGTCGCCCTCCAGTTGGTCCTCGTTCATGCCGAGACACATCGAACAGCCCGCACCGCGCCACTCGAATCCGGCGGCCTCGAATATCTCGTCTAACCCCTCCGCCTCCGCGGCGGCCTTGACGCGTTGACTGCCGGGGACGACCATCGCGCGGACGTCCTCGTGGACCTCCCGCCCCTCGACGACGCGCGCCGCGCGGCGCAGGTCCGGGAGGCGAGCGTTCGTGCACGACCCGAGGAAGGCCACGTCTATCTCGTAGCCCTGCATCGTGTCGCCGGGTTCGACGCGCATGTGTTCTTGGGCGCGCCGCGCCGTGTCCTGTTTGTCCTCGGGGAGGTCCTCGGGGGCCGGAATCGGCTGCGTGATTCCGACGCCCTGTCCGGGCGTGGTCCCCCACGTGACGACGGGTTCCAGTTCGGAGCCGTCGATGGTGACGACGTCGTCGTAGACGGCGTCCTCCTCGGACCGGATGGACTCCCAGTAAGGCTTCAGTTCGTCGAACTTCTCGGGGTTCTCTCGGAAGTAGTCGGTCTCTTTCAGCCACGCGTAGGTTGTCTCGTCGGGGTTCACGTACCCCGCGCGAGCGCCGCCTTCGATGGACATGTTACAGATGCTCATCCGGCCCTCCATGTCGAGGCTCTCGATGGCTTCACCGGCGTACTCGTAGACGTAGCCGACGCCGCCCTCGGTGCCGAGGCGGCGGATGACTTCGAGGATGACGTCCTTCGCCTCGACGCCGTCGCCGAGTTCGCCCGTGACCTCTATCTTGCGGACGCCTTTCTTCTCCATCGCGACCGTCTGAGTCGCGAGCACGTCGCGAATCTGGCTCGTCCCGATACCGAACGCGAGTGCGCCGAACGCGCCGTGCGTCGAAGTGTGGGAGTCGCCGCAGACGATGGTCTTGCCGGGTTGGGTGATGCCCTGTTCGGGTCCGATGACGTGGACGATGCCCTGTTGGCCCGACGTGGGGTCCGAAAAGTCGATGCCCGACCCGCGGACGTTCTGTTCGAGTTCCGCCATCATCTCTTCGGCGGCGTCGTCGTGGAACGGCCGCGACTGGTCGGCCGTCGGGACGATGTGGTCCACCGTCGCGTGGGTGAGTTCGGGGTACGCGACGTCGAGTCCGCGTTCTTGCAGCATACCGAACGCTTGCGGACTCGTCACCTCGTGGATGAGGTGGAGGCCGACGAACAGTTGCGTCTGACCGGTCGGCAGTTCCGAGACGGTGTGTTCCTCCCACACCTTGTCGTAGAGCGTCCCTTCACTCATCTACATCACCGCGCGTCCATACCTCGTTTGCGCCCTCGCCCTCGCGGGGGGTGTGGTCCACGTCGGACATCTCGCCCGCCGCGTCGTCTCCGTCGTCTCGGTTCTCTCGGTTCTCGCCACCGTCGGCGACGGCCGGTCCGCGCCGGTAGACGTCGTAGCCGAACGTGTCACCCGTCTCCGGGTGCGTGTGGCTTATCTCTTTCATCGGGTTTCGGTCTGTCATCGGTGAGTCCTCGTTCAGTCGTCCGCGGGGGCTTCGGCTTTCTCTTCTTCCTCGTCTCCGTCGTCGGACCACGCGAAGAGGTCGCGCAGGGGCCGACCGACCTCCTCTATGTGGTGGTTCTCTTCGGCGTCCTTCAGTTGCGTGTAGGAGGGCCGTCCCGCCTGGTTCTCCGCGATCCACTCGCGAGCGAACGTGCCGTTCTGCACCTCTTCGAGAATCTCCTCCATGTTCTCGCGAGCGTGGTCGTCGACGACGCGGTCACCGCGCGTGAGGCCGCCGTACTCGGCGGTGTCGGAGACGGAGTTCCACATCTCTTCGAGGCCGCCCTCGTACATCAGGTCCACGATGAGTTTCAGTTCGTTCAGGCACTCGAAGTAGGCCATCTCCGGGGAGTAGCCCGCGTCGACGAGCGTCTCGTAGCCCTGCTTGACCAGCGAGGTGACGCCGCCGCAGAGGACGACCTGTTCGCCGAAGAGGTCCGTCTCGACTTCCTCTTGGAACGACGTCTCGATGACGCCCGCGCGGGTGCAGCCGATGGCGTGCGAGTACGCGAGCGCTTCCTCTTTCGCGTCGCCCGTCTCGTCTTGGTAGACGGCGATGAGTCCGGGCGTCCCCTCGTCGTTCTCGTAGTTGCGGCGGACGAGGTGGCCCGGCGACTTCGGGGCGACCATCGTCACGTCGACGTCTTCGGGGGGCTGAATCTGGTTGTAGTGGATGTTGAAGCCGTGGGCGAACTGGAGCGTGTCGCCCGCCTCCAAGCTGTCTCGAATCTGCTCGAACACCGCCGGTTGGACGGTGTCGGGGACGAGAACGGAGACGATGTCTCCCTCCTCGGCTGCCTCTACGGGCGTCTTCACTCGGAGGCCGTCGGACTCGGCCGCAGAGCGAGACGAAGAGTTCTCGCGCAGGCCGACGACCACGTCGACACCGCTGTCTGCGAGGTTCTGTGCGTGGGCGTGGCCTTGGCTGCCGTATCCGAGGATTGCGACCGTCTTGTCGTCGATTTGCGAGCGGTCCGCGTCGTCGTCGTAGTATACCGTCGTGTTGAGTTCCGTCATTTGTGTGTATGGGTGGGTTCTGTCGGTTCGCCGGAGGTTGCGGGCTTCTCTCCGGGGACTGTCGCTTGGTCGCCGCGCGCCAGTGCGGTCTGTCCCGTCCGGGATATCTCGATGATGCCGAACTGGCGGAACGCGTCTATCGCGTCGTCTATCTTCTGTTCGTCGCCGGTGAGTTGGACCGTGATGGTCCGCGGGCCGGCGTCGAGCGTCTTTCCTTCGTACATCTCCGTGACGGCGTGGACCTTGTCGGGTTCGTCGCCCTCGACTTTCAGGAGGACGAGTTCCGTTCGCACGGCGTCGTCGTCGAGTTCGCCGGCGTTTATCACCGGTTTCAGCTTCGAGAGCTGTTTTTTTATCTGGTCGATACCGGGGTCGGGCTCCTCGACGACCATGGTGATTCGGGCGTGGCCGTCCACCGTCGTCGGACCGACGGTCAGGCTCTCGATGTTGAACTGCCGCCGCGAGACGAGTCCCGCGATGCGCGAGAGCACGCCCGGTTCGTTCTCGACTAGCGCCGAGATGACCGCGCGGCGGGGGTCGTGTTCCGCCTCGACTTCGGGGTCGATGCGAATCCCTTGGGCGTTGCGTCGCCCCTCGGGGTGGGGCCGTTCGTCCGGTGCGGGGCCTTTCAGTCCGTGTTCGGGCAGGTCGTCGTCGTTAGCGTCCGAGCTCATAGCTGGTCCTCCGTGAGAGCGAACTTCCCGTTCGGTGCGCCCGAGGCGACCATCGGGTAGACGTTCTCCGCGGGGTCGATGTGGAAGTCGACGACCGAGGGACCGTCGTAGTCGAGTGCCGCCTCGATGGTGTCTGCGACTTCGTCGTACTCGTCCACGCGGAATCCGCGCGCGCCGAACGCCTCGGCGAGTTTGTCGAACTCCGGACACCAGTCGTAGTCCGCCGCCATGCGGCGGCGGTCGAAGAAGGCGTCCTGCCACTGTCTGACCATCCCGATGTACTTGTTGTTGAGGACGGCGACGGTGATGTCGAGGTCCTCGCGGACCGCGACGGACAGTTCCTGAATCGTCATCAGGAACGACCCGTCGCCGTCGATGCAGACGACGTCTCGGTCGTCATCGGCGGCGAGTCGCGCGCCGATGGCCGCGGGCAGGCCATAGCCCATCGTCCCGAGGCCGTGCGAGGAGACCCACGTCCGCGGTTCGGTGTACGTCCAGTACTGCGCGGCCCACATCTGGTGTTGGCCGACGCCCGTCGTCACCACCGTGTCGTCGTCGGTGGCCTCGTCCAGACACTCGACGATGAACTGCGGTTTCACCGGTTCGTCCTCGGGCGTCGCGTAGTCCATCGGGTACTCGGATTTCCACGTCCGGCACTGGTCGCGCCACTCTTTGATGTCCGGACTGCGCTCCATCGCGTCGTCGACCTGTTCGATGACGCGGCCCGCGTCGCCGACGAGCGGGTAGTCCGCGTGGATGTTCTTCGATATCTCCGCGGGGTCGATGTCGATGTGGATGACCTCCGCTTCCGGCGCGAACGTGTCGATGCCGCCGGTGAGGCGGTCGTCGAAGCGCGTCCCGACCGCTATCAGCAGGTCGGTGTGCGTGATGGCCATGTTGGCGTAGCCGGTGCCGTGCATCCCCGCCCACGACAGACACAGGTCGTGGTCCTCGGGGAACGCCCCGATGGCGGGCATCGTCGTCACCACGGGGATGCCGTGGTCGATGGCGAACGCGCGGGCCTCGTCCGCGGCGTTGCCTTTGATGACGCCGCCGCCGAGGAGCAACACCGGCTTCTCCGCGGCTTCGACGGCCTTCGCGGCCGTCTTCGCGTCGTCCTCGTCGGCCTCCATCTGGGGTTCTGTCGTCTTCGGCGTCTCCGCGGGGCCGGGTTCGCGGTCCGTCTCGCCGAGCGTCACGTCCTTCGGCAGGTCCACGAGCGTCGGCCCGGGGCGGCCCTGCGCGGCGAGGGCGAACGCCTCGCCGACGGTGTCGCCGACCGAGTCCGCGTCGCCCGCGAAGTAGTTGTGCTTCGTGATGGGGGCGGTGACGCCGGTGGTGTCCGTCTCTTGGAACGCGTCCGACCCGACCATCTCTGAGGGGACCTGTCCCGTCAACGCGAGCATCGCGTCTGAGTCCATGTTGGCGTCGGCGATGCCGGTGACGAGGTTGGTCGCGCCGGGACCGGACGTGGCCAGACAGAGGCCGGGGTCGCCGCGGACGACGCCGTAGGCGTCCGCGGCGTGGGCCGCACCCTGTTCGTGCGCCATCGTCACGTGTCTGATGTCTGAGCTGTACAGGGCGTCGTAGACGGGCATGATGGCTCCGCCTTGGACGCCGAACGCGGCTTCGACGCCGACGTTTTCGAGGGCGCGAACGACCGAGGACGCCCCGGTGGTGACCGGGACAGGCTCGGACGGTTCCTCGGACCCGGCCTCGGCGTCGTCGTCCCGAGAGCGCGGGGCGGGTTCGCTCATGTGGACGCCCCCGTTCTGTGGTGGCGCGTGGTCGGTGGTCGATGCGTCCGCCGTCGGTCGCGTGCGGTGTGGGGTTGCTGGTGCTCCATTACTGGGTTCTTCTGGTTGGCTGGTGGTACGAACGCGATGCGCAGTCCGTCGATAGAAGTGAAGTGAGGGGCTAGGCGGCCCCTACAATAATGAGCGACCGGACAGCGGCCGTGCGGCCCGCCGAGACCCCAGTCTCCGCGCCGGGGGCGGACGCGCCGGGTGCGGCCTGCTGTCGCATCGTACTGGTTTGATTCGTCCGGTCGCTTATCAACGTTTCGCGCGTCGCGACAACTGCAGGGGACCGCCCGGGCGTCGCGCACCCGCGGCTCACGAGCGTGAGCGAACGGGGCGCGCGGCATCAGGCGCGTACCTCCTCCTCTTCGTCGTCGCGCTCGACGCCCACGTCGCGGGCGAAGCGCGTGAGGACGTCCACCGTCACACGCTCTTTCTCCGCGCCGTAGTCTTTGACCAGACGCGTCACCTCGCGGACTTCGTCGTCCGTGGGGACGAAGCCCGAATCCTCCAGTCGCTTGCGGACGGAGTGCGCGCCGGTGTGTTTGCCGAGGACGAACTCGCGCTGTGCGCCCACCATCTCCGGCGTCATCACGCCCGGCTCGAACGTGTCCGAGTTCTCGATGACGCCCGCGGCGTGGATGCCGCTCTCGTGGGAGAAGGCGTTGCGCCCGACGACCGGCTTGTTCGCCGGCACCGGGATGTCGCTGGCCTCCTCGACCATGCGAGACAGTTCCGTGATGCGCGTGGTGTCTACGCCGCTGTCTACGCCGTACAGCGACTCCGCGGCCATGACGACTTCCTCGTAGGCGGCGTTGCCCGCGCGTTCGCCGATGCCGTTGACCGACACCTGCGCTTGCGAGGCGCCCGCCTCGAACCCGGCCATCGCGTTGGCGGTGGCGAGCCCGAAGTCGTCGTGGGCGTGGACGTCTATCTTCGCCGACGTGTGCTCGCGGACCGTCCGAATCAGGTCCGCAAAGCGCGTCGGCGTCGCGACGCCGCACGTGTCGGGGATGTTGACCCAGTCAGTCCCGGCGTCGTCCGTCGCTTCCAGAATCTCGGCGAGGAACTCCACGTCCGTTCGCGTGGCGTCCATCGGCGAGAACATGACTTCGACGCCGGCTTCCTTCGCACGCTCGACACTGGCGACGGCTCGCTCGACTGCTTCCTCTTTCGAGGCGTGCATCGAATCCGCCAGTTGCACGTCGCTGGTGCTGACGAAGACGTGGACCATCTCCACCCCCGAATCGAGGGCGGCCTCCACGTCTTTGTCGACGACGCGCGCCAGACCGCAGACGGTCGTGTCGGTGGCGGCGGCGATGTCGCTCACGGCCTCGAACTCCGCGTCCGAGTTGACCGGGAATCCCGCCTCGATGACGTGCGTCCCCATCTCGTCGAGGGTGGCCGCGATGTCCCGCTTCTCCTCGTAACTGAACGAGGTGCGTGGCGACTGCTCGCCGTCGCGCAGCGTGGTGTCGAAAATCCGTACGTTCTGAATTTCAGGTTCAGTAATCTGGGCTAATGTGCCCTTGAAGAACTCGACCCGCCGGGGTACCCGACGAAGCCTCCTTGTCGTTAGACATTGTATCTGTCCCGTGCTCGCAGCGGTATATAAACGTTTTCGTGGGAGAGTGTGACGGACGGTACGGACTACCTCGTGACTGACGACCGAACCCGAAAATCGCACGACGTAAACGGTGTGGGAGAAATCAAAGGTGTTTGTATGACCTTATATTCGGTAGCCGGTCGAACGCGTCATCGTTCGGTAACGTCTCCAAATTACGTTTCGTAACTGTAGAAATTATCTCTCGGCGTCCTCGCGCGCGGTTCGATGTGGACGAACGTCGAGCGAGTCGGCGTCGAACGCGGGTGCGAGTCGCGGGCCGCGTCGGCGTTCGTGTCCGTTTTCCGTCAGGAACCCGCGCGGACGACCGAACGCTTTTCGTGTCGGTCTCCAATGTGAGCCGATATGGGCGACTTCAAACTCAACCTCGCCTCCGCCGAAGAGCATCTCGACGGGGAGGACGTGACGGGGGACGTGGTGTTGGCGACTCTCGACGGAACGACCGACCCCGCAGAGTGGATTCGGAGCGTCGAGAACGGGAACACGCTCTTTCTCGCGATAGAGGGGGACCTGAACGAACTCGCGACGGGGTTCGCGCGGGAAGTAAAGGACGCGGGCGGGAGCCTGATGCATTTCAGGAACTTCCTCGTCGTCACGCCGCCGGACACGAACATCAACACCGACCGTCTGTGAATCGCCTCGGGGTCAAGCCCCGAGGCTTCCCGTTTCCACGACGCGCTTTGCAGACACGGAATCCGAGTCCGTCGGGAGCGCAGTCTCCACGGGCGTTCTTCGGGCCATCCCAGCCCTAATTCAGAAAAGCCGCGTTGCAGGACGTTCAACGAAGCGTTCGCGTCACGGTCGCACTCAAACCCACATGAAGGGCAGGAGTGTTCCCGAACCCGGATGGATTTCGCTGTTTCAACACCACACGACGCACACTCTTTCGTCGTGCCTCGTGCTTCCACCGGAACGACGTGACAGCCGTACAGGTCACTTTTGTATTCGAGCAAGGTGATGAACTGTCGCCACGCAACATCCTGCTTGTTACGGGCATTACCGTCACCCTGAAGCATACTCTGAACGTTCAAGTCTTCAACGAACACGGCGTCGTACTCCTTGACGAGCCACGTTGTGAGTTTGTGCTGGTAGTCCACCACTTTGCGTCGAATCCGACGCTTGACCTTGGCGACCTTCAGGCGTCGTTTCTCGTAGTTGTTCGAGTCAGTTTCTTTCCGAGACAACTTCCGTTGCTCACGGCGGAGTCGTTCGTACTCGTCTTCAAGGTCGAGCCAGTCTACGGTCTTGCCGTCACTTGTGTGGATATGTAGTTCAGGATTCCGAGGTCGATACCCACACTGTTGCTCGTGTCCAGCGAGTCCACAGCGGGTTTCTCGGGTAGGTCAGCGTCGTCGGTTTCGAGGCCGAAGGAGACGAACCACTCGCCAGTCGTCTCTTTCTTGATGGTGACTTCTTTGATGTCGGCGTGGTTTGGGATTTCGCGGTGGTAGCGAATTTGTATGTCTCCGAGTTTGGAGAGTTCTAACGTCGCGTGTCGGCCACTCGTGTTTTTGAGTTCGAAGCCGGACTGCGAGTACGTCATACTCGGGTAGTCGGTCGGAGACTTCCAGTTCAACTTCCCCACCTTGTGCCCATTCTGTTTCTTCTCGGAGAGATTCGAAAGGTTCTGATAGAACCGGGTGACGGTTCGTTGCAGAGCCTTCGAGTTCACTTCGGAGAAGATGGGGAACTGGTCTTTCCAGTCGGGGAGTCGGTAGTGGTGTTTGTACGCCGAGCCGATGTCGTCGGCTTCAACGTTCTCGTACTCGTATCGCGTGTAGTCGTCCGCTTGGCGATGAACGTCGATGTGATGATCCAGTCGCTCCGCTATACCTCCTCTGTTGGGTAAACGTGGTAGCGGTGACTGTATTCCATCGTTATTTGTTGATTAGGAACGTGTTGAGTTAATGGTTTGTGGCACGGGTTGTCGGATTCAACCCCGAGGTCAAGCTTCGGGGCATTCTCCTTGTACCTCTGTAAACGTCAGGACGTGGCCGTCCGCCTCGCGGACGCGCAGGCCGCCGTCTACCTCGTCCGGACCCTCGGCCCACGGCCCGCCCGCTTCGACGGCCGACCGGGCGTCGTCTGCGGCGAACGTCAGGTCGACGTGGACACCCCCGCGCGCGTCGGCGATTCCCAACTGGGGCTCCCACAGTTCAAGGTCGACCGGTCCCGAGAGGCGGACGCGCCGCCGGTCCTCGCCTTCGTCTACCACCTCGAAGCCGAGAGAGCGGTAGCGCTCCGTCGCGTCGGCGAGGTCGGACACCTCCAACACCACCTCGAAGATGCCGGTCAGCGGTTCGGTGCCGTC
Source organism: Halopelagius inordinatus (assembly GCF_900113245.1). NCBI lineage: Archaea > Methanobacteriati > Methanobacteriota > Halobacteria > Halobacteriales > Haloferacaceae > Halopelagius > Halopelagius inordinatus. The sequence continues at coordinate 1,443,746 of NZ_FOOQ01000001.1, forward strand.
CGGGGACGCCCCGTCCTCGTCGGGCCGCCCGGCCGACTCCGTCCCGCCGATTTCGACGCAGTTCCCGTCCGGGTCGTAGACGTACATCGACCGCGAGGACCCGAAGGAGAACTCGACTGGCTCTAACTCCGAGAGGCGTTCGACCCACCCGTCGTACGCCTCGCGAGTGGTCGAAAACGCGTAGTGGGTGTGGAGTCCTCCTCTGGGAACGGCCGTCGGCCGCCGGAGGACCAACGTCGTCTCGCCCGCCTCGTAGGCGACTTCGGTGTCGGACTCGAACGCGGGGACGAGTCCCAACCGACTCTCGTAGAACTCCCGCGCGGGGCCGAGATACTTCACTTCGAGTGCGAGGCGGCAGAGTCGGGTGAGCATACCCGTCGTTGACGGTCTCGGGCCGGAAATAGATCACTCCGGCTCTCGACTCTCCCGAATCCTCGCCGGACCGCCGCGGTGAGTGGGTTTAAACGAACTCCGCCCGTCTCATCGTACATGCCGATGAAGGGGAGCGGTTCGGCGGAGTATCGCGTCATCGACCGTTGGGACGGCGGCGCGGGATGGCTGGCGTATCCGAACGAACAGATGCAACGAGCCAGTCACGCCGTCGTCGGCGACGACGGAGGCGTCTGGCTGTTCGACCCGGTGGACGCGCCCGGAATCGACGACCTGTTCGAGGAGTTCGGAGAGGTGACGGGCGTCGTCGTCGGACTCGACCGACACAAACGCGACGCCGCGGCGATAGCGACGCGTCACGGCGTTCCGGTGTACGTCCCCGACTGGATGACGGACGTCGTCGCGGAGATAGACGCGCCGATAGAGCGGTTCGGCCGCCGACTCGGTGACTCGGGGTTCGAGTCGTTCGTCGTCGTCGACTCCTCGATTCCGCCGTGGCAGGAGGCGGGCTTCATCCGTCGGTCCGACGGGACGATGGTCGTCCCCGAGTCGGTGGGTTCCGCGCCGTACTTCCGGGCGCCCGGCGAGGCACTCGGCGTCCACCCGATGCGTCGCCCGTTCCCGCCGCGGGACGCTCTGCTCGGCTACGACCCAGAGCGAATCCTCGTCGGTCACGGCGAGGGGGTATCGACGGGGGCGGGGCGCGAACTCGAACGAGCGCTCGACGGCGCGCGACGAAACATCCCCGGCGCGTACGGGCGCGTGCTGAAAGAGATGATTCCGTAGTCGGGACGCGGCGACGTTTTTTACCTCCTCTCGACGTACTCCCGGTGTGGTCCACATCACCCGCGGCTTGCTCGACGTCCTCCTCGACATGGCGAGAGAGGACGAACCGGACTCGGTCAGCGTCGTCCTCGCGGCGACGCCGGCCGGCGAGTTCGAGCGAGATATCGATGTCGATCCCGAGACGCCGGTACTGACGACGTTCTACCTTCCGGCGGCCGGAGGGTCGGTCAACGCCGTCTTCGGCGTGAACCTCGGGACGCCCGCGGGCCGGGGACGCGCCCGGTTCGTCTCGCACCCGCAAGGGCCCCTCCGACCGACTCGGGAGGACGACTTCGCCGCGGCCGTCATCGTCGCCGTCCCGCCGTGGGACGACGGGTCGGTCAGAGCGTTCGACCGAAGCGGGCGCACTTTCGAACTCGACGTCGTCGACGCCGAACCGCCCGGCGAATCGCTCGTCTCCGAGTGACTACCGCCTCACCTGTCGAGATATCCCAGATCGGACAGCTGATCGGTTATCTCCTCGAACTGCGCCTCCGTGAGTTGGCCCTCCTTTTGGTGTTGGATGACGATACTCCGCAAGAGAAATCGAACCAGGTCGCTCGTACTGGAGAAACTCGTCCCCTCTATCGTCTCCTCGACGCGTTCTGCGAGGTCCTTCGGAATGGACACCGTGGTGTAGTCCGTCATCGTCGTTCTCGTCGGTCACGTCGTCCCGGGGCGGTATAACGGATGCGGACGCTCCGCCCCCAGGTTCGACGGCGCGTCGGACGCGAGACGAGCGCACTCGAGCCGAGTTCGAGCGTCTCGGAGAGAGTCGGTCAGTCGGGGGTTTTTCCAACGATGAACACGTACCAGCGCGTAATGGCGGTTAGACCACCACAGCAGGGAGGAGATGACCCGGACTCGTTGGAGTTCGGTATCGCGGCACTCGACGCTCGGCTGGACGAGAGCGAGATACAGTTTCCGGCCACAGAAGAGGAGGTGGTTCGCGCCCTCGACAACGCGAAGATTCCCTACGACGCCTCGGGTAACGGCGTCGCCATCGACGAAGCGCTCTCGTCGGTTCCGTCTTCGGAGTTCGACACCGAGACCGAACTTCTGAACCAGCTTCACCCGGTGTTCGAGGAGTACCGCTCCTCGGCGTCGGGCGGGTTCTTACAGCAACTCCGAAACCTGCTTCCGTTCTAGCCGGTCCCGTCCCGCCGGCGTCGTCCGTCCTCGGCGAGTCGGAACGCCGCCGCGCGGAGATTCACCGCCGTCGCGTCCGTTCGACCGCCTCGTCGCTCGACTCCGCGGCGTTCTCGCCCCCGTTCGCCGCGCCCGCCTTCACCTCCGACTCTGCGGTCACCCTCCTCGTCTCGCGGGACTCGACTTCGTCGTCTATCTTCCGGAGCGTGTCGCGGTGCAGCGTCAAGATGAGGTCCGAGAGGACGCCGAACATCAAAAGCTGGACGCCGACCATGATGGCGCCCGCGGCGACGACGGCCAACACCTCGTGAGAGACGCGGACCGTCACCCACTCGACGGCGACGTAGACGCCGATTAGGACGCCGGTGAGCGTCGAGATACCGCCGACGCTCCCGAAGTAAAACAGCGGGTTGTTCGTCTTCGCGCGGCGGTACAGTTCCAGAAAGATGATTCCGCCGTCGCGGATGGGCCGCAGGTTCGTGTCCGACCCGGAGGGCCGCGGGAGATACGTTATCGGGACGACGGCCGTCTCGATGTTCCGTTTTATGCACTCGACGGACATCTCCGTCTCGACGCCGAACCCGTCGGCGGTGAGCGTCATCCGCGAGAACGACTCCCGCGTGAACGCGCGGTAGCCGGAGAGGATGTCCTCGAACGTCTGTCCGTGGATGGATGCGAACGCGCTGTTTACGATACCGTTGCCTATCTGGTTGAACTTCGTCATCGCGCCGTCGCGCATGTCGGCGAACCGGTCGCCGATGACGTGTTCGTACCCCTCGTCTAAGGGTTCGAGCATCGTCTCCGCGTCCGAAGCGCGGTACGTCGCGTCGCCGTCGAGCATCAGGACGTACGGCGCGTCGATGTGGTACTCGACGGCTTCGCGGATGGCCTGTCCCTTACCCGACCCCGACTGCATCACGACGCGCGCGCCGTGGTCCTCGGCGATGTCGGCGGTGCCGTCTTCGGACCCGCCGTCGATGACGAGGACGTTCTCGAAGCCCTCCTCGCGGAAGTCCGCGACTACTTGGCCGATTGTTTCGGCCTCGTTGTAGGTGGGAACGAGGACGCAGACGGAGTCGAGTGAGGGCATCGTTCGCGTCTGTCTTAGGAAGCGTAATAAGGATTCGTTTCTGGTCGTATCTCACGGCACGGACTGGGCCTGCAAAATGCGTATCAACCCGGCTCGTCCCCCGCCGCGGATGCCGACGCTCAGTTAATTCTCGTTCGACTCCATCAACGTTCGGACGAGTTCGAGTTCGAACGGTTCGTCTATGTCTATCGACCGTTCGGGTGGCATTTCGTATCCGATTGTTACGTCTGTGTAGAAGTTAATCTCCTCGCGGAACGCTTCGGTCCGAGCCGCGAAGATAGCGCCGTTCGGGTGGTACAGCGTCGGAAGGTCCTGACTTCTCGGAATGTTGTCCGTCCAGAGGACATCTCGGTCGAAGTGAGGGCGGAGAACGTCGTCTTCCGTTTCGACGGCCCAGTACGGTGGTTCGTCGTACTCCGAGATAGAGACGAGAGACGTCGCTTCCGAGTGGTTCCGAATCTTCGCTACGGCATCGTCGATATCTTGGGCAGTTCGAAGCGGCGTCGTCACTTGGAGCATAACCACGATGTCGGGGGAACCGACATGACGTTCTACCCAATCGAGGGCGTGCTCGACAACCGGTGGACTCGTCGCCTCGTCTGTTGCGAGTTCAGCAGGACGAGTGAACGGGACTTCGCCGCCGTATTCGCGTGCGGTCATCTGTATCTCCTCATCGTCTGTCGAGACAATGGTTCGGTCCAACGCCTCGGATTCAGCCGCCTGTTCGAGAGTATGGGCGATGAGAGGTTTCCCAGCGACTTCCCGGAGGTTCTTTCGAGGGACGCGAGATGAGCCTCCTCGCGCGGGCACGACAGCGAGAGTGTCCATGCCTTTCGGCAAGTTGTACTATAAAATAAGTAACTCGGTTAATTAGGGGACGACGTTCACTCAGCGAACCCTCTCGAGGGGGAAATAGTCAAGTAAAGTGCGGGCAAATCGCTGCGAATATGAAGATCATTATTGTCGGGGCCGGTGGCCATTCGAGAGTCGTCTACGATATCCTCAGGGCTGATCGAAACGTTGCCGTCTCTGCGTTCGTTGATAACTCGCCGCGCGGGTCAGAGGAGACGATTATGGGGGTGCCAGTTATCGGTGACCACGATGTGTTGCCGGAATACGTCAAAAAGAACGATGTCGCTGGATTCATCGTCGCGGTCGGAGACAACGATATTCGACAACAGCACTTCGAGACGATGACCGATATGGGACTAGAGCCGGTTAGTGCGATTCATCCCGATGCGACGATATCAGAAACGGCGAATATCGGGCCAGGGACGGTTATCGCGTCCGGTTCGATCATTACGACGAACGCGAAGGTGGGCGAGAATGCTATCGTGAATACCGGTTCGGTCATCGAACACGAAAGCGAGGTAGGCGACCACGCACACGTCGGACCGGGAACGACTGTTGCCGGGCGAGTCCGCATCGGCGACGGCACATTCGTCGGGATGGGGAGTTCAGTTACGGACTACACGACGATCGGCGAGAACTCGACGATAGGTGCCGGTTCGGTTGTTCTCGACGACGTAGAATCGGACACCGTCGTCGCAGGTGCCCCCGCCGAGTTAAAACGACGGAAAGAGCAACAGTAACGGCGGAGTTGCGAGAGGGTCGGTATTTAAGCCGTTGGGTAGGACTTAACCAACGTATCGAGGTGCGCGGCAAGTTCACTCGCGTGGTCGAATTTCGCCTCGACACTTGCGACAACGTCCGGGAACTGTTGGTAAATGTCCAGTGTTGAGTCGTCGGGGGTGATTGGTCGATGTTGATCGCTCTCTCCATTGTTCGTGTGAAGGTGGAACGCCTTCAGATACGGTGCAGATTCCTCCACAAATGTAGCAGGGTCGTATCCTCGAGTCGCCGCTGAGACGTTCAGGTGTCCGGTATCGAGAAGAATTCCGATTTCCTCCGGGTCGATAGAGTCGAACAGTCGTTTACATTCACCGGGTTCGCATAGTAAGACGAGTGGCTCGTCCTCGATGACGTTCTCCTCCGTAACGACGTTATTCTCGACTGCAAGTTCGACATCCGTATCCCGCGCGTATTCGGCGACTTCTCGGAGCGATCGAACAAACAGATCGAAACAGCGGTCGTACAGCGCTACTTCGCACGGAAATTCGAGTGACAGGTTCGGATCGGCACGAAACCCAGCATGGAACGTGTACAGGTCGATTCCGTGTTTGTCACAGAAATCGATTCCATTGCAGACGTACGAAACGCTTCTCTGTCGAATCGATTCGTCTCGCGATGCGAGGTTCAAGACGAAATCGTCGTCGAGAGGACGGAAGTAGTTGTGTGCAGCGAATTCGAAGTCGTAGGACGTTACTATCTCGTTCATATCGAGAGTGTCCGGACAGTACCCCAGTTCGACCCGTTCGAGACCTGCGTCCTCGTAGGCATCGAGCGTCTCGACGTAACTGTGGCCGTTGAGACATGTCGTCGAAGCGAACGGAATGGCTCTCTCTCTCATTCGAGATCGTCCCACGTTACCGGGTCGTTCGTATCGATGTCGTGTACGAGTGTTCGGTTTACCACGTCGTCTATCTCCCACGGGTCAACCCCCTCAAACGGGCGAACTACTTTCACGTCTTCTATGTCGAGTTGCTCGCCCTTCTCCATCGAACGTCTGAAGTGGAGGCTCCGACGCATCGAGCCGATATTCTCTCGTTCCTCCGCGGAGAGTTCTCTCGCCGTCCCTCCCATGGCACTTGTGACCGCGCGGACGCCCTCGACTAGTTCCGTCAACTGATCCGGTTCCAGCGAGGCGAAGTGGTCGGGCCCGTCCATCTCTCTATCGAGCGTGAAGTGCTTCTCAACGGTAGACGCTCCTCGACTGGCAGCCATTACCGAGATATCTGTTCCGAGTGTGTGGTCTGAGAATCCAACCGGGGCGCCGAACGCGGACCGGAGCGTCTCGATAAACCGCATGTTCACCTGCTCCGGTTCTGCCGGGTAACACGAGACACAGTGAAGTAGCGTAAGGTCGTCGCAGCCTTCCTCGCGGAGGAAATCGACGGCCCGTTCAATCTCTCCGAGCGTCGCCATCCCCGTCGAGAGGATGATTGGCTTCCCCGTCTCGGCGACAGCTTCGAGCAACGGTTTGTTGACGATATCTGCCGACGCGATTTTGTACCGTTCGACCCCGAGTGATTCGAGAATCGAGACGCTATCAGAATCGTACGGCGTCGACATGAATTCGATACAGCGCTCCTCGCAGTACTCCACTAACGTCTCGTGGTCTTCTCGATCAAGGACGACACTACTCAGCATCTCGTATTGACCACCTGATCCCGAGCGCTTCTGGTACTCGGCCTTCTCGGTGGCTTCGGTGACAACCTCGTTCGGGTCGAACGTCTGAAATTTGACAACATCCGCACCTGCTTCGACCGCCTCGTCGACCAGTTTCTTCGCGAGCGCCAGTTCCCCGTTGTGGTTGATACCCGCCTCCGCGATGATTTCGCAGTACTCTGAATCGGTAGGTGGAGTCGTTGACATACTAAGACTGTACCTCTCGTAGGGGCATATGAAAGTTGTATCTTTCGCGGATCCACGTTGAATCGACAAGACTAATGCGACTCCTTTAACACAGAGTCACAATGATTCCCGTCGCCGAGCCTTGGATAACGGACCACGAGCTTGACTACGTGACAGACTGCGTAGAACGGGCGTGGATATCTCCGAAAGGGAACTACGTAGAGGAGTTTGAGGACAAGTTCGCCTCGTTCGTGGGAACGGAGTACGCGTTCGCTACCTCCTCCGGTACGTCCGCTCTCCATCTCTCTCTGGTCGCTGCCGATATCGGCCCCGGCGACGAAGTTATTGTTCCAGACTTAACATGGATTGCGTGCGGGAACGTAGTGGAGTTCTGTGGAGCAGACCCTGTCTTCGTAGATGTCACCGCAGAGACGTTCACCTTAGATCCACAAGCGGTCAAGGATGCAATCACGGACAGTACTGCGGCTATCATGCCGGTTCATCTCTATGGACACCCATCCAATATGGAACCTCTCCTCGATATCGCCGACGAGCACGACCTGTTCGTCGTCGAAGACGCCGCCGAAGCCCACGGTGCGGAGTACCGAGGTTCTCCGGTGGGAAGTATTGGCGATGTCGGCTGTTTCAGCTTCTACGGCAACAAAATTTTGACGACCGGACAGGGTGGGATGATAACGACAGACGACGATGAATTGGCCGACCTGATCACGCTCTACCGCCGCGACGGCATGTCCCGTGATCGGAAATACTACCACGAGGTTGTTGGATACAACTACCGATTGACCAATATGCAAGCGGCTGTCGGAGTCGCACAAGTTGAGCGAGCAGACGAGATACTCGAAGAAAAAAGGCGTGTCGCGGAGACGTATCGAGAGAAGTTGGCCGACGCTCCCGTCAGGTTCCAGTCGGAGCCCGACTGGTCGACTCCGACGTACTGGATGAACGCTCCAGTTTTCGAGTCCGCGGAGGTTCGTAACGCCGTCGTCGATGCACTCGAGGATGCCGACGTGGAAACACGACCGCTATTCTATCCACTTCACGACCAACCCCCCTACCGAGGGCGGAACCGAACCTCCCCGACCACGTCAGTGGATCTCTACGCACGAGGGATGAATCTGCCCTCTGGGCCTCTTCTCAAAACGGACGAGATTGAAGTCGTCTGCCGAGCGGTTCTTAACGGCATAAATAACGCGTAGAGCAGACAGCGAAGGTCATTTCACCACCCCTCCTGAACGGGAGAGTATGGAAGTACATGTAACAGGCGGTGCCGGGTTTATCGGCTCGTACTTAGTTCGCTCGCTAGTAGAACAGGGCCACGACGTGACGGTATTCGACAACATTAGCCGCGGGGAGGTGTCGAACCTCGAAAACGTTCTCGACAAGATTCGGTTCGTTGAGGGAGATATCCGAAATCGAGACGAACTCGAGGAGGCTATCGAAAGTCCGGATATCCTCTATCACTTAGCAGCCATCAACGGTACCAAGAACTTCTACGATCGACCGTACGAGGTGCTAGACACGAACGTCGAAGGAGTCCGGAACGTAGTCGACATCGCGCGCAAACAGGACGTGGACCGACTCGTCTTCTCTTCGTCCTCAGAGGTGTACGGATATCCAGAGCGGTTCCCGACCGACGAAGATCACGTCCTTCAGATCATGGACCCCGAGAACCCCCGATTTTCGTACGCGGGGAGTAAAATTATCGGGGAACAGTACGTCGTGAACGGCGCAGACGACTCGTCGTACGACTACACTATCGTCCGTCCGCACAACATATACGGCGAAGCGATGGGCTACGACCACGTGATTCCCGAGTTCATCGAACAGATAGTTACAGATCAGCCGTTCACCGTATACGGTGACGGCGAACAGACGCGGAGTTTCTGCTATATCTCGGATGCTGTGGACGCATTCGTCCGTGCGGGCTTCGAACGAGGCGGCGAAAACCAGATATTCAACGTCGGAAAGCAAGAGGAGGTGACGATCAACGGCCTAGCCGACCGGCTCTTTGATATTGCGGGCGTCCATCCGGAAGTCAGTCACATCGAGTCGGAGGAACTCAAAGGTTCTACCCGACGGCGGCAACCAGACGTGAGTAAAGCCCGTGAGCTGCTCAATTACGACCCAGCTGTCTCGTTGGATGAGGGTCTCGAACGGACGTTCTCGTGGTACTGCGAAGATTTCACCGGAGTAGAGCTGGAGGAGTGGCGCGAGCGGAGAAACTAATCGGTTCGCAACGTCTCGCGCTTTGTCTCGCCACTCGATTTCTGACCACCGACGACATCGTAGTAGAAGCCCAACTGCTTGACGGTAGTTTTCGGAAGAAGATTCCACCCGTCGATAATGATAGGTCGTTTTGCCATCCCTTCTTTTACGCGGTGAAGGTCGAGATTCTCGAAGAGGGGATTGTCGTTCATAATGACAACGATGTCGTACACCTCCTTCTCGAAGAGGGATGTCAAGTCGTCGTCTGGCTCTACTGAACGCGCATTCAACGAGGAAATCTTCTCGTCTTCAACCAACGGGTCGTACGCATCCACCGTACCGTATGCGGACAGTTCTGATATAATTGGTTCTGCGGGCGTGTTTCGGATGTCGTTCGTTCCGGGGCGGCCCTTGAATGCGACGCCGAGGACCAACGAACGGACACCATCCTCTCGCCCCGTCTCTGTGAGAGCATCCCGAATAATCGCGTTCGTCACGTCCGGCATCGATTCGTTGATATTTCGGCTCGTGTCAATGAACTGAAGCACGCTATCGAGCAATCCGTCGGCCTCGTCAACGCTGTTCATCAACAAATACGGGTCCTTTGGGAGACACCCGCCGCCGACGCCTGCGCCGGGTTGCATAATCGAGTTACGGTCGTATCCGGCATTAGCCAATTTGATGATTCGCTGACCGTCTAGGTCGTTTTGTCGGGCGATTTCCCCGAACGCGTTTCCGATAGCGATGTTGATATCGCGATACGTGTTGTCGAAGAGTTTTATCATCTCGGCCGCTTCGGGCGAATCAACCTCGATGATGACATCTGCCGTGTGACTGAACACTTCGGCGCCTCGGTCCACGGACTTTTCATCGTACCCGCCGACGACCTGCGGCAGGTTGTGAATCTCAGCGAGAGCGTCGCCTTGTACGGTCCGTTCGGGGGCGTGCAGGAAGTAGAGCTCCTCTGGAATATCTATCTCGGCTTCCCTCTTGAGAATTTCGAGCATCTCTCGCGACGTACCTACTGAGATAGTACTTCGAATGATGACTGTATCTTCGGGCTCAAGAATCGTGGAGACCGATTTGATCGCCGATTCAAGGGCGGAGGTGTCAGGTTCACCGTTCTCGTCGAGAGGAGATCCAACAGCGAGAATGTAGACAGATCGGTCGCTCACGTCGGCTTCTTCGAGTGACTTACGAAAGCGTAACTTCCCGATTTTCTGTTGCGTTCTGATCGTCTCTTTCAGTCCCGTTTCGTCAAAATGAGGGATTCCCTGCTGGAGGTCAGACAGTTTCTCCTCGTCCCTCTCAATTCCAAGAACATCGTACCCAGATTGGGCCATAGCCGCGGTCAATGTGAGTCCAACGTAACCTTGCCCGATGACGCAGATTCCAGTATCTGGGTCTGGCATAGTAACCGCTTGCATGAGTCCGCATATATACGTTGTGTCTCATTTGTTTGCGATTTTCGAATCTGTGAGGGAGTGTGATAGGTAAAAACCGAAACTGTAACCGTATCCTTTTGATCGAACTCACTCGATTTTTAATAGAAGGGCTCGCTAAATCACCGGGAGTCGATTCTCAATCCTGAATTCTCCGCCTCTCGGCGGAATCCACCAGTCTCGGAAGGCGCGAAAAGGACAAAAGCAGTACGAATTTCTTTGAGAACACGGCTTGTCTGAGGACGCGAGTATCGTCGAGATCGATACTGGCTCGAGAGGAATTCTCGTGTACTTGCAAAAAGCACGAGGCGACAGGGTACGATTTGGACGGAGAGCCTGTCGAATATCCACGCACCGAATACGGCGTAGATATCTGTCCCTGTTAAGTTATTTAAAATATAAACATATTGGTGTGAGATATTCTAAAAAATGCCTGTACAGTAGGTTAATTAATTAACTAAATGCCATATTATATAATCTCTTTGCTGTTGGGTAAAATCCACTGGATCTAACGAAATTAACGAACTGTGGGCTCGTAGCATATTGGCTCAGCAGATAAGGAGTCGGGATTGGGCCATAGAATTCCCGCCGATCCAAAACATCCATGATAACGGGGTATTCGGAGTCAAAATCAACCGTTATCTCGCCAGGAGTCCAGATACTACGGACGTACTCCGATCCAGCTTCTCGTTCGAAGCCAGCCTTCCGGCACACGTTCGATAATGTTGTCAGTGTGAAATAAAATGTGTGTGCAGTTTGAAGGGGTTCTTGAAAATCCGCGAACATCGGGCGCATGCTCATACGGATGCCGGGGACCTCAATGTAAACGACCGTCTCTTCGTGACAAAGCTCGCGAATTGCCCGTAGTTCCCTGACTGGGTCTAAAAAGTGTTCGACAACGTGTGATAAGGTGATGACATCCGGAGCGTCGGAGAGTGACGCATCTTCTGCACTTCCCACTCGGAGATCCAACTCATGCGTCGTCTGAGCATACGTCGCATTCTGCTCACCGAGATCGTACCCGACAACCGAGTGACCCTGGTCTCGGAAATACGCCATTGTGCCCCCTGCTCCCGCCCCTATGTCAAGGACGGACAAACTTTCACCGAGGTCAGTAACCGAGGAAAGATATTCGTATGCCTTAGGCGCGCGATCGTATTCAGCCTCAAATAGCCAATCCGACGTTTTCTTCTCGCCTTTATGCAGTAATTGGTATTCATCGTTATAGAACTCAGCATAGGAATCTGCGGTAAGGCGGGGGTTGGTTTGGATGAGTCCACAGTCTTTGCATACGCAAACTGGGTGTTTCAGCCCGTATCGGTCAATCTCTGCCAGCGTTCTGAACCCCTGGCCGCTGCAAACCGCACAATTGGTTGCTTCGAACTGATACCGTCCCTGTCGAAGTTTTTCCCAGATTTGCGCGACCTGTTGTTGTTGGATTGGTGTCAGTTGGTGTGCCGGGCTGCGCCCTTGTTGGAACCGTGGAGAAAGCAGTTGTTGGTCGCTTGCGGTCATTGTGCTGACTTACATTAACACATAGTTAAGTGTCTCCCTTATAGATGTGTTACATATCGAATTTGTCTTACGATTCACCATTTCGATGCTCGCAATTCCCTTCCTCACTACCCAAGACCCAGTTTAACCATCAGCCGATGCTGTAACCAGGATTTCCATTGGATGGTTCAACTAGCACACACGTATTATTTTACGCTCGAAACACTGTCAAACGTGATGCTCAAATCTGGATTCAAACCAGTATTCGGATATCAATACATATGGAATGTCTGGAGGCCCGTCGGACCAAAATAGCGAGCGGATCGGTTCTGACTACGGTGCCACTCTTCGATTCCTACGACAGATAGCGATCTACCGCCGTATACCCACGAAACACAATATTCCGTGGGGAATCAACCACAGTATCTCCCGTAAAGTATTTCTGAAACTGAAACAGCTCAGGATTCACGACCAGGTCAACAACTGTATACGGATGTCCTTGGACTCTGACACCCCTGTCCCTAGCGATAGACAAATCCGCTGAGCGTGGAAAGATATATCGTTAATTGAGCGATTAATATTCAAAGTGAACAATCTGATTGAACGCGGAGTACGGAATCCACAGGAGATCCCTCGATTTGTCCGTCGGAAGTTGAGAGACCGAATCCGAGTCGTGACGAACCGTCTACCACCTCTTTGGACGTACACGGCAGAAAACTTCGAGGGCATGTTAACCGTCAAACCATATCGGGGTATCGATCAACCGGTAGTTGACGGTACTGAAATCCACGACTTCGCTGCTGACTGGGTCGCAGATCCGTTCCTCCAGTACGATGACGGGACGTACTATCTCTTCGCCGAGGCCGCAAAAAATGAGTACCCAAAGAACGGGGCGTGTCTCGTCTGGTACGAATCGCCTGACGGCCTCAGTTGGAAGTACCAAGGAGTCGTACTTGACAGACAGCCCGGATCCGACATGACGGACTCGTATCCCCAAGTCATACAACACGAAGGGACGCGGTATCTCGTCCCCTCATTTGCACGGGGATCGAACGCCGATGAGTTCCGTATATACGAATTTACTGACTTCCCAGCGGAGTTAAACCACGTCGAAACTCCGGTCTCGGAGGGTGTTCGAGGGGATCCGACGTTGTTCAACTGGCAGAATAAGTGGTACTGCATCTTCGAAGATTTCGACCATCACCTACGACTGTACTACTCCGACAGCTTCTTGGACGGTAACTGGGTTGAACACCCCGAGAGCCCCATCGAGACGAGCCGTGAACTTCGTCCCGGCGGGCGACCAATCGTAAGAAGCGATTGTATAGATTTCTTTACCCAGGGACCGCGTTCAAAGCGTACTAGTTTGTTATGTTACCGGATAACAGAGATTTCTCCAGAGAGATTTGAGTGGACAGAGATCGAAGCATCGCCTGTACTGTATCCGGCGAGCCATTCCGGTCGATGGAACGAGTTGAAGATGCATCATATAGATACTCTCGAACCACCGAACGACGGAAAGTCGATAGTCTCGGTTGACGGCCAGAATCGACACGGAGACTATTCGATCGGGATCTATCGTCCGTCCAGTTAACTAAGCTACTAGTTTGTAAATTTGAATAACTACTGACCCAAACCAGAATCGTTTTTATATTCCATGCGACCATTGAGGTATCCAGATGACACACAGCCGTTACAACCTCTCGAATGTAAACAAAGCGATACAGAATCCGTCGTTATTTCTTGAAGAAATGGAGAGGTTGAGCAAGCCGAAGAACATAAATAAGATACTTAACAAAATCCTATTCGAGAAGGATTACGGAGATCAGGCCAACGTAATGGCCGAGGATTGGGACAACCTGATAATTTTAGACGGGTTTCGGTACGATTACTTCGAGCAGTACAACACGATAGACGGAGAGTTATCACGCATAACCTCTCAAGGGTCACACAGTACTGAATTTTTAGAAAAAACGTTTGTGGGGCGGCAGTTCCACGATACAGTCTACATCACCGCAAATCCTCACGCACCTCGCCTCGTCGACGACGACGTATTTTACTTGATGGAATCAGTCTACGATGCAGATAGGGAAACCGCTGCTCGAGAGCATTACCCAGAGCAAGTCATAGAGATGGCTCTTCCGGTCATAGAGGGGTACCCGAATAAACGACATATTATCCACATGATGCAGCCGAACGTCCCATTCTTGGGCCCGACCGCCGAAAAAATACGAGAGAGGTTGTATTCGGAAGAGGGAGTTACGTTTGTAAACATGGAACCGTCGGACGTACCAGAGTCGTTCTCTCCTCGAGAGGAGTTAGGAACTATCAAAGAAGCCTGCGAAAAAGGGTATATTTCAGAAGTGAGTCTGAGAGAGGCGTATCGAGAGAACGTCAAGATTGCACTCGAATACGCTCAACAGTTGTTGGACGAGATAGAAGGAAAGACGGCGATTACGGCCGATCACGGCGAGATGCTCGGGGAGCGAGTTCCGCCACTCTACTATAAACAGTATAGCCACGAGAGGCACATCTATACTGACGAACTTCGACACGTGCCCTGGCTGGTTATCGATTCGGACGAAAGACGTGAGATATATAGCGAAGATCCGCTTCAAGATAGCCAACTCGCCGACGACACCGTCAAAGACCGGTTAGAGAAACTGGGGTATCTCGACTATGTATAACAGTCGTGTTGCCGACGATATCCTTAGGTAGGAGCGCCGACCACGATTGGTCGAACAATCATGGAATCGAGATTTAAAACTGAATCGAAGAGTATCGAACGGATGGTTTGAACACAGAACGACTCGTCGCTTTTTCATATTACCGTGAAGCAAGAGAAGACGATGGAGGAGACATATAAGGATATAAGCGAGAGGTTCTTGACACTCGAAGAAGATCTGAACCTATTCGAGTCTCGGATCGACGGAGTTCGCTTTTGGGAGTATATTCGATCAGAAGTCCATCAAGAGATATTGGAGCGGACCGGCCTCATAGGACGCGTTCATACGGAGAAGGGTGTTACAGTTCGAGAGCGCCTCAAGGGCGTGTACCTGTGGGCGCGGAACCTAGTCTATAAGAGCTCATTCTTTGGAGAGGAGCGTGATATGCTGTTTTTCGGTCACCCGCGACGGAAGTTAGAAGAAGATGGACTCTGGTGGGATCTCTACTGCGACCCGATCCTCGATACACTCGAACTTGACTATCGGTATATCGAGTACGATTACCAGTTAGATCATGCGTCACCGGCGAAGACGGAAGATAGGGATTTCGTCGATTTCATAAATTACTCGGGGACGATTTGGAAGACCGTCAGACCGAACACTCTCAGCGAGGGAGATGCGAAACTCCTAGAGACGGTGAGCGAGGAAATCGAGAATCGCTTCGACTGTTCGATTGACATCGAAGGCAAGGTTCGCGACGCACTCGCAGATAGAGAGGTAACATACCCTCTCTACAAACTCCTGCTCCGGCGTGTCGATCCGGAGGTCGTAATTACGGTTGTTAGTTACGGAAAAGAATCATTTATCGAAGCATGCGACGCGTACGATGTTCCTGTCGTGGAACTCCAACACGGGACCATCAACCAATATCATATGGGATACTCCTTCCGGGGCGAACGGACCAAGCGGACGTTCCCGGACTACTTCTTTTCTTTTGGCTCCTTTTGGACGGGAAGTGTCGAGTTACCCCTGCCTAAGAGCCACATTTTCGATATCGGATACCCCTATTTGGAGGGTCAGTTTAGAAAGTATTCGGGCGTAGAACCTACTGGTTCGATCATATTCATCTCTCAGGGATCGATCGGAGAGCGTCTCTCTAAGTTTGCTCTCGAAGTAAACGAGCTAGTAGGGGCCGAGCGAGAAGTTGTGTACAAGCTTCATCCGGGGGAGTACGACAGATGGCGGGACGAGTATCCTTGGTTAGTTGACTCTGATATTACGGTGGTTGACGAAGAGAGGCCGAGCCTGTACCGCCTCTTTGCAGAGGCTGCAGTCCAAGTCGGCGTCTACTCTACTGCGGTGTACGAAGGGATGATATTCGAACTGCAGACGTATCTCGTTGATTTACCCGGCGTCGAATACATGGAGGGGTTGTTGACGGAAGACCA
This sequence comes from Halopelagius inordinatus, assembly GCF_900113245.1. Classification (NCBI taxonomy): domain Archaea; kingdom Methanobacteriati; phylum Methanobacteriota; class Halobacteria; order Halobacteriales; family Haloferacaceae; genus Halopelagius; species Halopelagius inordinatus. The sequence goes on from NZ_FOOQ01000001.1 coordinate 1,459,950, forward strand.
CGTCAAGCTAGTAGGCGAACCGTCCGAAGTAGTCGTAAACGGCGACGGATCCAGGGAATTCGACGTGGATCGATACTTTACACCGAACCCGATAAACAACTTCAACGAAGCGCTCGATGCCATCCTTCGGAAGGAAAACCAGAGTTGACGGCGGCGAATCTCTATTTCCACCGGCGGACACTGACGGACCGCCGAACACAGCCTCCCGAACGGTGGTTGCAATACACCGGGTAAGAAGGGTATTCGCCGCTTTACTTCACGTTCACGAACCTTCGTACTAACGAGAGGTCAACTCCGAAATAGTGCTCTATATCTGAGACTATCTTCAAATCGTGTTCTTCGATTCCACCGAACCGGGCGATAAAGACGGTCAACAAGAGGACGTAGAGGACAGCGAAGCCGAGTTGTACGACTACCCTCTCCGGGAATGTAGGTCGAACGAACAGTTCGATAGCGCCGATACTGAGCGTAGCGGCCGTCACCGGGGGAAGCATAACCCTGTTCTGCGGCAAGATTCCGGTGACTCGATACAACTTAGTCGAATTTAGAACGTTTAGAAGTCCGTACGACAGAGTAGTTGCCACGGAGGCACCGACGTAGGAGTATCCAGGGATTAGAAGGAAGTTCAAAACGAGATTGACTACAGCGACGAGAACGCTGTAATACATCACCGCCTTGTTGCATCCCATCGAGACGAGTGCTTTCGAGTTAGGTCCGACGATAGCGTGGAAAAAGAACGAGATGGAGAGAATCCTCAAGGCTAACGCGCCCTCGCTATATTTGGCGCCGAAGGTGAGCGATATTGTGAGTTCAGGAAAGAAGAAAAACAGAACGAAAAGAGGGCAAGCGGCGAAAAGAATCCATTTGGCTACTGCCGTGTAAATAGAACGCATACCGTCGGCATCCTCGTTCGAGTGGTACTTCGAGAAGACTGGAAGAAAAATAAATCCGAAAGAGGTGAGCGTGACAGAGAGCATCGAAGCGAGTGGATACACGACGCCGTATATCCCCACATCTTCTACCGTCGCCAACCACCCTACCATGAACGTATCCACGTGCGAGAATACGAGCGTCATCGCTCCAGAGATAGACAGCGGAAGCGAAAACAGCAACAACTCTTTCCGCCGGGTGGTGTACCCGCCTGAGTCTCCGAGCGACGTTCTCCGGTATAAGTATACCAGACCGACGGCGGCGGCGACGACGTACGCAGCGAGAAATGCGCTGATGAGTCCTACCGTCCCCAGTCCCAACGCCAGTACGGTGATTATGAGGCCGAAACGCACGACAGGCAACGAGACGTGCTTCATTATCACCTTCGGCATGACTTCCTCTGTTCCCTGAAGGACTCCGACAGCTAACGTCACAAATGCCGCGAACGGAACCGTAATACTCGCAATTTGGAGGATAGGTGTGAGGGAGCTATCGTCGAATACGTTCGTAGCTAGGTAACCGGACGATGCGAAGAGAACCCCCCCGATAACCAGCGATACTGGACCGACTATCTGTATCGCAGAGACGATGATTCCCTTCTTATCTTCGATTGTGTCGTATCGGGGAAGGAACCGCCCGGCGCCGGTTTGAAGACCGAGGACGGTGAGCATGGAAGCAAATGTAATGAGTGTTGTGCCTATCGAGATGCCGCCATAAGAGGATACACCAAGGATTCGAGCCATGAAGAGTTTCGCGATAAAGGCGGTTCCTAGCTCAATTCCCATTCCGATAATGACCAATCCGCCTCCCTTAAACAGAGAACGAAAGGTAGAATCTAGACCATCTGCCATTGCTGTTGAGAGAGAACACAAGCAGGTATGCGTTTTGATGTTTGAGCAATGTAAATCCGCCACGAAGATTATTACTCTGGTCTCTGCATATTCTATTTAATGTTTGATATGGGTCGTGTTAAAAAGGGCATTCAGCATATCCTACACGGAAACCTATCTGAGCCAATTGATTTCATTATCAGAGAACGAGGAATATCAAGGATAGATAAATTTGTTGATTCTTTTGAGTCTCGCGAGAGTATCGTTTCCCCTGAGAAAGAGTCTATCGTACAGAATAATGAATGGTACTTTCCCGTCACCAGAACTGATGAGACAGAGTTCATTTCAGAAGAACCGGTCAGTCGAATCGATTTCCATGTCGTTAAAGCAGGGGCTACAGGGACGTTCGAGGTATGCGGAGAATTTACTACGACCGTTGGAGATACCGTTCAGCGAACAGTAACGAAGGATTCTAACCATCCTCAGGAACGAGAGCACTGTTCTATCCAGTTCACGTTTGACGAACCCGTGATAGAAGGCACGTTGACGCTGGAGGCAGCCAATAGTTCCACTAATTCAGTAGGTACTGCTCTACTCAACGCGGTGACTGAACAAGACCGGTATGAGGGGCAAAGACCACGGCTTCAAATCCCTCGTCTCCGCCGGGAGACAGACAACCCTCCGATAATTTTACTGTCCATTGATGCGTTGCGATGGGACGTCACCGAACTACTGACTTGGCTATTTGGTTCGTACGCCGACGACTTCGAACAACCTGAGGAACCTCGTACCCAAGGACGATGGACCGCCCCGTCACACGGGTCGATGTTTACCGGCGTCCATCCGGGCGACCACAGGTACGTGGGTGCTCGCAAGCCGGGCGATCCAAGTCGCCCAATCCACCCAGAACTGGAGTCGATTCCGAAGTTACTCTCGCGTCGCGGCTACAAATCGTCGGCCATCGTGAGCCACACGCGGATCCTGCCGGAGTTCGGCTTCGGTCGTGGATTCGACCGGTTCAAACTCCATAAGATGGCTCACGACCGTTGGAACACCAGAGAGACTGACGCGCGGGCAACCGTCGACCAACTGATCGAATGGTTGGATGTCGACGTTGGAACTTCAAACGTATTCTACTTCGCTCACCTCTTCGACGCACACTACCCGTACTATCCACCACGAAGCCTTCACGACGGTGATTCGGTAGATTACGACGTGATTCAGCAGTTTACAGATCTCCGTCCGGACAACTCGGACTACCTGAAACTCATTGAGTCTACCGACGACCCGATGGACCCGCAGGTGCTTGACGAAATCAAGCGGTACTACGGTCAATCAGTCGACTACATCGGGTCGCAGTTGGTGCGTCTGTTCGACCGGTTGGAAACACACGATCTGTACGACGACGCGTTGATATTCATCACCGGAGACCACGGGGAAGAGTTCGGTGAACGGGGAGTTTACAGCCATACGTCCCTATACGACGAGAACATTCGACCGGCCGTGTTGGTGAAGCCTCCGGAGAACACCGATTGGAGCGTGCCGACGGAGACGGACGAATTAGATATATTGCCGACAATCGCTCGTGCAGTCGGTGAATCACCACCGTCGTACTGTCCGGGCGTCCCGTGGCAAGAGGACGTCCCTAGACGCACTCGAATTACCGAACGAATAGACCCCGACTGGTACAACGTATCTATCGAAGAAGAGGGCATAAAGGGGATATTCACCTACCCGGAGAACTTCCCCGACCGACCGACCGAGAGGACGGTCGACCGAGGTCCAGAGTACGAGGAGTTCTACCGACTCGAAGCGGTCAGGGAGGGGAATACGGATGACCACGCAGATAGCATCGACGAGGACACAAAGCGACGCCTGCGAGAGAAGGCCGCATCGTTCGTAACGAAGAAACCGATCGTAGACGACTCGGGACTCGTCGCAGAGACCGATCAGGAGACGAAAGAACACCTTCGACAGTTGGGATACTTCTAACGTTCGTGGTCCAATTGTTCGCTTCGGAGGCGGTCGTAGTGGTCTTCGTCCCGACTTGAGAACTGTGTCGCAGGGTGGCCGCCGACGATAGCGCACTTTGGAACATCTTCGACGACGACACTTCCCGCTTGGACGATTGCACCCTCTCCTATCGTCACTCCCGGGAGGATGATAACTCGGTGGCCGAACCAGACGTTGTCCTCTACGACCACCGGTTCGTGAATCATCTCGTCGTCGTAGGGGAGTTCTTCACCGTGGTAGTTGTGCCGTTGGGTGTGAATGATACAGTCGCGGCCGGAATGAAAGTGGTCTCCGATTTCTACCTCGCCTTCGCCATTGACCTCCAGTCCGTTGAAGTGGACGTCGTCGCCGAGAGTGGTAGATCGGCTCAGATTCGTCGGTCCGTTCACTCGTAAACCGGACCCGTACGACCGTACTTGTGCCTTCACGAACGTGGTGTAAAAACGGCGTATGAGTTCCGAACGAACCGAACGATAGGCGTGGTAACTCTCGGACAACATGGACTGGTCGTGGTTCTTCCGCTATCGTTATTAGATTGACTGTGGGTGTATCCGATTCGAGCGGTAACTCGGGTAGCCGGTGTGGCGACGGCCGAGAGACACGACTCGGTAGGAGCCAGCGAGGAATACCTCACAAACATATTTACAACATCCACTTGAATCTACGATCATGCAAGCAGTCGTCCTCGCCGCCGGCAAAGGAACGAGACTCCGCCCACTCACAGACGACAAACCGAAGGGGATGGTCGAAGTCGACGGGAAACCCATTCTCACGCACTGTTTCGACCAACTCGTCGACCTCGGCGCGGAGAAACTCGTCGTCGTCGTCGGCTACAAAAAGGAGGTCATCATCAGCCACTACGACGACGAGTACAGGGGCGTTCCGATCACCTACACCCACCAACGCGAACAGAAGGGACTCGCGCACGCCCTCCTGACCGTCGAAGACCACATCGACGAGGACTTCATGTTGATGCTCGGAGACAACATCTTCGAGGCGAACCTCGGCGACGTGGTCAAGCGACAACGCGAGGACCGGGCCGACGCCGCGTTCCTCGTCGAGGAGGTGCCGTGGGAGGAAGCGTCTCGCTACGGCGTCTGCGTGACGAACGACTACGGCGAAATCACCGAGGTCGTCGAGAAACCGGACGACCCGCAGTCGAACTTGGTGATGACGGGGTTCTACACGTTCAGCCCGGAGATATTCCACGCGTGTCACCTCGTCCAACCCTCGAACCGCGGCGAGTACGAGATAAGCGAAGCCGTCGACTTGCTCATCCGGTCGGGGCGGACGATCGACGCCATCGGCATCGAAGGGTGGCGGTTGGACATCGGTTACCCCGAGGACAGAGACGAAGCGGAGCGTCGCCTGACCGGCGAAACCGACGGCGAGAGCGAAGCCGCCGCGAGCTCCGAGTAACCACCCGACCGCGACGCCTTTGTACCCGAGAGTGTGAAGCGAACGGTGATGTCCGACACAGTTCGTCCCAGCGTCTCCGTCGTCGTCCCCGTCTACAACGACCCGGAGGGGATACGCGACACGCTCTCGACTCTCACTTCGCAGACGTACCCGTCGGACCGGTTGGAGATACTCCCCGTCGACAACGGGTCCACCGACCGAACCCGCGATGTCATCCGTCAGTTCGCCGCCGAGTACGACACGATCGAGCTGGTGGTCGAAGACGAGATACAGGGGTCCTACGCCGCTCGGAATGCGGGGATAGAGGTGTCCACCGGCGACGTGTTGGCGTTCGTCGACGCGGACATGTACGCGGACGACGACTGGCTGGTCTCGGCCGTCGAAGCGACGGCGGACGCTCCGTACGTCGGGTGTAACGTCGAACTCGTCGTCGACGGCGAGGAAACTCTCGCCGCCGAGTTCGACGCGCAGACGGCGTTTCCGGTCGAGCGGTATCTCCGTCACCAGCAGTACGCGCCGACGTGTTGTCTCCTCGTCCGTCGGTCGGTCGTCGAAGACGTGGGGGCGTTCGACCCGCGCCTCGTCTCCGGCGGCGATTCGGAGTTCGGGACGCGCGTCGCGGACGCGGGATACGCACAGTCGTTCGCGGCGGACGCGACGCTCTATCACCCGGTACGCGACTCGTTCGGGTCGCTGGTGAAGAAGGAACTCCGAGTCGGCCGCGGTCTCTGTCAAAGACAGGAGGTTTATCCCGAACGGTTCGGCCGCCCGGGGATACCGCCCCGTCCGAGCGGTGCGAAATCGGCCGAAGACGACGGCGACGGCGCGCCGCTACCGACGCCGAAGCGGATGCTGTTCGACGCGCTCTCGGCGTCGATGACGGGAGTGCGCGCTCTCGGCTATTACCGCGAATACGCCCGGTACGTCCGGGGGAACGCCCGCTGAGAACGATAGGTCCGCGTTACGAGTTCACCTTCTCCACCAGATTCGGCGTCAACATCCCGTACAGGTAGCCGAACCCGACGGCGGCGGTGAACACGAATATCGCCACCAACTGCTTGACCTTCGCCGCGGAGGGCTCCTTTGCCAACTGATACAGTCGCGCCGGGACGTACTCGACCAGCAGGTCCTTCAGATACTCGTTTTTCCCGTCCGAGGCCTGCGGGAGGAGGAGGTCCATGACGCGCTTCGAGTAGCCCTGCCAGAAGGACCGGAAGACGAGCCACCGCGGTTCGGTGCGGTACTCGAACAGTTTGTGGTGGACGCGCGCGCGTTTGTTGTAGATGACGCGCTTGCCCGTCTGCTCGTGGATGCGGATACAGACCGGCGCTTCGTGCGCCTGAATGTGTCTGTCGCCCTTCCGGCCGGTGTTCTCGTCGTAGCCGCCGACGTCGAGGAAGACGTCGCGCTTGTAAGAGATGTTCGAACCGTAGGTGTTTCTGACCTCCTCCATGTGGCGTCCGAAGCCCCGTTCGTCACAGCCGACGAGCCAGTAGAACTCCGAGGGGAAGAAGTCGGGCTTGTCCGCGACCCAGTCGGGGACGACGTTGCCGCCGACGGCGACGGCGTCGGGGTTCTCCTCGTACGTTCGGACGAGTTTCTCTATCCAGTCGGGTTCGGCCGTCGCGTCGTCGTCTATCATCGCGACGACGTCGCCGGTGGCTATCTTCGCGCCTTTGGTCCGACTGTAGGAGATACCGCGGTTCTCGTCGTTGCAGTGGAGGACGACGTTCTCCACGTCGCCGAAGTCCTCCTCGACGCGCGCGAACACCGCTTCGTTCCCGTCGACGACGAGAACCACCTCGATGGATTCGTAGCTCTGTGCGAGGACGCTCTCGACCGCCTCGGAGAAGGAGGGGTAGCGGTCCATCGAGTACGTACAGACCACCACGGAGACTTTCATTTGCGGTGCGTTCCGAACGCGTCCGAATAAGCGTTACCCTTCCAGAGCGTCCGAGAACCCCGAACACGGGCAAATCGGTCATCATAAGGCTTATGCGTCAAACCAAGACCACTCTACACAATGAGCGACGAACAGCGAGAGAGCACCTCCGCGTTGGGGAGCCGTCACGATTCCCCGGCGGTGGTCGGTCTCCTCCGTAGACACTATCCGAAAGCCGTCCTCTCCGTCATCTTCGCGGTGATGCTCACCATACGTCTCCGCGCGTACGACAAGTTCGTTCGGGACGGGTCCGTCTACTTCGCGGGTAACGACGCCTGGTACCACCTCCGCCAGGTGAACTACACGGTCAGAAACTGGCCCTTCACGATGCCGTTCGACCCCTGGACCGGGTTCCCGTACGGGACTCTGGCGGGTCAGTTCGGTACGCTGTACGACCAACTGGTCGCGACGGCGGCGCTTATCGTCGGACTCGGCGACCCCTCCTCCGCGCTCGTCGCGAAGACGCTTTTGGTCGCCCCGGCCGTCTTCGGCGCGTTGACGGTCATCCCGACGTACCTCGTCGGTAAGCGCCTCGGCGGGCGCATCGGCGGACTGCTCGGTGCGGTCATCCTGATGTTGCTCCCGGGGACGTTCCTCCGGCGCGGCCTCGTCGGCTTCGCCGACCACAACGTCGCCGAACCGCTGTTCATGGGCCTCGCAGTCGCCGCCACGATGGTCGCACTCACCGTCGCCGACCGCGAGAAACCCATCTGGGAACTCGTCTCCGCCCGCGACCGAGACGCGCTTCGAGCGCCGACGACGTGGGCGGTTGTCGCGGGCGTCGCGATGGCGCTGTATCTGGCCGTCTGGCCGCCGGGCATCCTCCTCATCGGTATCTTCGGAATCTACCTCGTCTTCCAGTCGGTGAGCGACGTGATGCAGGAGAAGACGCCCGAACACACGCTCTTTGTCGGTGCCGTCTCCATGGCGGTGACGGGCCTCGTCATGGTCCTGCTCATAGAAGAGCCGGGCTTCGGCGTCACCGGCTTCTCGCTCCTGCAGCCGCTGTTTGCGTTCGGCGTCGCCGCGGGCGCGGTGGTTCTCGCCGCCCTCGCACGGCAGATAGAGGACAGAGGACTCGACGACTGGGCGTTCCCGGTCGCCGTCTTCGGACTGCTCGCCGTCGCACTCGGCCTGTTCGCCGTCGTCCTCCCGAGCGTCTTCGACAGCATCACCCGAAACCTGCTCCGGACGGTCGGGTTCAGCGCGGGCGCGGAGACGCGCACCATCGGCGAGGCGCAGCCGTTCCTCTCGCAGAGCACCCTCCAGCGGTTGCAGATGACCGCGGTGAACCGCATCATAAGCGAGTACGGGTTCACGTTCTTCACGGGTCTGGCTGCGGCCGTCTGGTTGACCATCAAACCACACATCCGAAGCGGCGACACCCGGAAGATTGGATACGTCGTCGGCGGTTTGGCCGTCATCGGTCTGCTGTTTCTCGTCCCCGGGATTCCGGCAGCCATCGGCGGCGCACTCGGCGTGGCACCGTCGCTCGTCGGCCTCGGTATCGTCTCTCTGCTCTTCTTGGGAGCGGTCCTGCAGGCGGAGTACGAGCCCGAACACCTGTTCGTTCTCGTCTGGGTGGCGTTCATCACCTCGGCGGCGTTCACGCAGGTTCGCTTCAACTACTACCTCGCCGTCGGCGTCGCGGTGATGAACGCGTACTTCGTCGGCCAGTTCCTCGGTTCCACCTACCTCGATTTCGACAGCGTCTCGCGCTTCGACGACATCTCGGCGTATCAGGTACTCGCCGTCGCCGCGGCCCTGATGCTCATCCTGACGCCGGTGTTGGTCGTTCCGCTCGGCGTCCGAAGTACCGGCAACGCCCAGTTCGACCAATCCTCGAACGCGTGGGAGACCGCCGGCCAGGCGAACCCCGGCGAGGCGACCGAGTGGCAGGGCAGTCTGGAGTGGATGAGCGAACAGACGCCCGCCGAAGGTCGATTCGGCGGCGCGTCCAACGAGATGGAGTACTACGGGACGTACGAGTACACCGACGACTACGAGTATCCCGACGGCGCGTACGGCGTGATGTCGTGGTGGGACTACGGCCACTTCATCACCGTCATGGGCGACCGCATCCCGAACGCCAACCCGTTCCAGCAGGGAGCCACCACGGCGGCGAACTTCCTTCTCGCGCCCAACGAGACGCAGGCACAGGACGTTCTCGCGGCTCAGAGCACCGAGGGCGACCAGACTCGGTACGTGATGGTCGACTGGAAGATGGCGACGCCCGGTTCGAAGTTCGGCGCGCCGACCATCTGGTACGACGCCGAGAACGTCTCGCAAAACCAGTTCTACGAGCCGATATACCGGTTCGACCAGGAGGGACAGTACCAGGGTAACTTCCTCGTTCGTCATCAGCGCTACTACGACAGCATGATGACGCGTCTCTACCTCTACCACGGGAGCGCACACGAACCGAGCCCCGTCGTCGTCGACTGGGAACCGCAGTCGGTGAGTTCCGGCTCCGGTGAGAGGACGGTGAAGGCCGCACCGACCGGAAACGAGACGACTGTGAAGACGTTCGACAACATGAGCGCGGCGCGTCAGTACGTCGCCGAGGACGGCACCGCGCAGATAGGCGGCATCGGGTCGTACCCGTCCGAACGCGTCCCGGCGCTGGAGAACTACCGACTCACGAAGGTGTCGAACTCCTCTGCGACGCAGTCGAACGCCTACCTCCGGCAACTGTACGGCGACGCCCGGATGGCGGGCGTCCAACCGCAGGCCACGCTCCCCAGCGACCCCTCGTGGGTGAAGACGTTCGAGCGCGTCCCCGGCGCGACGGTGTCCGGAAGCGGCGCGCCCGCGAACGCGAACGTGACGGCGAGCGTCGAGATGAACGTCCCGACGTCGAACTCGACGTTCACGTACACGCAACGGGCGCAAGCCGACGAGAACGGCGAGTTCACCATGACGCTGCCGTACGCCACCACGGGCTACGACGAGTACGGCCCCGAAAACGGTTACACGAACGTCAGCGTCCGCGCGGCCGGTCCGTACACCATCTCCTCGGGCGCGTCGCTCAACGAGAGCGGCTACGTCGTCAGCCAGCAGGCGAATCTCTCCGTCGAGGAGGGACAGGTCAACGGCGCGGAAGACGGGAACGTCAGCGTCGAACTCGAACGCAGCGCAGAGCAGCTAGAGATCAACTCCGGGTCGTCCGACTCGGGGTCGGAGTCGAGCGGTGAGTCCGACTCCGGCGAGCAGTCGTCTCTCGCGTCCGACGGGGACGTGACCGCGGTTTCGGAGTCGACCGCGACCCGCGCCGCGTAAGCGTCTTCGACGGTCGATTCTTCTTCTTTCGACGTTCTCGACGGAGTTGCGGCCCTCGGCGTCGCGAGAGTGCCGCCCGCGAGGCGGCGTCGGGTCCGAAGAGCGGAGAAAATCCGAGTCGCGTCGAGAGTCGGACTCGCAGTTAGACCAGCGACTCGTAGACGATGCCGTCGCGCCGAGAGACGATGCTGCGCCCGTCGACGACGACGGCGTCCGTCATCGCGTCGAACTCGTCGTCCAGTGCGGCGAACTCGTCCCAGTCGGTGACGACGAGTGCGGCGTCGGCGCCCGCCAACGCGTCCGCCGCAGAGTCGGCGTAGTCGATATCCGGGAAGTGCTCGCGCATGTTCTCCGTCGCGACGGGGTCGTAGCCGACCACGTCCGCGCCCGCGTCGAGGAGGGCGTCGATGAGGGGAATGGCCCGAGAGTTGCGCACGTCGTCGGTTCCGGGCTTGAACGCGAGACCCAACACGGCGACGCGGGCGCCCGAGGGGTCGGTGTGCTCGCGGAGGATGTCGAGCATCCGGACGGGTTGTCTGTCGTTGACCTCGACTGCGGCTTCGAGCATCGTGGCTTCGTAGCCCGCGTCCCGCGCCGCGGCGACGATGGCGGCGACGTCTTTGGGGAAGCAACTGCCGCCCCACCCCACGCCCGCGCCGAGGAACGCAGAGCCGATTCGAGAGTCCAGGCCGACGGCGTCCAACACCTCTTCGGAGTCGATTCCGTACTCCTTGCAGATGTTCGCGAGGTCGTTCGCGAGCGATATCTTCGAGGCGAGAAAGGCGTTGTTGGCGTACTTTATCATCTCCGCCTCGCGGACGCCCGTCTCGACGACGGGCGGCCCGCCGGCCCGTTCGACGAGGGGGTCGAACACGTCGCGGAGAAGCGCCGCCGCGCGGTCGGTCTGAGAGCCGAGGACGACTTTGTCCGGGCCGAGAAAGTCCGAGACGGCGCTTCCCTCTCGGAGGAACTCGGGGTTCATCCCGATGTCGAAGTCGGTGCCGAGTTCGAGTCCCGACTCGTCTTCGAGGAGAGGCGCGATGACCTCCTCCGTCGTCGTCGGGACGACGGTGCTCTTGGTGACGACGAGGTGGTAGCCGTCTTTGTCCGCGAGCGTTCGGCCGACGGACCGCGCGCCGGCCTCCATGATGGAGAGGTCGATGTGGCCGTCGTCTTCGGACGGCGTCGGAAGCGCGAGAAACGTCGCGTCGGTGTCGAGGATGGCGTCGTAATCGGTCGTCGCGCGGAGTCTGTCGCCCGCGTGTTTCTCTACGAGTTCGTCGAGGCCGGGTTCGTGAATCGGCGCGTCGCCGTCGTTCACCGACGCGACGATGTCCTCGTCGATGTCGACGTTCACCACGTCGTGTCCGACCTCGGCGAAGCACGCCGCGATAGTCGTCCCGACGTACCCGCTCCCGATGATGCTGAGCTTCATTGGGCGATACGTCAGTCTCCGCCAGTTTCAACGTTCTCCTTACTCCCACGGCGCGAGAGGCGGGAGTCCGAGAGAGTGCGAGAAGCGAAACACGGGAGTACGGGGACGCCGAAGCAAGGCGCATGTCTCACGACACCGACGAGTCGCGCTCCGCTCTCACCGCGTGGCTCGTCGTCTACCTGAAGGGACTCTGTATGGGTACCGCCGACGCGGTTCCGGGCGTCTCCGGCGGTACCATCGCGCTTCTGACCGGCATCTACGAACGACTCATCGACGCCGTCACGGACGTCTCGCCGCGCCGGATATTCGACGCGGCGGGCGGCGTCTTCCCGGGGCGCCGAACTCGGGCCGCCGAGGCGTTCCGCGCGATGGACGTCGTGTTCCTCGCCGTCCTCGGTGCGGGCATCATGACGGCCGTCGTCACCGTAACGCGCGTCGTCCACACCGGCATCACCCAGATGCCCGTCCCCACGTTCGGATTCTTCTTCGGCCTCATCGCCGCCTCGGCGTGGGTGCTCCTCAGCGAGATATCGCTCGACACGCCCGCGCGCGTCGCCGCCGCAGTTTCGGGGTTCGTCGTCGCGTTCGTCGTCTCCGGAACCGCCAGAACCGCCCTCGGAACCGGACCTCTGGTGACGTTCGTCGCCGGCGCCATCGCCATCAGCGCGATGATTCTCCCGGGGCTCTCGGGGTCGTTGCTCCTCATCCTCCTCGGGCAGTACGAGTTCATGACCGGCGCGCTGAAGGCGTTCGTCAACGGCCTCCTCGGACTCGTCGGCGGCGGAAGCGCCGCGCCCGTCGTCGAGAACGGAGCCATCGTCACCGCGTTCATGCTCGGCGCGGTGGTCGGCCTGTTCACCGTCGCGCACGCGGTACGGTGGGCACTCGAACACCACCGAAAGCCGACGCTCGCGTTCCTCATCGCTCTCATCGTCGGCGCACTCAGAGCGCCCGTCGTCAGCGCGGGCAACCAACTCGCCGAGATGGGCCGAGCGTGGACGACCGAACTCGTCGCCGTGTTCCTCGTCGCCGCGGTCGGCGGCGTCGTCGCCGTCCTCCTCGTCGACCACTACGCGGGACTGGCCGACTTCGAGGACAGTCCGCGAGGTGACGGCGGAACCGAAGAAACGGCCGCCGGAAGCGGCCTCGACTGAGGAGAACGCGACACGTCGGTGGAGTCGGTGGTTCTGGTGTGGGTCGGAGCCGAGAGGGTCACTCTCGCGGGACCGAGATGTTGCGCACGTCCTCGCTCCCGCAGTCCGCGCAGGCGACGGCGGACTCGGCGGTGAACCGCGTTCCACACCTGAGACATTCGTAGTAGCCTTCGGTCGGTGTGTATGGGTCTATCGTGCTATTGAACACCACACCGAGTGGATTCGGAGGGGATCTATTAACGTTTGTCCTGAAACACACCTAATATCTGTAAACACCTAGAACACCAGCGTTTCTACAGTCATAATCTCACTCTTTGGTCGATATTACGAGACGAACGGATTATTTTCTTTCGGTGAGCGTATCTCGACTCGGAATCCGTCCGAAACGACGGCGTCGAGACGGGGGGCGACGACCGACCGCTGCCGCGGAAGTCAACGTTAACTCGTTGCACGCCCCCGTACGACGTGAGCACCATGTCCGACGGGAAACTTCGCACGCCGACGAACCGGACCTGCGAGCGATGCGGTCGAGCCGAACAGTGGGACCGAACCGAGGAGACGTGGCGCGTCGTCGAGACGGACGGGACGCCACGAGTCGGAAACCCCCACTGTATCCACGAGTGGGACATAAACGGCGCGTTCTCTCCGTTCGGCGACGACGCGGACTCCGCGGAGGTCTGAGACCGAACCGGGCGAAACGACGAAGCGTTCCGCGCGCCCAGAGAGCGTATGCCGACAGTGTTCGTCACCGCCCCGCCCGACGCCGCGCCGGAACTCGCGCGGACCCTCGTCGAGGAACGACTGGCCGCCTGCGTCAACCGCGTCCCTTGCGACTCCGTCTATCGCTGGGACGGGCGCGTGCACGAGGAGTCAGAGGAGATTCTGCTGGCGAAGACGACCGAAGACGGGTACGCCGCGCTCCGAGACAGAGTCGAGGAGTTACATCCCTACGACGTGCCGTGTATCGAACGGTTCGACGACGCGGACGCGCTTCCCGCGTTCGCGTCGTGGGTGGAACGGTCGACCGGCGAGGGGAGTCCGGACGGCGATAGCTGACGCCGCGAGCACCGGCGACGGGCCGAACGTAGCCGAGAGACGGTCAGTCGCGAAGTTCTCGCAGGACCGAGAGCGTCCCGTCCATGTACGACTCTTCGAGTACCTCGTCCGCGGCGGCCTTCGCGACGTCGTCGGCGTTGGCGACGGCGTACGACCGACCGGCGACTTCGAACGTCGAGGCGTCGTTCTCGCTGTCGCCGACGGCGACGAACTCCGCCGGGTCGAGGTCGAGCGTCTCACAGACGGTCCGGAGGCCGTCGCCTTTCTCTATGCCGGGCGTCTTCAGGTGGTAGGCGTAGCCCGTGTCGAGCACTTCGAGGCCGTAGTCGGCGGCGACGTCTCGCAACAGGTCCTCGTCGGCCGAGAGGTTCACCGCTATCTCCGTCTCGCGCCACTTGTTGACGGCGTCGAACTCACCCCATCCGACGTCGCCGCCGCGGGCGACGAACTCCGCTGCGGCGGCCTGTGCGGCGTCTTTGTCGGCGTTGTACGACACCTCGCCCGCGGCGAGGACGACGCCGCCGTTCTCGGCGACGACGGTCTGTTCGATCCCGACGTAGTGACAGAGGCTCACCGGGTAGGGAAACGCCTTGCCAGTCGCGAGAACGACGGGCGCGCCCCACGTCGGTAGCGTCTCGAACACCCGCGGGTCCAGTCGCCCCGGGGCGTCGGTGAGCGTTCCGTCGATATCCAACACGAGCGGTGGTACCGCAGTGTCCATGCGGGGACGACGGGGACCGAGAGCAAAGAGGCTACGCCGCCGACCGGTCTCGGTCACGCCGTTCGACCGTCCGGTCGTCGAGGCGTTCGAGGACGCCCGTCGGGACGTTCGGTTCCGGCCGACTGGGCGGTCGTCCGGGGCCCGTATCGCCCGCCTCGGACCCGGCGACGCGACGAACTACGTCGAGTTCCGCCAGTTCGTAGAGGAGACGTTTGACCGTAGCCGCAGAGAGGTCGACGGCGGGCGCGTCGGCGATGGTCGCCGCGGCGCAGGTGACCGACTCGCGGTCGGCGTCGTCCGACTCGACGAGTTCGAAGAGGACGCGGCGGTGACTCGAAGAGAGCGACCTGACGCGACCGAGCGAACAGCAGTTCGCGGGAACGCTCTCCATCCCCGATTCGACGTGTCGAGGTTCGATTCGGCCCTCCGCGCCGGCGTCGGACGCCGCGACGGCCGCAGCGAACAGTGCCGCGAGTCCGTCGTGAGCGTCGCCGTCGGCCCACGCGGCCACCTCACTGACGGCGTCGTGACCGAGTGCGTGGCGGGCGAGTCCGTCCGACGTGCGACTCGTGAGGATGTCCGCGAGTGCGTGCCGTTCGTACCGCGGCACTTCGACCGTCGCGAGGGCCGCGTCGCCCGCCGGGTCGGCGCGTCCGACGGCGACGTACGAGAGCGACTCCGACACGGGAGAGAACACGTCGGCGAGGCGGCCGACCGGGAGCGTCTCCGGTTCGCCGACGTGGTCGACTGCGACGACGACGCGGCGGTCGTCGCCGAGTTCCGCTTCGAGACGCGCTCTCAAAGCGGCGGTTCCGACGCCGCCGGACGGGACGGGGTCGTCGACGACGGCGTCGAGGACGGCCCGGAGCAGGGCGAACTCGCTCGCGGCCGACCGGGCGTCGACGTAGACGAACTCGACTGCGGGCGGCGACGTCGCTCTCGTGGTCGTGTGGATGACCGCCCGCCGGGGTGGCGTGCTCGCGGCGAAGTGATCGAAAACTGCGGAGACGACGGCCGACTTCCCGGCCCCCTTCGGGCCGTAGACGTAGGTGTCGGCCGGCAGTTCGCCGGTGAACACCGGGTCGAGACGGTCGAGCAGTCGTTCGAGCGTCGGCCCTCGCCCGGTCGGTTCGTCGGGGTGAACCGTCGGGTCGAGCGCCGAGAGGTCTCGAACCAGCCGGTTCGCGTCGGTTTCGCGTCGTCGCCGCCGTTCGATCCGCTCTCCTAATCGCATCTGTGGATCCGTGGTTCGTCTCTCGGTTCACCGGCCGGGGATAAAAATTCGACGCGTGCTCGTCTCTCGTCGATATCGCAGCTATCACCGTACACACCGCTCGAACCGCCGGTATTCGTCGATAGCCGTACGAGCGAGCGGCCGTCGAACTATCCAGATCGGACGACCGTTCGTAACTATTGCAATCGTTCAGTCACAATTCCGCGGATATCGAGTCGGTCGGTGAAGCAACCGTCGTCGAGAACCGTCGTAAACGGTGCAGAGGAGTCGGGGGTCGGTCCGAGAGCTCGTCGTCCGGATAGTTTACGGACGGGTCGGGCTGAGAGGTAAAATAAAGTAGGGGGAGACCAACCATCCGGGAGTGAGATGACCGAAACGCCGAGCGTCCTCGTCATCGGCGGGGGTTCGACCGGGTGCGGCATCGCGCGTGACCTCGCGATGCGCGGACTCGACGTCACCCTCGTCGAGAAGGGGAACCTGACCCACGGGACGACGGGTCGGATGCACGGCCTGCTCCACAGCGGCGGTCGGTACGCCGTCTCGGACCAGGCGTCAGCGAAAGAGTGCATCGAGGAGAACCGCGTCCTACGCCGAATCGCGAGCCACTGCGTCGAGATGACCGGGGGGCTGTTCGTCCAGCGACCGGAGGACGACGACGACTACTTCGAGAAGAAACTGGAGGGCTGTCGCGAGTGCGGCATTCCGGCCGAGGTGCTCTCGGCCGAGGAGGCCCGGGAGATGGAGCCGTACCTCGCAGAGGACGTAAAGCGAGCCATCCGCGTCCCCGACGGCGCGGTGGACCCGTTCCGCCTCTGCGTCGCAAACGCCGCAAGCGCGATAGAGCACGGCGCGCGAATCGAGACCCACTCCGAGGTGATAGACGTCCTCGTCGATGGCGGGGAAATCGTCGGCGTCGAAGTGGAACACCAGTCCGGGGAGGGACCGCACGTCCACGGCCAACCCGGAACGACAGAGGAGATTCACGCCGACTACGTCGTGAACGCGACTGGCGCGTGGGCCGGCCAAATCGGCGACCTGGCCGGCGTCGACGTGGAAGTCCGCCCCTCGAAGGGCGTCATGACCATCATGAACGTCCGGCAGGTGGACACCGTCGTCAACCGCTGTCGGCCGAAGGGCGACGCGGACATCGTCGTGCCGCACGAGACGACGTGCATCCTCGGAACGACCGACGAAGAGGTAGAAAACCCGGAGGACTACCCCGAAGAGGGGTGGGAGGTGGACATGATGATAGACACCCTCTCGGAGTTGGTTCCGGTGCTGTCGGAGTCCCGAACCATCCGTTCGTTCTGGGGCGTCCGACCGCTGTACGAACCGCCGGGGACGGGGACGACGGACTCGACGGACATCACGCGCGATTTCTTCCTCTTGGACCACGCCGACAGAGACGACCTGCCGGGGATGTCCTCCATCGTCGGCGGGAAGTTCACCACCTACCGCATGATGGCGGAGCAGATTTCCGACCACGTCTGCGGGAAACTCGGCGTCGACGCCGACTGCCGCACCGCCGAGGTTCCGCTTCCGGGCTCCGAGGACTTCACCGTCCTGGACGACTACATGGAGGAGTTCGGCATCCGGTCGCCCGTCGGGCGGCGGAGCACCCAGCGCCTCGGGTCGCGCGCCGACGAGGTGCTCGGCGGATGGGACGGTCCGAACCCCGTCGTCTGCGACTGCGAGGCGGTCACACGCGCGGAGATACAGGACGCCATCGACGCCTCGGGGACCGACCTCAACGCCGTCCGCATCCGCACCCGCGCTTCGATGGGCAACTGTCAGGGCGCGATGTGCTGTCACCGGATGGCGAACGAACTGTCCTCCGAGTACGACGAACTCGTCGTCCGCGACTCGTTCGATGACCTGTACCAAGAGCGCTGGAAGGGCGAACGGCACGCCCTCTGGGGCGAGCAGTTGTCCCAAGCGATGCTGAAGCACATGCTCCACGCGACGACGATGAACCGCGACGGCGACGCGGCGGCCAGAGAGGGGAGCGTCGACTTCGACGCGTTCGACGCCGGCCCCGACGTCGCCTCGGGCGGGGCGGGAGGCGGGCCGGACAGGGCTGCGACGGACGGCGGTCCCGACCGCGTCGGGAGCACGTCAGACCGGAGGTCCGACGGCGGAATCGAAGGAGAGAC
The DNA here is from genome assembly GCF_900113245.1 of Halopelagius inordinatus. NCBI lineage: Archaea > Methanobacteriati > Methanobacteriota > Halobacteria > Halobacteriales > Haloferacaceae > Halopelagius > Halopelagius inordinatus. The sequence continues at coordinate 1,478,116 of NZ_FOOQ01000001.1, forward strand.
CGATGCCGATTCGTGAGGACGTCCTCGTCGTCGGCGGCGGACTCGCCGGGAGTTTCGCGGCACTCGCCGCCGCCGAATCCGGCGCGAGCGTCAGACTTCTCTCGCACAAAAAGAGCACGCTCCGGCAGGCGAGCGGACTGATAGACGTGCTCGGCTACGTGGACGGGGAGGGGCCGCACGCCGACCCGTTCGCGGCGATGGCCGAGTTGTCCGACGACCACCCGTACAGCGTCGTCGGCGAGGAGGCCGTCCGCGAGGGCCTGCGCCTCTTCGACGAGGCGGTGGGCGACGCCTACCGCGGCGGGCACACGGAGACGAACGCGCTCGTTCCGACCCACGGCGGGACGGTGAAACCGACGGCTCGCTACCCCGAGTCGGTCGCCCCCGGACTCGCCAGCATCGACGGGGACGCGCTCTTTGTCGGGTTCGAGTCGCTGACCGACTTCGAGGCGCCACTCGCCGCGGACCACGTCGCCGCGTCGGGCGTCCCCTTCAACGTCCGCGGCGCGACGCTTCGCTTCCCGATGGCGTTCCGCGCCGACGCAAAGGTGACTCGGTACGCCAGAGCCCTCGACAAGAACGAACGAGTCGACGGGACGGGCGTCCGTCGCGCCCTCGCGGAGGCGGTCAAAGAGGAACTCGACGGAGAGGCGCGCGTGGGGTTCCCGGCGATGCTCGGCGACGACCACGCCGAAGAGGTCAGACGCGACCTGTCGGACCGACTCGGTGCGGCGGTGTTCGAGATACCGACCGGGCCACCGAGTCTGCTCGGTCTCACGCTCGAAGACATCCTGTTCGACGCACTCGACGACGCTGGCGTCCGCATGTCGGTGGGCAACCCCGTCGTGGATTACGAGGCCACAGACGGCCGCGTAGACGTCGTCTACGTGGACCAAAAACACAAGCGCGTCCCCTACCACGCCGAGGAGTTCGTCCTCGCGACGGGGGGACTCGTCGGCAAGGGAATCCGGTCGAACCGCGAACGGGTCGAAGAACCCGTCTTCGGACTTCACGTTCCGCACCCCGACGACCGCTACGAGTGGTCCGAGTCGGCGGCGTTCGGCGACCACGCCTTCGCGCGGTTCGGCGTCGTCCCCGACGGCGAGATGCGACCGACGACCGAGAGAGGCGAACCGCAGTTCGAGAACCTCCGCGCGGCCGGCGGCGTCGTCGGCGGGGCGAACACCGCCCGCGAGAACTCCGCGAGCGGTGTCTCGCTCGCGACGGCGGCCGTCGCCGGTACCCGCGCGGGAGAGGAGGCACGTAGATGAGCGACGCAGAATCACCACTAGACGCAGACCTCGGACCGACAGAACAGGACGATTTCGAACCGGTGCAAGTGTTCGACGACGGGGCGGGGATGGACCTCAGACCCGGCGCGGACAACTGCTATAAATGCACGTCGTGCGACACCTCCTGCCCGGTGGCGGAGGTGAACGACGACTTCCCCGGGCCGAAGTTCCAAGGCCCAGAACAGTGGCGTCTCAAGCGCAAGAGCGACGAGGACATAGACGACTCCATCATGTCGTGTTCGAACTGCATGCGCTGTGACGACGCCTGTCCGTCGGGCGTCCCTCTCAGCCAGATGCACAACACCGCGCGCGGGGAGTACGTCGAAGAGCAGATGGACAAGCTCTCGACCGAGTACATCCGCAACCGCATCCTCTCGAACTACCGCACGTCGGCGGAGATAGCGTCGAAGGTGCCGCGTCTCGCGAACTTCGCGATGAACTTCGGCCCCGCGCGGTGGGTGATGGAGAAGACGCTCGGCGTCACGTCCGAACGGGAGTTCCCCGAGTTCGCAGAGCAGACGTTCCGCGAGTGGTGGCAAGAACGCGGCGGCCCGCAGGTTCGCTCCGAGGAAAAGCGCGTCGCCTACTTCCACGGCTGTTACTCGAACTACAACACGACGGAAGTCGGCAAGGCGATGGTCCGCGTCTTCGAGGAGTTCGGCTACGAAGTCGTGGTCCCCCAACAGCGCTGTTCGGGGACGCCCATGTTCGCAAACGGGATGTTAGACGACGCAAAGCGCGCGGCGGGCATCAACGTCGAGAACTTCGCGGGCCTCATCCCCGAGGGGTACGACATCATCGCCTCCTGTACCTCCTGTTCGCTGTCGCTGAAACAGGAGTACCCCGAACTGTTCGACATAGACGGCATCCAGGACCTGGCGTCGCACACCTACGAGGCGATGGAGTATCTCCGCATCCACGAGGACCTGGAGGGCGAACTCGCCGATGCCTCCGTCTCGGACCGGTCGTTCGCCTACCACGCGCCGTGTCACGCCCGGAATCAGGGGCTCGACCGGCAGGCGGTCGAACTGTTCCGCGACGTGGACGGCGTCACCATAGAGGACGTCGGCGACTCCTGTTCGGGCATCTCCGGCACCTACGGCTGGAAAGAAGAGAAGTACGAGACGTCGATGAAGATAGGCGAAGACATGTTCGACCACATGGACCACGCCGAGGGGAACGTCGGCATGACCGAGTGTCCGACCTGCTCGATGCAGATGGAACACGGCACCGGCTACGACATCGAGCACCCCCTCCAACTGATAGAAGACGCGCTCGTCTGAGGAACGATTCGCGCGGTTCGCGGCGTTTTTCGGCCTGTTCCTCGTCCCGCTCAGTCCTCTCTTCGCACCGACGGGCTGAGAACGTCCTCGTCGCTCGGCGACCGGGCGTCGAACGCCTCCACGAACGCGTCGAGTCGTTCCGGGTCGTCGGCGCCCGGCAGGGGGCGTTCGTCCGTGACGCACTCCGCGTCGACGCCGAGTCGGTCCGCGACGAAGTCGGACATCTGCTCGGCCATCTGTCTGTACGTGGTCAGTTTCCCGCCGACGATGCTCGCGAAGTTCTCGACTCCCCCCTCCGTGTGGTCCACGAGGAAGAACCCCCGCGAGATGCCGCGAGACCCCTCGCGACTCGCCTCGTCGGGCGCGTAGAGCGGTCTGACCCCCCACCACGTCCGGGCGACGTCGGCGTCCGCTACCGACGGGAGCATCTTCGAACACTCCTCGAACATCCGTTCTACCTCCGCGTCGTCCTCGGGGACGTCGTCGGGGTCGTCCACGTCGATACTCGTCGTCCCGAGAATCACCTGGTGGTCGTGCGGGACGATTATGTCGCCGTCCGCGGGGGGGCGACACCGGTTCAACACCGGTTCGAGGCCGTCGTAGTACACCGAGACCATCACGCCCTTGTTCGGTTGCATCTCGACGTCGATACCGGCCATCGCGGCGACTCCGCCCGCCCACGTCCCGGTCGCGTTCACGACGTAGTCGGCCTCGACGCTCTCTGCGCCGTCGAGTTCGACGTCGACGATTCGACCCTCTTCGACCGTCATCCCCTCGACCGGGGTGTGGGTGAGTACGGTCGCTCCGTTGTCGCGGGCGTCGGCCGCGTTGGCGGCGGCGAGGCGCGAGGGGTAGACGACGCCGTCCGGAACGGCCATCGCGCGGACGACGTTCGCAGAGAGGTCCGGAACGCGGCGTCGCGCCTCGTCACCGTCGAGAACCTCGGCGGGGATGTCGAGTTCTCGGCAGGCCTCGTACTTCTCGTCGAAGTACTCCGGGTCGTCGTCTTCGAGTTGGACGAACAGACCGCCGCTATCGCGGATGCACTCGCCCGCGATGCGCCGCAGGATGCGGTTCTCCTCGATGCACTCTTCGGCACCGACCGGGTCGGCCTCCGCGTACCGGGCACCGCTGTGAAGGAGACTGTGCGACCGACCGGACGTGCCCCCCGCGATTCCGCGTCGTTCGGTCAGCGTCACGTCGATACCGCGGAGTGCGAGGTCACGGGCGATTCCGGTTCCGGTTGCGCCGCCGCCGACGACGAGAACCTCAGTCGTGTGTGCCATCAGTAGACGTTAGGGAGTCGACGGTTTGGAACTGGCGGTGATCCATCAAATTCGAATAAAGTCAGATTATAGCGGTCTAGAGGCGATAGTGCTCGGAATTTCGTTCATATTGCTGAGGAAACATTTAATGGGTTACCTAGTGATTTGTTAGCACGTTCGGCGGCGGGTTCGACCCGTCACGGGACGGAGTTGGTGACACATGGCACAAGACACGTACATCGGGGCGGTCGATCAGGGAACGACGGGAACGAGATTCATGGTGTTCGACCACGGCGGGAAGGTGGTCGCAAACGCCTACCAGAAACACGAACAGATCTATCCGGAACCGGGATGGGTCGAACACGACCCAGAGGAGATCTGGGAGAGCACGAAAGACGTCGTAGAGGAGGCACTGCGGAACGCCGACTTGGGTGCAGACCAACTGGACGCCATCGGCATAACGAACCAACGCGAGACCACCCTCATCTGGGACCCAGAGAGCGGTCGTCCTCTCAACAACGCCATCGTCTGGCAGGACCGACGCACCACAGACCGCGTCGAAAAGCTCCAAGACGAGGGCAAAGAAGAGTGGGTCCGCGGGAAAACCGGCCTCGAACCCGACGCGTACTTCTCGGCGACGAAAGCAGAGTGGTTACTCGACAACACCGACCAGATAAAGCTCCAGCGGATGCGCCCCGACGACGTCCGCGACAGGGCCGAACAGGGCGAGTTGATGTTCGGCACCATCGACTCGTGGCTCATCTACAAACTCACCGGCGAGCACATCACCGACGTGACCAACGCCTCGCGGACG